>NZ_LMCK01000013.1:0-60936 GCF_001623165.1 Pseudovibrio sp. WM33
CCAATGCCGAAGAAACTAATTTACTTACAATGCGCAGGCACTGCCTGCTCGCCTTGCTCACTCCCGAACTTTCGGGAACCCATGCTTCAACACCGCCGGCAAAGCCGCGCGGTGCTAAAACCGCACCAGCTATGAGGAATTCTCAAGTCCACCTGAATAGAAACCCGCGTGGAACTCATATTCTTGCGCTAAGATAGCGGATAGCTTACTCAGAGTACGGTGTGTTCACACCATGCACGCATCAGACTCTAAATCTTTGTTTTAACGCGTACTCCTGCTCGAAAACCAAGATCTGTTTTCGAGAATGCGCTCTCATCTTTACAGAACTTAAAAATGCAGCAGGGTTGCGTTTTCACGCGTTTCCGAGACCCAGGCAGCTGCTCCCGCAAGGGGATACTATTATGGATAATATTCGCGGCAGCGCCTGGATGGTGCTTGCAATGCTGGGGTTTGCCATTGAGGATACGCTGCTTAAGACAGCGACGGCTTCAGTGCCCGTTGGGCAAACACTGATGTTGTTTGGTATCGGCGGCACATTCGGCTTTTTGCTGTTGACCTGGAGACGCGGTGAACGGGCTTTTACGCCGGAAGCGTTGAAGGCAACACTTTACACGCGTGCGGTTTTTGAAATTACGGGGCGGCTGTTTTTCCTGCTGTCACTGGCGCTGAACACACTTTCCAGCACCTCTGCTATTCTTCAGGCCACTCCAATTACAGTCACTCTGGGCGCTGCCGTGTTGTTTGGCGAGCGCGTGAACTGGCAGCGGTGGCTTGCGATTCTGATCGGCTTCATCGGCGTGCTGATGATCATCCAACCAAGTTCAGAGAGCTTTCAGGTGACCTCGATCCTTGCCATCATCGGTATGATTGGATTTGCCGGGCGTGATCTGGCAACGCGAGCGGCTCCCCCAGCCCTTTCCAACATGCAGCTTGGTGTTTACGGCTTTGCGGTGCTTATCCCAACTGGTGCAGCTTACTCATTCTGGTCTGGCGGGTTTGTCTGGCCTGATCTCTTCAGCGGATTGGTCATCGCTGCGGGCACTCTTGTCGGCATTGGCGCTTATTATTCGCTCACTGTTGCCATGCGCACCGGGCTGGTGTCCGTCGTCACCCCTTTCCGGTACTCCCGATTGCTTTTCGGCCTCCTGCTCGGCTTCCTGATTTTTGACGAGACCGCCGATGCCATGACACTGGCAGGCTCCGCGATTATCGTATTGAGCGGGCTGTATATTCTGGCCGGACACTCACGACTTAAGGCGCAGACCTCTAAGAGCGCAGCGGAGTGAGCTTGAAACAAGAAAAAGGCCGGTCCATTTCTGAACCGGCTTTTTTTTGAATTTAGCTAGAAAAGCTTAGTCTTTTGCAGGAGCTGGTGCAGCTTCTTCGCGAGGAATTTCCTTGCCAGTTTCCTGATCGACAACTTTCATGGAAAGGCGAACTTTACCGCGCTCATCAAAGCCCATCAGCTTAACGAAGACTTTGTCGCCTTCTTTGATCACGTCAGTTACTTTCGCAACTTTGCGTGGAGCCAGCTGGGAGATGTGAACCAGACCGTCGCGTGCGCCGAAGAAGTTTACGAATGCGCCGAAGTCAACAGTCTTAACAACTGTGCCTTCGTAGATTACGCCAACTTCTGGCTCAGCAGCGATGGAGTTGATCCAGTTGAGAGCAGCTTTAATCGCTTTACCGTCAGAAGAAGCCACCTTAACGGTGCCGTCGTCTTCGATGTTCACTTTCGCGCCGGTCTTTTCAACGATCTCGCGGATAACTTTACCGCCAGAACCGATCACTTCACGGATCTTGTCTACTGGGATCTTGATCACTTCGATGCGTGGAGCATGCTCACCCAGCTCAGAACGAGCTTCGGTGATTGCATTTGCCATCTCGTCAAGAATGTGAACGCGACCGCCTTTAGCCTGCTCCAGAGCGACTTTCATGATCTCTTCGGTGATACCGTCGATCTTGATGTCCATCTGCAGTGCAGTGATGCCGTTTGCAGAACCTGCAACTTTAAAGTCCATATCGCCGAGGTGATCTTCGTCGCCAAGGATATCGGAGAGAACTGCGAAGCGCTCGCCTTCCTTGATGAGACCCATTGCGATACCAGCCACAGGAGCCTTCAGAGGAACACCAGCGTCCATCAGGGACAGGGATGCACCACAAACGGAAGCCATGGAGGAAGAACCATTAGACTCAGTGATTTCGGAAACAACACGCAGGGTGTATGGGAAATCATGGTGTGCAGGCAGCATTGGGTTAACAGCGCGCCATGCCAGTTTACCGTGACCGATTTCACGACGTCCTGGGGAACCCATGCGACCAGCTTCACCTACAGAGTATGGAGGGAAGTTGTAGTGCAGCATGAATGCAGATTTGGTGGTGCCTTCGAGCTTGTCAACGAACTGCTCGTCTTCACCTGTACCCAGTGTTGCAACAACCATTGCCTGAGTTTCACCGCGTGTGAACAGGGCAGAACCGTGTGCACGTGGCAGCATGCCAACTTCAGAAACGATAGAGCGAACAGTGGAAAGGTCACGGCCATCGATACGGGAACCAGTATCCAGGATACGGCCACGAACGATTGCAGCTTCTGCCTTTTTGAACAGGTCGGAGATGACAGTCGCGTCAGGAGCGCCTTCTTCACCAGTTACAAGAGCTTCAACAACTTTCGCCTTCACAGCATCAACAGCGTTTTTACGCTCTGTTTTAACAGTGATGGAGTAAGCAGCGCCGAGTTCTTCAGCAGCCAGCTCCTGAACTTTACCGAACAGCTCAGAATGATCTGGCAGGTTCAGTTCACGTGGCTCTTTAGCAGCTTTTTCAGCCAGCTGAATGATAGCGTCGATCACTGGCTGGAAGCCTTTGTGACCGAACATCACAGCGCCGAGCATTACTTCTTCGGTCAGTTCCTGAGCTTCGGACTCAACCATCAGAACAGCGTCATTCGTACCTGCAACAATCAGGTCCAGATCGGTTTCTTCCATCTGGTCAACTGTTGGGTTCAGAACGTATTCGCCGTTGATGTAACCAACACGAGCGCCACCGATTGGGCCCATGAATGGAACGCCGGAGATGGTGAGTGCTGCGGATGCGCCAACCATTGCCAGAATGTCTGGAGCGTTCTCGAGGTCATGAGACAGAACAGTAAGAACAACCTGAGTTTCGTTCTTGTAACCATCTACGAACAACGGACGGATCGGACGGTCAATCAGACGGGATGTCAGGGTCTCGTGCTCGGAAGGACGGCCTTCGCGCTTGAAGAAGCCACCTGGAATGCGGCCAGCAGCGTATGCCTTTTCCTGATAATTTACGGTAAGTGGGAAGAAATCCTGACCTGGCTTTGCGGTCTTCGCGGACACGACTGTCGCGAGAACTTTTGTCTCGCCGTATGTTGCGATGACTGCGCCGTCTGCCTGACGGGCAACCTTGCCGGTTTCAAGGATGAGCGGACGTCCGCCCCAATCTACTTCCACGCGATGTATATCAAACATATCTTTATCCTAACGTTCGCCTCAGTGCCTGATGGTCGTCATCAAACTTGAGGCTGTCATTTGCCGGCAATGCGCGCACCAACTCCTTGAGTACCAAGGGCGCGATGCCTTTTCAGGTCGAACGATTGCAGGCAAGACAGCGAGAAGCTTTTGTTTGATTGTGCGTACCTTTGACCAAAAACCGGCCTCCACTTTTGGGAGATACGCTGTAAGCTTCTGGCAATCCTGCCAGGTCTTCATTCGCCTGCGTTCATTCTGGAAGAGAACGATCTGATCCAGAATATACCTCTCGCAATTTCCCGAAATACCTTGGAAATAGGAGAGGGTAAGGAAAACGCGGCGAGCTTTCGCTGCCGCGCTTTGAATTCTTCGTCTTAGCGACGAATGCCCAGACGCTCGATCAGGGACTGGTAACGAGCAACGTCTTTACCCTTAACGTAGTCAAGGAGCTTACGACGAAGTGCAACCATTTTAAGAAGACCACGACGTGAGTGGTTGTCTTTCTTATGACCCTTGAAGTGGTCAGTCAGAACTGTAATGCGGTGCGTAAGGATAGCAACCTGTACTTCCGGAGAGCCAGTGTCACCTTCTTTGATCGCAAATTCTTTGATCAGTTCAGCTTTTTTTTCAGGCGTAATCGACATCGATTTTTCCTTATCTAATGGCAGTCATACTGCCTCTTATTAAATGCCCATAAGGCATGCGCTCTTTTACAGAGCTATGTGTTGAGCTCGGGCCGTGCCAAGATGTCGTCTAGCAGGGTCAGGCCAACACATAATAACCGGGCAAGCAGTAGCTTCCCAGCGGCGGGACTATGACTGAAAAACTCTCAAAAAACCAGAAGAATCTTGAGAGGCTTGCAGCCATAAATCCCAATAGAACAGTTTGACTTTCAGCGACCGCGCCCCGCAATGATTTACATTCATGTGTGGAGCTTCACTTTCAAAAAGGCTTCAGAGATTGAAAACTCGTTTTGGCTTGAACTGGCCTTTTGAGACTTCACCAAAAGCAATCAGCTTACCTCCAGAAACCACATAGATTTCCTCGGGCCCAATCGGTGCATTTGCGCCACGTAGTAAAACAGGATTACCGCGCTTTACCTTCGCAGCAGCATCAGAGGTGATCGGCACCTCTGCAAACTGGTGGAGTGCGACTTCAACTGGCTTGATGTGTCCGATCAGTTCTGAATTTTCGTGAGGGTCGAAAACAGGTGGCTCTTCCCCTTCTTCAACTTCTACCGCCATAGTTTCTTTAGCAGCACGAAGTTCATCCAGAGTAACCATCTGTTCTTCACCGAATGGTCCTACCAACAACCGGCGCAAGTCAGTGACATAGCCACATGTACCAAGGCGTTCACCAAGGTCACGGGCCAGTGAGCGAACATAGGTTCCCTTGCCGCATTCAGCTTCAAAAACCGCACGGTTTTCATCTGGACACTCGACCAGATCCAAGCGATGCACCACAATCGTACGCGCGTCCAGCTTTACGTCTTCGCCTTCCCGGGCAAGATCGTAAGCGCGGTTTCCGTCAACTTTGATTGCAGAGAAGATTGGCGGAACCTGCTCAATGGCGCCACGGAACTCAGGCAGAACCTCGAGGATCTCATCTTGTGTTGGGCGCACATCGGAGGTCTTGACCGGTTCGCCTTCAGCATCATCAGAGGTGGTTTGCGTGCCCCAGGTCACCTCAAAGCGGTAAACCTTTCGTCCATCCATGATGTATGGAACCGTTTTAGTGGCCTCCCCAAAGGCGATAGGCAAGCAGCCGGTCGCAAGCGGATCAAGCGTTCCTGCGTGTCCAACTTTTTCAGGATGAAAAATCCTCTTCAACTGCCCCAATGCATCATTGGAGGTCAGGTTTAGAGGTTTATCCAACACAAGCCATCCGTTTACAGGGAAACGGGGTCTACGTCGCTGCTGTTTGCGCGCCATACTTCTCAGCTCTTAATTCTTTGCATGCGTTGCGCTTCTGAGCGCGTACTCTGGTCTGAAACCCACGACTTCTTCTTTGGCAATATGCTCTGTAAAGCTAGTCGCGGTTATCACCTTGATCATCATCGTCATCGATGCCGCCATCAGCAAAGTCCTTGCGGATGCTAGGCTCATGCAGCAGTCGAGTAATCAGATCATCATCATCAAAACGCGTATCGGCTACAAAACGTAGATCACAAGTGTATTTCATTGTGACGCGTCGAGCGACCTGCCCACGAAGGTACTTTGCATTGCGTTTAAGTGCGGTGAGGACAACATCGATATCGCGACCACCCATAGGCATGACGAGAACGTCAGCCCATCTTAGATCAGGCGACATGCGTACTTCCGGGACCGTGATAATAACACCATCTAAGTCAGGATCGGTGATCCGACCACGTGTCAAAATGTCTGACAGTTCTTTGCGGACAATCTCACCTACACGCAACTGGCGCTGAGACGGCTGACCTGCAAATTCATCGCGTGCTTTTGCCATTTTTATCTCTCAATTTGCTTTGAGTTTGGAACAACAGAGCGCCGACGGGGATAAATCCGCGCCGGCGCTGCTGAATGTTCATTTCGCTCGTTTAGCTCTCACTCTTTTAGAGGGAGCGAGCGATCTCTTCTACCTGGAAGCACTCGATGACATCACCGACGCGCATATCCTTGTAGTTTGTGAAGTTCATGCCGCATTCAACACCGGATTCAACTTCTTTGACTTCGTCTTTGAAGCGCTTAAGTGTACCCAGCTCACCTTCGTGGATGACGACGTTGTCACGCAGCAAGCGAACCTGTGCGCCACGCTGAACGACACCTTCGGTGACCAGACAACCTGCAACACGACCAATTTTGGTGATGTTGAAGATTTCTTTGATGTCTGCGTAACCAAGGAAGGTTTCGCGACGTTCTGGAGCAAGCATGCCAGACATAGTGGACTTCACATCGTCGATGAGGTCGTAAATCACGCTGTAGTAGCGGATCTCGACGCCTTCGCGACGCGCAGCTTCCTGAGCCTGTTTGTTTGCACGGACGTTGAACGCCATGATTGGTGCTTTGGACGCAATCGCCAGAGTGATGTCGCTCTCGGTGATACCACCAACGGAAGCTGCCACAACACGTGCGCCGACTTCGTCGTTGCCAAGTTCTTCAAGCGCACCCTGGATTGCTTCGGCGGAACCCTGCACATCGGATTTGATGATGAGCGGGAATTCTTTTTTGCCTTCTTCCTGCAAGCCCTTCATCATCGCTTCCAGAGAACCACGAGACCCAGCAATACGTGCTGCCATCTTGTCGCGCTTCTGGCGGTGACGATATTCGGAAATCTCGCGAGCACGGCCTTCGTTTTCTACAACTGCAACCATGTCACCAGCGGATGGTGTCGCCTGGAAGCCAAGAACTTCAACCGGTTTGGAAGGACCAGCTTCCTTAACTGGCTTGCCATTCTCATCAAGCATCGCACGAACACGACCCCATTCGGAACCAGCAATGACAACATCACCAACCCGGAGTGTACCCTTCTGAACCAGAACGGTAGCAACTGGACCGCGACCTACGTCAAGCTTAGCTTCGATAACGGTACCTTCAGCGGCACGGTTAGGGTTAGCTTTCAGCTCAAGAACCTCAGCCTGCAGCAGGATCATTTCGATCAGCTTATCTAGGTTAGTGCCTTCTTTAGCAGAGACCTCAACATCGATAACGTCACCACCCATGGTTTCTACAACTAGATCTTCACGAAGAAGGTCGTTGCGAACGCGGGAAGGGTCAGCGCCTGGCTTATCCATTTTGTTGATCGCGATGATGAGCGGAACGCCAGCAGCTTTTGCGTGAACAATAGCTTCTTTGGTTTGTGGCATCACACCATCATCAGCAGCAACCACGAGGATCACAACATCAGTGGACTTAGCACCACGTGCACGCATCTGAGTAAATGCTGCGTGACCAGGGGTATCGATGAAGGTGACCTTCTGGCCATTCTGCTCGACCTGGTATGCACCGATATGCTGTGTAATGCCGCCAGCTTCACCGGAAGCAACGTTTTCCTTGCGGAGCGCATCGAGAAGGGACGTCTTACCATGATCAACGTGACCCATGATTGTAACAACCGGTGGACGGTTGGACAGATCAGTGTCGTTGTCTTCAACGGTGAAGAGACCTTCTTCCACGTCAGCTTCAGACACACGTTTTACGGTGTGACCCATCTCTGCGGCGATCAGTTCAGCGGAATCAGCATCGATCACGTCGTTGATTTTCATCATCTGGCCCTGCTTCATCAGCAGCTTGATGACGTCAACAGCACGTTCAGACATACGCTGAGCAAGGTCCTGAATGGTGATCACTTCCGGAAGCACAACTTCACGCGCTACCTTCTCACGAACAACCTTTTGCCCCTTACGCTTTTCTTTCTCACGACGACGGCGCATGGATGCCAGTGAACGATTACGACTTTCATCACCACCAGTGGCGCGGGTAATCGTTAGTTTTGACTTACGGCGGTCATCGTTGCCTTTAGGTGTTGGCTTAGCAGCCACAACAGGCTTTTTAGGACGTAGCGCAGGCTTTAGAGCCTTTTTGCTCACTTCCTTACCAGTTTCCATGCTTTCTGCCGGAGCTGCAGAAATTCCACCTGGACGCCCGCCACCTGGACGAGGACCATTCAGGTTTGGCGGCTTGCCATCACGCATTGGTGGACGACCACCACGATCACCACCTGGACGAGGACCACGATCCCCTGCTGGGCGTGGACCACGGTCACCTGCCGGGCGTGGACCACGGTCACCACCTGGACGAGGACCACGGTCACCTGCCGGGCGTGGACCACGGTCACCTGCTGGGCGAGGACCACGGTCGCCACCTGGACGAGGGCCACGATCACCACTGCGCTGAGGGCGATCACCAGAACGTGCCGGACGCTCTTCGCGTTGTGCTGGCTTTGGAGCTTCAGCAGCTTTTGCAGCCGCTTCAGCTTCACGCTTTGCTTTCGCTTCAGCTTCGGCCTTAGCACGTACAGCAGCTTCTTCAGCTTCACGCTTAGCGCGAGCTTCGTCTTCTACACGTTGTTTTTCTGCTTCTACAGCGCGCTGTGCAGCCAAGATTTCCTGACGCTTTGCTTCTTCAGCGCGGCGTTTAGCATCTTCGACTTCGCGAACCTTAGCCATTTTAAGCGCTGCGAGACGTGCGTCTGCTTCACCCTTGGTCAAGGTTTTCAGAACGGCACCACCGCCCTGACCGCCACCACCACCGCGACGCTGACCGCCACGCTGGTTGTTATTGTTGTTACGGTTGCCACCGCGACCGCCGCCTTCACCGCGCTTCTGAGCATCACCCGCACCACGGCGAGCTTGCTGAGGACCGCGCTCTTGCTGCTGTCCCTGACGCTTTTCCGGGCGTGACTGGGAGGCTGCAGGAGTTGAAGAGGAAGCTGCAGCAGGTGCAGGTGCCGCGGAGCCTTCCTGGCCCGGCACAACTACACGGCGCTTCTTCTTTTCCACGACGACTGCCTTGGAGCGGCCGTGGGAGAAGCTCTGCTTAACAGTGCCCTTCTCAACACTGCCTCCGCGTTTGAGGCCCAGCGTTTTCTTTTCCCCGCCGGTGGGATTGTCGTGGTTGTCTTTGGTATCGCTCATATTGCCTTCAGTCCTGCGCCACTGCACCCTTTGTACCGTCGTCGTCAGCCATGACAGAAACTTCCCGGAATTGCGCAAGGCGTTGCGCGTGCTTCACGAAGTTTCTGCCTGCCTCGCCGGCCAGCAGTACAGCATGTATAACGTTATCCCGATCCAGATGCGTACTCATCTGTTCCGAGTTAAACAGGCGGATCACGCTGAGACGATCCACCTTGCCAAATCTAGAAGCGGCTAGGGCCGCCAACTTACGCACACCATCTTCAGAGGCTTCAGTGGCGTGCACCAGAGCAAGAACACTCTCCTTTTTGAGAGCTGCCTCGACTTTCGAAAAGCCAACATGTAGGTTGCCAGCTTTTCGGCTCATGGACAGTGCGCCCAGAGCTGCCTGCTCCAGCAGTTTGTCGGTGTGGTCGGCCAAACCGTCTTCAGCGTTTACCTGCTCCTTAAAGCCTCTCGAGAAAGCGCGCCTTTTTATCGCTTCCTGCAAAACAGACTTCTTTGCCGACACCCAAACCCCACGTCCCGGGAGGGTGCCTTTCACATCAACTACAACAGTTTTGTCAGGAGCCATAACGAATCTGAGAAGGTCTGTCACCGGTAGAACTTCACGCGTGACCGCGCAGGTTCGTTCTGTCGGCTCATTTTTTCTCGGCACTTCGTATTCCCAACCCTACTATTGTTGTTATTTTTCATTCAGTTACGGGGATGTAGAAACCCGCAGCCTTTTGCTGCAACTTCAACACACCCCCGTATAAAACTTTTTTCTGCAGTCAAGCGGCTACAGATTATTCAGAGGACTGCTCGCCTTTTGCGTCTTCTGCACCGCTCTCTTGCGCCAATTCCTCGTCGGCGTCAACCACAGTCTCTTCAAATGTTTCGCCTTCGAAGTCTTCTTCTTCGACTTCCAGCTCTTCTTCAGAGACTTCCACAAGGTCTTCCGCAGAGATCCATCCAGCAGCAACACGCGCTGACATCACGACAGCTTCCGCATCAGCACGAGACAGATCGAAACTGCTCAGAGTACCTTCCACGCGAATGGTTTCTTTATCCTTGCGTTCCGTCCAGCCAACAAGATCGTCAGCTGCACAGCCTGCGAGGTCTTCCATGGTTTTGATTTCGTCTTTACCCAATGCAACAAGCATTGCGGATGTAAGACCTGGGACCTGAACCAGCTCATCGGAAACACCAAGCTGACGACGCTCTTCTGCGAGTTTCGCTTCCTGCTCTTCCAGGTACTCACGTGCACGAGCTTGGATTTCGTCGGCTGTTTCTTCGTCGAAGCCTTCAATGGACGAGATTTCGTCGAGGTCAACGTACGCGACTTCTTCTACAGAAGTAAAGCCTTCTGATGCGAGGAGCTGAGAAACCATCTCGTCAACATTCAAGGTATTCTGGAAGAGATCGGAACGAACCTGGAATTCCTTCTGACGACGCTCGGACTCTTCCGCTTCCGTCATAATGTCGATGCCCCAGCCGGTGAGCTGAGAAGCAAGACGTACGTTTTGACCGCGGCGACCAATTGCCAGAGACAGCTGATCGTTAGGAACAACAACTTCGATGCGCTCGGAGTCTTCATCGAGGACAACCTTAGCAACTTCAGCAGGTTGAAGTGCATTTACGATGAAGGTTGCCGCATCATCATTCCAAGGAATGATGTCGATTTTCTCACCCTGAAGCTCACCAACAACAGCCTGAACACGAGAACCACGCATACCAACACACGCGCCAACCGGATCAATAGAACTGTCGTTAGACAGGACTGCGATTTTAGCGCGGGAGCCTGGATCACGGGCAACAGCCTTGATCTCGATAACGCCGTCATAGATTTCCGGCACTTCCTGCGCGAACAGTTTTGCCATGAACTGAGGATGTGTACGAGACAGGAAGACCTGTGGACCACGCTGTTCGCGGCGCACATCAAAGATCAGCGCACGAATACGATCACCATTGCGGAAGATTTCGCGCGGGATCAGTTCGTCACGACGAACGATTGCTTCACCCTTACCGGTGTCGACAACAACATTGCCATATTCAACGCGCTTCACAACAGCGTTGAGCACTTCACCAATACGGTCTTTAAACTCATCGTACTGCTGATCACGCTCAGCTTCGCGGACCTTCTGAACGATGACCTGCTTAGCGGACTGAGCAGCAATACGTCCAAAGTCGAGCGGCGGCAATGGATCTGCCATGAAATCGCCGACTGTTGCATCCGGGTTGCGCTCCTGCGCATCAACCAGAGCAATTTCAGTTGAGATGTTCTCGACAACATCAACGACCTGCAGCAAACGCTGAAGGCGGATTTCACCGGTTTTCGGATTAATCTCGGCACGAACTTCAGTCTCGGTGCCATAACGGGAGCGAGCGGCTTTTTGGATTGCATCCTCAAGAGCAGCAATCACAATGCTACGGTCGATCGACTTTTCGCGGGCGACCGCTTCAGCGATCTGCAGCAGCTCCAAACGGTTTGCGCTGATAGCCATTCCTCGTCAACTCCTTCCACGCCCTGCCTTCCTTCACACCAGCAGGAACATCAAAACAAAAGGGTGGCTCTTTAAAACCGGAACCGCCCATAACCCATTGCGCAACAAGAACAGCTAATCAGTGATTGAGGTAACTGTCGTCGTCCGTAGGCTCCCCACGGGCTGCTTTTGCGGCTTTATCGGCTTTCAATGCCGCATCGACCAGTTCATCAGTCAAAACCAATACGGCTGACCCAATCTCATCCAACGGAAGACGAGCTGCCTCATCCTGACCTTCCTGTACATCGGTCATTCTGATAAGCGCGCATCCATCTTCCACACCGATGATGTGTCCACGATATCTCTTACGCCCAGCTTGCGGCACAGACATTTCGATTTTCGCAACATGTCCGGTCCAGCGCTCGAAGTCGCCTGCGCGAACGAGCGGGCGGTCAATACCTGGAGATGAAATTTCGAGATGGTAGGCACCAGAGATTGGATCGTCCACATCCAGCGCCGGGGAAACTGCGTGGCTGATTTCTTCACAATCTTCAACAGCCATCGTCCCGTCCGGGCGCTCTGCCATGATTTGAAGGGTGCAGCCATTGTTTCCGTTTACACGGATGCGCACCAGCCGATAGCCCAGATCAGCAACGACCGGTTCGACAATTTCAGCTACGCGGGCTTCTAGGCCCTTTTCCTTTATAATCCGGGGATCGGTTTCGTCCACTTGGTACCTATCGTCTTAATGCAAAGACATGCTTAGTGTCTTTGGCAGTTATTTCGGATACCTGAATTTCGACAGTCAGGCATCACTACCGACTTAGCTAATAAAAAAGAGCGGGTCCTTTCGGGGCCCACTCCTCAATGCTCTTAACTGAGCCGATAGAGAACTCTTGCTCTGCAATATAGTCATTTGACCACTGTATGCAACAGAAAATCAAAGATGAGCGCAGACAAAAGCGAGTCCCCTTTAGGTTTTCGTCTCTTGAACCCGTAAAAATGTCAGGTAACGGCCAATTCTACCTTCACGGTGTGCCTTGCGTTCGTACCGCGTACCTGGCCAATTGTTCCATGGTGTACGCCAGTCAGAAGCACATTCGGCGCTCCACTCAAAAGCCGGGTGCCTGCGACAATGGGACAGCGTCCAATCCACATAGGTGTCGATATCGCTGGCAAATCGATATTCACAGCCCGGCTTCAGAGCACGTGCAATGCGCGTCAGATTGATCTGGTTCACAAAGCGACGCTTCCAGTGCTTCTTCTTTGGCCATGGATCTGGGTAAAGCTGATAAGCCATATCCAATGATGCAGCCAGAAGCCAGTCGAGCAACTTACCCGCGTCATCATCAAACAAACGGATATTCTTGAGACCGTGTTCTTCAATGCTGGAGACAGCCTTGATAATGCCAGAGCTAAATGGCTCACACCCGATAAATCCGATTTCAGGATTTTCTCTGGCGCGATGAATTAGGTGCTCAGATCCCCCAAAGCCAATTTCAAGACATACGCTCTTTACTGGGACGGGGAATAACTCTGCCAGATTTTCTGGAGGTGTTTGTGTCAGGTCCAACGCCACTTGTGGCATAACATCCTGAAGCAACTGCGATTGTCGCGGACTTGCTGGTTTTCCGACGCGGCGGCCGAAAAAAGAGCCTTTGTAGTGATCTACCATCGTTCTCATAAACACAAGCAGGCCAGAGGTTGCCCCGGCCAGCTGTTCATTCTCTAGCGTTAGAGGTTAAGCGTAGGCTTTCTCTACAGCATCACGCAGGTTATGGACAAGGTCGATTTTCTCCCAAGAGAAACCACCATCACCTTCAGCTTCGCGGCCAAAGTGGCCGTAGGCTGCTGTACGTGCGTAGATTGGCTTGTTCAAATTGAGGTGCTCGCGAATACCGCGTGGGGTCAAGCTCATGACTTCACGGATTGCAGCTTCAACACGTTCGCCATCAACACGACCTGTACCATGCAGGTTGACGAAGACTGATTGCGGTTCAGCGATACCAATCGCATAAGCCAGCTGAATGGTGCACTTGTCTGCCAAATCAGCGGCCACAACGTTTTTCGCGAGATAGCGAGCAGCGTATGCAGCAGAGCGGTCAACCTTCGTCGGATCTTTACCCGAGAACGCGCCGCCACCGTGTGGAGCTGCGCCGCCGTATGTATCCACGATGATCTTACGACCTGTGAGTCCACAATCGCCATCAGGACCACCGATAACGAACTTGCCGGTTGGGTTGATGTGCCAGATGGTGTTGCTGGTCACCCAATCACCCGGCAGTGCTGCGCGGATGTACGGTTCGACAACAGCACGCACATCATCAGATGTCATGGTTTCATCCAGATGCTGAGTGGACAGCACGATGGACGTTGCCTCTACCGGCTTACCATCCTCATAGCGAATGGAAACCTGGCTTTTCGCATCTGGACCAAGCATCGGCTCGTTGCCAGATTTGCGAGCATCTGCCAGCAAACGCAGGATCTTATGGGAGTATAAGATTGGAGCAGGCATCAGCTCTTCAGTTTCGCGACATGCGTAACCAAACATAATGCCCTGATCGCCGGCGCCTTCGTCCTTATTGTCAGCAGCGTCTACGCCCTGAGCAATATCAGCGGACTGGCCATGCAAAAGAACCTGAACATCCAGGTCCTTCCAATTAAAGCCGGCTTGCTCATACCCGATATCCTTTACAGCAAGGCGGGCAATGTGAGCCAAATATTCTTTTGTGAGAGAGGCCGGGCCGCGGGTCTCACCTGCAATAACAAGCTTATTTGTTGTTGCAAGCGTTTCACACGCTACACGGGCTTCTGGCATTTCCTTTAGAAATGCGTCTACGATCGTATCTGAAACGCGATCGCAGACTTTGTCGGGATGGCCTTCTGAAACCGATTCCGACGTGAACACGTAGTTCTGACGAGCCATTGGCAAACGTCCTTCTGGGAAGAAAAATATAATTGAAGCGACGGCATATCCGTCGCTTCTGGTGTTACATCAAACAAGGAATGTCGATTACGTCAAGAGATTTAGATCAAAATTGCCGGAGAATTGCGAAATTTTACGGATCACAAACTTAATCTTCATCCCCAGCAAGACTCTTGACGAGCTCTACAACCTTTTTGCGAACTTTCGGGTTTTCGATGCGAACGAAAGCCTTGTTGAGAGCTAAACCATCAGAAGATGACAAAAAGTCGACGACGTATGTGGTTTGTGGATTATCACCAACACCAGGCGTCTCATCCGGGGTTCCCGGAGCATCTTCGAAGAAAAAGGCGACAGGCACTTTCAGAATGGTCGCAATGTGCTGCAAGCGGCTTGCACCAATCCGGTTGGTCCCTTTTTCATACTTCTGGATTTGCTGGAATGTAATACCAAGGCTTTCGCCAAGTTTTTCCTGACTCATGCCAAGCATCATGCGGCGCAAACGTACACGGCTGCCGACATGAATATCGATAGGGTTTGGTGCTTTTTTGCTGGGCATTATCAAAGGCCCTCTTCTTTGGTTTTTTACGGTGCCTTACCGTGGGTTTTTATTTAAACGAGAGCGCATTTCAGCAACTCTCGCAAGAACGCAATTCATCAAACCTGCATTTCGACTATTGCCAAAACAACCTCTGACAGAGGCATCGGTGGCAGGCCCATAAGGTTTTTTTGAGGCCAAATCTGACGATCCAGACGAAAACCTTTACGTGTATTAGATGACGACATTTGCGTGCATTCGTCAATCTCTACGGGTAGGTAATAATTTCTCCATCACCAATAGGAGACTAACAACTACTAGAATAATTCCCCAAAAAATTGAATCACCCACCCTCACGTAAGGCGTGGGTCTTAGTATTTTAGGCAATTCACTATTGAAACTACCTTTTTTATTTAGAACAACTTCTGCGAGTATTCTACCATTGGAATCTACTAGACTGGAAATACCAGTATTTGCAGCTCGCACCAACGGCACGCCTTGTTCAACTGCTCTAACTCTTGCCTGTACCAAATGTTGGTACGGACCTGCTGTTTCGCCAAACCATCCGTCATTCGTTAGATTTACGAGCAAGTTAGGTCGCTCAGATACAGGCAGAACAGTTTGCGGGAAGATTGCCTCATAACAAATCAGGGGCTGGAAACTAAGTGAATTTTTTAAATCTATTTTTTTGTGCCGCGTCCCTGCAGTAAAATCTGCTGGAGCCGGAACGAGACGCTCCACACCAATGGATTGTAGAAGCCAGCGCTTTGGCAAATATTCCCCGAACGGAACCAGCCGCACTTTGTCATAGATATCTATGAGTGCACCTTCGTCCGACACAACAAAAGTACTGTTAAAAAAGAGATTCCCGTTCTCGGACAGTTCGCGGCGAATACCACCTGTAATCAACATAGTATTTTGGGGAAGCGTGGCTCCGATGGCCTCCAGAGCCCCTGGTTCCTCATCCAGCAGGAATGGAAAAGCTGATTCAGGCCAGAAGATGAGGGTCTCGGTATCCAGTTTCAGCTCGGAAAGCGCCTGCTGTGTTTGCTGAAGATAGAGCGGTAGAAGTCTTTGTCTGTTCTCGGGCTTCCACTTGTCCGCTTGAGGTACATTGGGTTGTATTACCAGCACCTGAAGCCCTTCAACCGTCTGTTGAGGAGCCTGCAACCTATTCGTTCCGTATGCAACCACGCCGGCCCATACCAGCACACACGCGGAGATATAGGCAGCGGCAGCCTTACGCCTCTGGTCAATCAGCACAACAGGCATCGAAAACAGGAACAACACAAGAAAACCGACACCGTAAATTCCCAAGGCAGAGAAGCTTTGCATCAGCGCCAGGTTTTCGGCAAAGGCATAGCCCCACACATTCCATGGAAAGCCTGTGAGCATGTGTCCACGCAGCCAGTTGGAAAGAGCTAAAGCAACCACAAAAAGCAGAATACGTGAGACCCCATGCGTCCAGAATAAGGACGCCCCGCCCAACACCAATGACGGGATCAATGCAAGACCACCGGGCAGTATGACCAGCGCGAAAGGGATCATCCAAGCGTAGCTCTTAGCGTCGACGAGAAACGCTTCGGCAATCCAGAACAATCCGATCAGGAAGAACCCGAAGAAAAACGTCCAGGAAACACGAAAGAACGCAAAAAAACGGGTTTTACGGTGATCTACGGTCTGACCCTTTGCTCCATCAAGCAGAAGGATCAGTAGTGGCAGCGTCACCCACAGGATGGGAAAGGCACCGTAGGGAGGGAACGCAAAGGCAGATGCTATTCCCCCTGCAAAAGCAAGAAGTCCGCGTCTCCACCCTGATAATTCCCGAAGACTGCTTATCAGAGTTCGAGACTTATCAATGGCAGAGACCATTCCCCACTCCCGAATGTCATAGGTAAAAATTCAATTTTGTGCTGCTTATTCTGCAGCTTCCGGCCTGCGTGGGCGTATTCTCTGAACTGCCGCGCGTTGATCAACCCGACGCTTGGAAATACGAAGGCGTTTGATGCGGCGCAAGTCAGCATCAATTACTTCGAACTCGAAAGCTGGCAAGGTCTTATCTATGATCAACTCACCACGAACCGGAACCCTGTCCAGAATAGAGAACAGCAGACCACCAAGCGTGTCCACCTCTTCCGTCTGCTCTTCGACGAGCTTGAAATCCGCTCCGAGCTCTTTCTGAAGGTCTTCCAGATCAATTCGAGGGTCAACTACCCAAACACCCGGGCTGACATTCATGATAAGTTCTTCTTCGTCCTTATCATGCTCATCTTCAATGTCGCCGACCACTGTCTCAACGATGTCCTCAAGTGACACGAGGCCGTCGGTTCCGCCGTATTCATCGATCACAAGCGCCATCTGCACACGGGTTACCTGCATCTTCTTCATCAAGTCAGAGGAAGACATGGATGGAGGCACAAAGTGCAGAGGCCGGATCAGGCCTGTTGCGTTCAACGGTGTTGAGAGATCAACACAAGACAAATCGAGCAGCGACTTTTCTTCTGTCGACTTCTCAGAGGAGTTCTTTTCTGGTTTCACCAAAGTCAAAGGCACATCAGTCTTCTTGGCTTTTACAGCCAACTCGACGAAGTAGGACATCAAGTCCTTGATGTGGACCATGCCTCGCGGATCATCCAGATTGTCGTGATAGACAGGCATGCGAGAGTGGCCGGATGCCCTGAACAAGGCCATCACCTGGCCGATTGTCGTTGTATCTTCCACGGCCTCAATATCGGCCCGTGGGATCATGACATCTTCAACTCGAGATTCGCGCATTTGGAGGATGTTTGTCAGCAACTCGCGCTCTTCCTTCGTGAAAGCAGCATCAGCACCTTCACTATCGCGGGCGAGTTCATCTTCCAAATCTTCGCGCAATGAAACAGCCGCGCTTCTTCGGAAACCTCTAAACGGGTTCAGTTTTGATTTCAGCCTGGTCAGGACACCAGGCTTCATCGCTTGTGGCTCAGAGGTATCTTCGGCAACAGCTGTGCCGGTACTACTTGCAGGCTCTACAGTTTCGGCCTGAGCGGAGGTGCTTGCACCTTCTGTACTTCGAGGTTCCGGGCTCATCTCTCTCTCGTTGTTCCCTGTACTCACCGTGAATACCAGGGGTTATTTATCTGCCGATAATGGCGCATCTTTGTATGGATCGGGGATTTGTAGGCTCGCCAAAATCAGGCGTTCTTCCGCTTCCATTTCTTCCGCTTCCTCATCTATCTGGTGATCATATCCAAAAAGATGAAGGGTTCCATGAACAATAAGGTGAATCAGATGGTGTTCAAATGGAATTTCAAGCTCTATAGCTTCGCGCTTTACCGTCTCTTTTGCAATAATAATATCACCTAATAGCGGGCCGAATGGCGGCTCTTCGCTATCATCTCCCGGAAAAGACAAGACGTTCGTTGGCTTGTCCTTCTCGCGCCACATCTTATTCAGTTCCTGAATATGGGCATCATCGGTGAAGACAAGAGAAACTTCTGTGTTTTCTATTACACTCAGCTCACTTGTTTCAAAAGCGGCGGCGATTGCTTTTTCAGCAATCGCTTCCAATAGTTCTTCACTCTCCCAATCGCCTGCTTCAATCAGCAGGTCAATGTGTACCGGGCAAGCTGTGTTCATTCCTGAGAGCCTTGCTCTTCGTTTGCCTTGGCAGCCTCTTCAGCTTGCCTGCGTTCTTTGGCTTCCAACCGGCGGCGGCTATCATTGTCGTAAGCGCCTACGATACGTGCCACCAGCTCATGACGAACAACATCGCTCTCTGTGAAATCCACGCGAGAGATACCTTCGACGCCACTCAGAATTTTCAAGGCTTCACGTAAGCCGGACATCTGGCCCGGAGGCAAGTCGACCTGACTCGGGTCTCCTGTCACGATCATCTTGGAGTTTTCACCCAAGCGCGTCAGGAACATCTTCATCTGCATCGTCGTCGTATTCTGGGCTTCATCGAGAATAACGATCGCGTTGGAGAGCGTACGACCACGCATGAATGCGAGGGGTGCGACTTCAATCATGCCGCTTTCCAAGCCGCGTTCCAGCTTTTCCGGTGCCATCATCTCGTTGAGGCCATCGTAAAGCGGGCGCAGATACGGATCGACCTTATCCTTCATGTCGCCCGGCAAGAAGCCGAGACGTTCGCCAGCTTCAACAGCTGGGCGAGACAGGATCATACGATCAATCTCACCACGCTCCAGCAATGCAGCTGCGTATGCAACCGCAAGGAAGGTTTTACCTGTACCAGCAGGGCCAACGCCAAAGGTAAGGTCAGAACGGTCCATTGCCCGGACATAAGCATCCTGAGCGGCTGTTCTGGCGACCAGTGTTTTGCGGCGCGTGGCGATCTGCGCAAATGCCATACGGGACTTGGGTTCCATCGTTGGCAGAGAAAGCTGCGCTTCAGCGACTTCTGCCAGACGGATTGCGCCATCAACATCACCAGGTGTGATGTCGTGACCACCCTGAAGACGCGTATAAAGCGACTCCAGAGCAAGCTTAGCCTGCTCTGTTGACGTTTTATTGCCGCGAATGGTGACCTGATTGCCGTGTGCAACTGCCTCAACCCCCAACCGCTGTTCAATCAGCGCAAGGTTCTGGTCGAACTGACCGAACAGATCGCTCACAAGCCTATTGTCTTCGAATGCCAATACCACATGCATCATATCTGATGCCGCAATGGGGCGCATGGCCGTCCTTGAAGCGGACGTTGTCTGGGCTCTGCCCTTCAAATAATGCCTCCGTTCGCTTTTACGCGAGAATCTGGGAGCATCATGCACCTAAACAAGGCGGCCTTCCAGACTATTTGCGCTGGCAGCGACAATTTCTACTGATCTGATTTCACCATACAGGTCCAACGGCGCATTTACATGAACTGGCTGGAGCCAAGGTGAACGACCTGCAAGTTGACCTTCTCTGCGGCCTTCCTTCTCAAACAGTACATCAATTGTTTTGCCAATCAATGACGCATTGAAGTCTTTTTGCTGGGTGCTGAGCAGATCTTGCAATTCTGCCAGACGCTCGGACTTCACCTGCTCGTCGATCTGCTCTTCCAGTGTTGCACCCGGAGTACCCGGACGCGGGCTGTATTTGAAGGAGAATGCAGAGCCATAGGTGACGCGGCGGATTAGATCCAGAGTGTCTTTGTGATCCTGATCAGTCTCACCCGGGAAACCAACGATAAAGTCGCCGGAGAGTGCGATATCATCACGCGCTTCGCGAATGCGGTCGATCAGACGGAAGTAGTCATCACGGGTGTGTTTGCGGTTCATTGCCTTCAGGATCGCATCAGATCCAGACTGAACTGGCAAATGCAGATAAGGCATCAGAATATCAAGATCGCGATGAGCTGCAATCAGGCTGTCTTCCATATCCCTTGGGTGGGACGTGGTGTAGCGCAGGCGCTCAATGCCGTCGATCTTTGCCAAGCGGAACAGAAGTTCACCAAGGCCCCATTCACGGCCATCCGGACCTTCACCGTGCCATGCGTTGACGTTCTGGCCGAGTAAGGTCACTTCACGGACACCAGCTGCTGCCAAGCGCTCGGTTTCCATGACAATCTGCTCTACCTTACGGGAGACTTCAGCACCGCGGGTGTATGGCACCACACAGAAGGTGCAGAACTTATCGCAGCCTTCCTGAACGGTCACAAATGCTGTGACACCACGCTTGCGGACTGCTTCCTTGGAAGGTGTCGCGAGGTGCTTGAATTTTTCCTGAATATCAAACTCTGTCTCAACGACCTTTGATCCGTTGGAGGCACGGTTCAGCAGCTCTGGAAGGCGGTGGTAAGACTGCGGGCCAACAACAAGGTCAACAATAGGCGCTCGGCGGGAAATCTCCGCACCTTCAGCCTGAGCGACACAACCAGCGACAGACACCATCATCTGCTTGCCGTCTTTGGCTTTCGCTTCCTTCAGCTTACGAATACGGCCAAGTTCAGAGTAGACCTTTTCTGCCGCCTTCTCACGAATGTGGCAGGTGTTCAGGATAACCAGATCCGCATCATCCGGATTTTCTGTTTTAACGTAACCATCGTTGCTCAGCGCGTCGTTCATACGATCGGAGTCGTAGACGTTCATCTGACAGCCATAGGTCTTGATGAAAACCTTACGGGTCGCTTCGGTTTTGTCGAGCGCCTCCGCAGTGTTTTCGGATTGGCTCTGGTTTTCGTTTTCTACTAGGTTATCCATTAAATCCTCAAGTGGATCTGCTGCCGGAGTATCTTCTTTTTCTAATGCCCAGCAATTCGAGCGCACCTGCCTATTTCATCAGCAACGTCAGCTCGTCATTTTTAGAATTTCGGAGAGCTTTACTCTGTTTTACGCTGAAAGAGAAGCCTTGTCTTGTTCAGGTTTGAGCCTGCTCTTCTTGTTTGGGACCATTTCCCTGCAATGCTTCTATGGTCATCCCTCTGACCTGCTCTTCCAAATCGCGCGTTAAGCGTTTGCGATTAGTTGCTTTTTCGATAGGAACGGGAGTTCCCCATGTCAAATCAACATCTAATCCGCCTTCTTTAATGACAGACCAGAGATGGCCAGCGAGTACCATGTCGCCGTACCAGGCAACATGCGCGCGCCAGAAACGTCCCATTGGCATGCCTTGCAGGCGCGTATAGGCAATTGAGAGAGGCTGCACATAAGCAACATCTTTTTCACCGACATTCATTGCGTGATGAACAGCCCCCACCAGTGCAGATCTGAATGGCAGTACTTCATTGCCATTGCTGGATGTGCCTTCGGCAAACAACACCATCGCATCGCCTTGAGCCATGCGCTTAGCGACTTCCTGAGCGACACGACCGGTATCAGTTCTGCGCTGTCGATTGACAAAGACTGTCCGTTGGAGCTTAGCAAACTGACCAAATATCGGCCATCCAGCAACTTCAGACTTAGCGATAAAGCTCAGTGGCTTGGTGCATCCGATAACGACAATATCCAGCCAGGAGCAATGATTGGACGTTACGAGAAGAGGGCGTTCCAACGCCATTTCCCCATGCTGCTGGATGCGCAGCCCAATCAGACGAGACGCTATTTTGTGCCAAAGCAGAGGAATTTGCCGCTGAATGCGCCAACCTAGCTTCATTGCGACCCACTGAGGGGGAACGAGGGTTAGCGTTAAGAGTGTTAGTGCGGCAAGTATGCAAACTGCCCTGACAGTTGCCATGCACGGCCCCTATTTTTCGGCTAACGGAATACCGTAGAGCTCCAGGCGATGATCAACCAGTTTGAAGCCCAGCTTACGCGCGACTTCTTCCTGCATTTTTTCGATTTCTTCGCTGCGGAACTCAATCACGTCGCCTGTGCGCAAATCGATCAGGTGATCGTGGTGTTCATCAGAAACGGTTTCGTATCTGGAGCGGCCATCGCGGAAATCGTGACGTTCAATAATACCGGAATCTTCGAAAAGCTTCACTGTGCGGTAAACAGTTGAGATAGAGATCTTTGGATCGATCTTGGAGGCTCTTCTGTAAAGCTCTTCCACATCTGGGTGGTCTTCAGCAGACTGAATTACATCAGCAATCACGCGGCGCTGTTCTGTCATCCGCATACCCTTATGAGCACACATTTCAATCAGCGTCATTTTTTCTTCTGCCGTCATTTGCCCCAATTCCTCAAAATCACACAGGCACCACAGTTCCAGTCTGCGTTGGTATCCTAGCCCTCAAAACTGTGAGAGAAAAGAACCAGTTTCACTGTAACGCGGTTTGAGCGTGAGCTAAAAGCCTCATCTCACATGCGTAGTGTCGCTTAAACGAGATCGCAACGCATAACAAGCGCTGTTCCACTGCCTTCGCTAGCCGCATAATACGCTTTTCTTTCTCCAACCTGCTTGAAGCCCAAGTTTTTATAAAGCTTCAGCGCGGAGCTGTTCGTGTCATCCACTTCCAAGAACAGTGCTTCGGAACGATCAGAGTAAAGCTGGAAGATGGCGGCTTCCATAAGTTTCCGCCCTATCCCCTTTTTTTGATGCTTCGGGGAGACTGCAATAGTCAAGACTTCGGCCTCTCCTGCAATCGAACGGATCACGACAAAGCCCAGATCGGCTTTTCCAGTCACACCAGATGTGCGGGCAGACAGGAAGAAAACGCCTTTTTGCTCAAAGATTGCGGCAAGTTCTGCTGTACCCCAATCCTGCTTGAAGCACTCGGCATGAAGTTTCGCCAGTTTAGGCAGGTCGTCTTTCTCAGCACGCTCGATAACCGGCGGCTTTTCTGATGTCCACCAGGACTTCATTGACGACGAACCTTTCCTTTCTCACCCGGAATAGCATCAGGAGCCCGAAGGTAGAGTGGCATCGGAGCTTTATCCTGACGCTTTGCACCTTTACCGAGCTTTGCGATGTAGTCAATCGATGCAGCAGCGGCATCATTACAAACGCGAGACTTATCTACGCCTGTAGCATTGGCGACAGCCTGTGCAGCAGAGCCTGCCAGAATGGTCTCAGCATCGAGACTGTGTGCGAGGTCCTTGACGGTTGAAACGCGAGCCTCTCCAATCGGAGCACCAGTTTCATCAAAATTTTGACAGTAGACTTCATTACGGCGCGCATCGAGAACCACCAGAATTGGTTTTCTGACGGGAGCAGCGTCCAAAGATTCGTGTGCGATTGCGGCCAATGTTGTGACCGAAACAACAGGCTTTTCGAGAACGAGACCAAAGCCACGCGCAATGGAAAGGCCGACACGTAGACCTGTAAAACTGCCCGGACCAACATTCACAACAATGCGGTCCAGTGAGTTAAACGTTGTCGAGGAGTCCGTCATGACACTCGCAACCATGCCCATAATGCGTTCGGCATGACCTCGTCCGAGGTCTTCGCATTGGGAGACAATATCCGGCACTCCGCCTTCATCGGTTAAAACGGCGGCAGCACAGGTACTTAGTGCGGTATCAATAGCAAGCAGCTTCATAAGTTCGGCTTATCGTTAGGGCAGCTGGTTGTCGAGCAACCAATTCGTTTAACACCCGAAGTATTTTGGGGCCTTGCAGCAAAAAGGGCAGCTGGTGCTGCCCTGTTTCAGAAGATTTACATTAGCAAAAACTACATTTGTCTAACTTCTTGAACTTCTGGGATGAAATGCCGCATCAGGTTCTGAATACCATGACTAAGCGTTGCCGTTGAGGATGGGCAACCTGCACAGGCGCCGCGCATACTCAAATAAACGATACCCTCACGATATCCCCTGAATGTTATGTCGCCACCATCTTGAGCAACTGCAGGGCGTACGCGGGTTTCGAGCAGCTCCTTGATCATGTTTACAGTCTCTTCGTCTTCCGCATCGAAGAACTCTTCTCCTGTATCGCCATCACCAGCTTCCTCACCTTTCAGGATCGGGGTGTTGGCCATGAAGTTTTCCATGATCGCACCAAGAATGGCCGGGCGCATATGCTGCCAATCAGTCTCATCCTTGGTTACGGTGATAAAGTCATGGCCAAAGAAGATGCCAACAACGCCTGGAATAGTAAAAAGCTTCTCCGCCAGCGGTGATATTGTGGCTTCTCCTGCCGAGCGAAAATCGCGTGTGCCTTCCGACAAGACTACGCGGCCAGGCAAAAACTTGAGAGTTGCCGGATTTGGTGTCGCTTCGGTCTGAATGAACATGGTTTTGTTTCCGATTTTTATGCCAAAGAGCTTTCGCAAGCAGTCGCAGCACAGTTTACACTACTTAACGCTTCAGCAATGACTGTTTTCAAGTTCTATATGATAGGTAAACCTGATCAGGCAAGAGCATCTAGTGCATCATCGTCCAAATTACCTGGTACGATGGTTGTCGGAATCGGGAATGTTCCAGCCGATTTGCCCGCAATGGATGAAACAAGAGGCCCTGGGCCTTCTTTGCTGGTTCCTGCTGCCAATACAAGAATCGCAATATCTGCATCTTCTTCAATCAGGTCAATGATCTCATCTGACTGATGACCTTCGCGCACAACCAACTCTGGTTCTGTCCGTGCAGCAGCTCTCACTCTTTCGGCAGCTTTTGCCAAAATGGTGTCTGCGTTATCACGCGCTTCCTGACGCATGATGTCCTCAACCCCTAGCCAATGCTGGAAGTTTCCGGGTGCAATGACAAAGAGCAAGAGAACGACGCCGCCGGTACGGGCCGCACGCTTTGAGGCATAAACGATGGCTCGACCACATTCTGGAGTGTCATCGACTACAACCAGAAACTTTCGGTCGTGACCTTCTTCATTACTTTTGCGAATAGCTACCATGTCGGCATGCTGCCACTTGAGGTGGTATGCGGCAAGTATTTTTCCTTGCCACATTCCGTTAGGTTTTCTTTTTCCGACTGATTTTTTCGTCAGTTAGAGGATGAACTGAGACAAATCGACATTCTTGGCCAGTTCACTCACATTCGACTTCACGTAGGCTGCATCAATTGTGACCTGCTCACCAGACTTGTCTGGTGCGGCGAAGGAAATCTCATCCAGTACACGCTCCATCACAGTCTGCAGCCGGCGAGCACCTATGTTTTCGACCGTCGCATTCAAATCAACAGCAACTGTCGCGATCTCGTCGATTGCATCCTCGGTAAATTCGATACTCACGCTTTCCGTTGCCATCAATGCAACATACTGCTTGATCAGGCTGGCTTCGGTTTCTGTCAGGATCTTGACAAAATCTTCTTTCGTCAGCGCTTTCAGCTCAACACGGATCGGAAGACGGCCCTGAAGTTCAGGCAGAAGGTCTGATGGTTTTGAGACGTGGAATGCACCAGATGCGATGAACAGAATGTGGTCTGTTTTCACCGGGCCATGTTTTGTTGAAACAACAGTACCCTCGATCAATGGCAGCAAGTCACGTTGAACGCCTTCGCGGGAAACATCACCACCATTACGGCCATCTTTCCCGCAGATTTTATCGATCTCATCGAGGAAAACAATGCCGGAGTTTTCAACCAGCTCAATTGCCTCTTGAACAACCTTCTCTTCATCAAGAAGCTTGTCGGACTCCTCTGCCAGAAGCAGCTTGTGGCTATCTTTGACGTTTGTGCGTTTCGGCTTGGTCTGACCACCAAATGCTTTGCCCAGCATATCAGAGATATTCATGACACCGACGCTGCCCCCTGGCATGCCAGGAATATCGAAGCTTGGCATCTGTGGGTTGGCACGCACCTCAACTTCAATCTCTTTGTCGTCGAGGTCGCCTTCACGCAGCTTCTTGCGGAATGTATCACGGGTGGCCGGGCTAGCATTGTTGCCGACCAACGCATCCAGAACACGCTCTTCAGCAAGAACATGTGCTTTTGCTTCGACTTCTTTGCGGCTTTGCTCGCGCACAAGTGCAATGCTGGATTCGACCAGGTCACGCACGATCTGCTCTACATCACGGCCAACGTACCCCACCTCGGTAAACTTGGTTGCTTCAACTTTTGTGAAAGGAGCATTCGCAAGCTTTGCTAGGCGACGAGAGATCTCAGTCTTACCGACACCGGTCGGGCCGATCATGAGAATGTTCTTTGGTTGAACTTCTTCACGCAACTCATCATCGAGCTGCTGACGACGCCATCTGTTGCGCAGTGCAATCGCGACCGCGCGTTTCGCGTCATGCTGGCCGATGATGTAGCGATCAAGTTCACTAACGATTTCCCGAGGAGAGAAATTTGTCATTTTCTTACTTTCTAGTTCCGGATAGGTGGCAGATATGTAGTGAGTGTGGTTCCTGCAAGAGGGCGCATGACGATCCGTCGCGCCACGTTCCAGCCTGAACCGAGTAGCAAAACAAAACTCCCAAGCAATACAAGGGAGATAGCAGTTAGCTGCGATGCAGAAAAGTCGGCAGACTCCAGCAAATAGGCTAATGCAAAGCCTAGGTAACTCAGCGCTGCAACCAGCATTGCACGACGGTCGATGATGAGAGCAACCGCACCAAATGCCAAGACAACAGCAATGGAGACCAAGGCATAAGCTTCTGTCTGCTGTTCAAAGTACATTCCACTCAAGATGGAATGAACGATAAGCGGGGCAGCAAGCAGGTGAAGCCAAAAGGCCTTGTCTGTGTTGAGTGTTTCCCGCTTGGTGTCTTTGGTGTCAAAGTTCATCGCACAAGCGAATGCAAACAGACCGCAGACCAGCGAAACCCAGGACAGATAATCAAGAATTTTCGTGTCAGTTACCAGTGTCAATGCGCCTACGATCAAGCCCATGATCCCCGCAACAATGACGGTCAGTGTGATTGGCACCTTAAAGCGCCAGTAAAACAACGAAGCGCCCACTAAAGCGAAGATGGAACTCAGAATGACCTGAGTGGCCTCGGAGTCGTTGTTCAGAACATCTGGTGTGAACAGGCCAAATCCAACAAATGCAATTGAACCTCCAAACAATCCTGTCAGTAGAATTGAAGGAAGAGCGAGATTCTTAATCTTGGTGAACCATTCAGCCAGCACCCATGTGATGATGGCAGCAGCAACAGCAACAGCAGCTGTAGGAAGACCGCCTTGAGTGAGCGGCTCACCGAGCCCAATACCGTAGCCAGCAAAAAGAATTAGGATACCGAGGCTAATGAAAATGTCATGAAAGCCACGAGTAAACCGGACTTCTTCCGGGTCGTGAAGGCTCTCAGACGTTTGTTGGTTCTGAATGTTTTCTGCTTGAAGAGATAAATAGGAGACGAGCTTATCAGCTTGATCTGCGCTGATAATTCCTGCGGAGATGGCTCCGGTAAGAGATGCTCTTGATATCATCAGTTCCTCGTCAAATCAAAATGGAACAATAAAAGCTTCAAGTATCCTTGGCTTAGCAAATTAAGCTGATCTAAAAGTGTCTTGAACGCAGAACTGGAGATCGAAAATTATTGATCTCCAGTCGTATTTTTTCGCTATAGTTACTCTTCGTCGAGCACTTCAACGGTAACGTTGCTGTTTGTGTAGACGCAGATGTCTGCTGCGATTGTCATGGACTTGCGGCAAACCTCTTCTGCGGTCAGGTCCATATCAACCAGCGCACGTGCTGCGGACAGCGCGAAGTTGCCACCGGAACCGATGCCCATGACGCCGTTCTCTGGCTCAAGCACGTCGCCGGTACCTGTCAGCACCAGAGAGTGCTTTTTGTCGGCAACCAGCATCATGGCTTCCAGACGGCGAAGGTAGCGGTCTGTGCGCCAGTCTTTCGCCATCTCAACACATGCACGCATCAACTGGTCGGGATATTGCTCAAGCTTGGCTTCAAGGCGCTCAAACAGCGTGAACGCATCAGCAGTAGCGCCTGCAAAACCGGCAATAACCTTACCGCCTGCCAGTGGGCGGACCTTACGTGCTGTGCCTTTGATGACCGTTGATCCAAGAGACACCTGACCATCTCCAGCAATTACGACTTTGCCGCCTTTGCGCACAGTCAAGATGGTTGTGCCGTGCCACTGTTCAGGTTCACTCATTCATTTTTCTCCAGAGTTCTATCGGCAACGGAGCAAACTCCCGCGCAACTCAATTTCAAATTTGTGTCTGCGGTATTATGTATGTAGTCCTTGCCGCATTGCCAATGCGGCAAGCCAAAAAAACTCAGTTATCCTGTAGCTTTACGTGACTTGCCTCACTGACGAAGCGGTCAACAAGCTTATGCAATCGCTTGATCTGATGGTCTTTTGTGAGGTCGCCATTTTCATCAAAGGACTTGCCCGCAAAATTAATAGAGACCATTTCTGGCAGTACAAGGCATCCTAAAGACACTTCCATGATCGTTCTCAGGTGCATGAGGCCTCTCAAAGAGCCATGCGCACCGGGAGAAGCCCCGCCGACAGCATATATCGACTTGTGGAAGAGCTGAAGCGGTTCTTCCTCTGGCAACTGGATGCGACTGATCCAGTCCAATGTATTCTTCAGCAATGGGGTGATTGAGGAGTTGTATTCCGGGCTGGCTATGAAGATCCCATGATGGGCCTCAATGAGCTTCCTGAGCTTGAATGCGTTCTCAGGGATACCCGTATCATCTTCCAGGTCACCATCGTAAATAGGCAGAGGATAGTCGGCAAGGCTGATTGTGGTTACTTCTGCATTGGCAATCGTCAGGTGTTTCGCCATCAGCTCTGCCAACATTTTATTGTAGGACCCTTTGCGGGTTGAACCTGAAAAAACGAGTATCTTTGGCTTCATAGGGTTATCCTCACGACATGGCTCTGCATTCTCTTGTCCAAGAGCTGCATGATCTCAGGTAAAGTCGGCACGCAGAGTACCTCATACTGCCCGAGCGTAAGGTTTATGGAAGATATGTGTTTTTAAGTGACTGGCCGCTAAACGCCTGTCTTTGAGAAATCAAAAGGGCTTTCGGAATATCCAGACACGAGCTGGAGGAATATTCTTCACGATCCATCCGGTTTTCGACCAACTGAACATTTTGGATTTCAGAGATACCGGAGACGCTAGAGAATATGAGAACTGAATAAAAGGAGCACCAGGTCTCATAAGAGCGAAGGCATCACGAATGCACTTCAAACGAAATTCCATCGGCCTGGACACAAGCGGCAAGCTCGAAACCACAGCGCACAGCGAGTTTGGGGCAATATGCTCAAGGCTGGGACGCATGTTGTAAGCATCACCTTGAACCACATTCAGCCCCTCAAATTTGTCACTGAGATGCTCGCAAAAGTCTGTGCTGTACTCCAAACAGGTAAGGCGATCTTTTGAGATACCTGCTTCCAGAATAGCTTTTGTAACCGGGCCTGTGCCAGGTCCCAACTCTAAAACCGGATTATTCGACTGAACAGGTACAAATTCTGCCATTCTCTGAGCGAGAACAGGGCCTGATGGGGCAACCGCTCCGGTCGTGAGTGGTGCTTCCACCCACGCCCGAAGAAATTTGGAAGGCTCACGAAATTTGTTCAAGGCATTTTCTGCCCGTGACCTCGTTTCGTGAAACATTCAACTCTCCGTAGCATCAACAAAGGGTACTATTGAGATATTACTGATTGGTGGCAATTTAAAGAGCTATGCCTTGAAATTCTCCAAAAAATCTTTTGCCTTTGCAAAAAATCCCGTAGATTCTGGATGATTTTCTCCAGAGGATTCACCTTCAAATTCTGAAAGAAGCTCTTTCTGCCTCTTCGTAAGATTTGCTGGAGTCTCCACGGCAACCTGAATATACATGTCGCCCTTCTGGCTTGACCGCATAATCGGCATGCCTTTACCGCGCAGTCTAAACTGCTTTCCGGTCTGAGTGCTCTCAGGAACTTTCACGCGTGCTGTATTGCCATCCAAAGCCGGAACTTCGAATTGACCACCCAGAGCGGCAGTTGTCATTGAAATCGGCACGCGGCAGAAGATGTCAGCACCGTCACGCTGGAAGAACTCATGCGGACGAATGGACAGGAAGATGTAAAGATCGCCTGCGGGACCACCGCGAGCACCGGCTTCACCTTCGCCTGACAAGCGAATACGGGTGCCATCTTCGATGCCTGACGGAATATTCACGGAGAGCGTGCGCTCTTTCGTTGTCCGGCCAGTACCGCCACAGCTGTCACATGGATCTGTAATGATCTCGCCACGACCCTGACAAGTCGGACAAGTGCGTTCCATGGTGAAGAAGCCCTGAGCCGCTCTGACACGCCCAGCACCGCCACAGGTTGGACAGGTGGACGGACGAGTTCCGGACTTTGCACCGGAGCCACTGCACGGCTCACATGTTACTGAGGTTGGAACCTCGATCTCGACGGACTTACCTTCGTAAGCTTCTTCAAGAGAGACTTCCAAGTTGTAGCGTAGATCTGCGCCACGTTCACGGCCAGAACCACGACGGCTACCACCGCCGCCAAAGAACTCATCGAAGATGTCTGCCATGGAGGAAGCAAAGTCGCCTGGACCTGCTCCACCGCCACCACCAAAGCCGCCGTTTTCAAAGGCTGCATGGCCAAATCGATCGTAGGCAGCGCGCTTTTGCGGGTCTTTCAGGGTTTCGTAAGCTTCGCTTACTTCCTTAAAGTTTGCTTCCGCTTCATCATTACCAGGGTTTCGGTCAGGATGGAATTTCATCGCGAGTTTGCGATAAGCGCTCTTAAGTGCCTTTTCGTCGACCTCCCGTGCTACCCCCAGCACCTCATAGTAGTCGCGTTTAGACATTATGAAATAAGCTCCAAAGACGTGATGTCTATCTGCGTTTTGAAGCCTCAGGAGAACATCAGCTCAGTCTGAGGTCACTGTGGGCAGTCGAGTTTAATTCTTGCTTCGCAACGAACTCACTCGTGAACTGCACTCATCTTCAAAACAAAACTGTTTACTGTTCAGTCGGTGATTGAGGTGCAGCTTTAAGCGCAGCGCACACATTACCAACTACCCATATGTAGGAAGCAGCTCTCTCAAATGCAATTGCACCCAAAAGGTTCTCTTCGACTAAAATCTTCCATACAGTCGGGAAATACTTGAATAAAGTTTACCTCGCAAGCCCATAGGAGCTTGCGAGGTAAAAGTATTAGTTAGCTGGACTTTTTGTCGTCGTCGCGAACTTCTTCGAAGTCTGCGTCAACCACATCGTCAACTGGCTTTGGCTCACCATCGTCTTCAGCCCCCTCTCCGGCTTCTTCTGCCTGAGCGTCCTTGTACATAGCTTCGCCAAGTTTCATGGAAACTTCTGCAAGAGACTGGGTTTTCGCAGTGATATCTTCCAGATCTTCACCTTCCAGAGACACTTTCAATGCAGCCAAAGCGCCTTCAATTGCAGACTTGTCTTCGTCTGAAACCTTATCGCCGTACTCTTTGACGGATTTCTCTGTTGAATGGTGAAGTGCTTCACCCTGGTTTTTGGCTTCAACCAGATCCTTACGCTTCTTATCGTCTTCAGCGTGAGATTCTGCGTCTTTCACCATCTGCTCGATGTCAGCGTCGGACAGACCACCAGATGCCTGAATACGGATCTGCTGCTCTTTACCTGTGCCTTTATCGGTTGCAGACACGTTCACGATACCGTTGGCATCAATATCAAAGGCTACTTCAACCTGTGGGACGCCGCGAGGTGCTGGTGGGATGCCAACCAGATCGAACTGACCGAGGATCTTGTTGTCCGCAGCCATTTCACGCTCGCCCTGGAAGACACGGATGGTCACTGCAGTCTGATTGTCTTCTGCTGTAGAGAACACCTGGCCCTTCTTGGTTGGGATTGTGGTGTTACGGTCGATCAGACGTGTAAACACGCCACCAAGAGTTTCGATGCCGAGGGACAGCGGAGTAACGTCGAGAAGCAGAACGTCTTTAACATCACCCTGCAGAACGCCAGCCTGAATTGCTGCACCCATCGCAACAACTTCATCAGGGTTTACGCCCTTATGAGGTTCTTTGCCGAAGAATTGCTTAACAATTTCCTGAACCTTAGGCATGCGAGTCATGCCACCGACGAGAACAACCTCGTCGAGTTCACCAGCTGCAAGGCCTGCGTCTTTAAGAGCCGCTTTCATTGGAGCAACAGTACGCTGAACCAGATCGTCAACGAGTTGCTCAAACTTAGCGCGGGTCAGTTTAAGGGTAAGGTGCTTAGGACCAGAAGCATCTGCTGTGATGAACGGCAGGTTGATTTCGGTCTGGGATGCGGAGGACAGCTCAATTTTTGCTTTTTCAGCTGCTTCTTTCAAGCGCTGCAATGCGAGCTTGTCGTTCTTAAGGTCGATGCCCTGCTCTTTTTTGAACTCACTCGCAAGGTAGTCAACCAGACGCATGTCAAAATCTTCACCACCGAGGAAGGTGTCACCGTTGGTGGACTTCACTTCAAATACGCCATCGCCGATTTCCAGTACGGAAACGTCGAAGGTACCGCCGCCAAGATCGTAAACCGCAATGGTTTTACCGTCGTTCTTGTCCATGCCGTATGCAAGAGCAGCGGCGGTTGGTTCGTTGATGATACGCAGAACTTCAAGACCAGCGATCTTACCAGCATCTTTAGTTGCCTGACGCTGAGCATCGTTGAAGTATGCAGGTACCGTGATAACAGCCTGAGTAACAGTCTCACCCAAGAAGCTCTCAGCGGTTTCTTTCATCTTTTGCAGAATGAACGCGGAAACCTGAGATGGGGAGTACTTTTCACCTTCAGCCTCTACCCATGCGTCGCCGTTGTCAGCTTCAACAATCTCGTATGGAACCAGCTTTTTGTCTTTTGCGACTGTTGGATCATCAAAGCGACGACCAATGAGACGCTTAACAGCAAACAGGGTGTCTGTTGGGTTGGTTACAGCCTGGCGTTTCGCTGGCTGACCTACAAGCTTCTCACCATCGTCAGAAAACGCAACCATAGAAGGGGTAGTACGCGCACCTTCTGCGTTCTCGATTACTTTGGCGTCCTTGCCGTCCATTACAGATACGCACGAATTTGTCGTGCCGAGGTCGATACCGATGACCTTTGCCATGTTTTTAACTCTCCTTTCGGCAGACCGCCCGAACCCCAAAGGCCTTCGGATAATGTCGGATCAGCATCCGACCGGTCCCCAATACATTGCACTTGCGTGAGTTGTCGCAAACACGCAAGAAAACTTCAATTGGCTATATAAGAGGGGTCCCCTGCCCCTGCAAGGGACAGGACCCGATATATCGACACAAGATCTACCCGAAGCCATTTTCTGAGTTAAGAAATTGAACTTTTCTTTGGAAAACCACATAAAACACCTCCATTGCATCCCGGTTTTCTGCGTAACCCTCATTTCTAAGAGGGTGTTTGTGGATAGAGCTCTTCAAGAGAGACGGAGTGTCCACTTTCCTGGACGATGCGCACGTGCTCTCGTGAAAGCTGCCTTGCAGCATCGACCCCACACGCATGAGCAATCATATCAACCTCCATCCGCACGCTATGACAATAAGCAGCGACTCGGTGGCTCTTTTCTGTTGGGTCAAGACCAGTCTGAAGTGCTTTATTATGGGTGGTGATACCTGTCGGACAGGTATTTTTGTTACACCGCATTGCTTGGATACAGCCCAGTGCGAACATGAAGCCCCTAGCAGTTACTACAAAATCAGCCCCTGAACATAACACTAGGGCAACGGCGGACGGGATAATTCGCTTTCCAGAAACAATGATACGGATACGGTCACGCAGATCATGCTTTCGCAAGACATGATCGACAATTGGAAGTGCCTCAGAGATCCTTAGACCTACGTTGTCCATGAGAGGCATTGGCGCTGCACCCGTACCACCATCTGCCGAATCGATGGTGATAAAGTCAGGTGCATGCTCGATCCCACGATGGTTGATTTCACGACAGAGCTCTTCCACCCAAGCGCTTGAGCCGATCACTGTCTTGAAACCTACAGGCTTCTTGGCAATGCTGCGGACGCGGCTGATGAAGTCTAAGAGCTCACCCGTATTGCTGATCTCAGGATGACGATTTGGAGCGTGAGATGGTTGCCCGACTTTGAGCCCACGAATTTCTGCGATCTCAGGTGTCACCTTTCCACCAGGCAAGAGACCACCTTTTCCGGGTTTTGCGCCTTGAGCGAGTTTGATCTCGACCATTTTGACCTGAGCGTTGTCCGTTATTTTTTTCAGCTTGTCTTCATTGAGCGTGGAGTCATCATTCCGGCAACCATTTTTTGCTGTCCCCATTTGAAAGACAATGTCAGCACCACCTTCTAAATGGTACGGAGATAAGCCACCTTCTCCAGTATTCATCCAGCACTTTGCCATCTTCGCACCTCGTGAAAGAGCGAGGACCGCAGGTCGGGAAATGGCGCCGTAACTCATGCCAGAGATGTTAAAGTAACTGGGAGGCACATAGGGATTTTCGACGTAAGGACCGATGAGAAGCGGCTCAGGCTCATCGATTTCCTTCTCCAATTTTGCGAAGGGGGCATTCACGAACAGTGCCGTTCCGGGTAAGTTGAGGTTTTTTGTGGACCCGAACGCCATTGTATTACCTTCTGCCTTGGAAGCATGATCCACCCAGGTTCGCTCTGCCCGGTTGAACGGCATTTCCTCCCGATCCATAGCGAAGAAGTACTGACGGAAAAACTCACCTAAATGCGAGAAGAGCGCTCGGAATCGACCCACGACAGGGAAGTTATGCCGAATGGCATCTTTGTGTTGGCGTCGATCAACAACATAAAGAACGATAGCGGTAATAAGTGCGATCAAGATCAGGAGTGAAACAAACGCTGCAAAAATATTTAGTACAGTCGAAAGTAACGTAGGAAGAAGGTGCATTTGTGGATCTCCTTAACTGGGAGCCGTTATTTTGAAGATTATGGGTTAAATTCACTTTCGGCAAATCTCTCCAAATTTTCCGTTTTTGTAAGCGGTCTTTTCAGCAAATATGTCCAGATTAGAAGAGGTCTTGAGATGCAAATAAGCGATGACTTTCCTAAAGATTTCAAGTACCTGCCCGGATACTTCTCTTCTGAGGAGCAGAAGGAACTTGTCGATACGCTCAGATATCTCGTCAAAGAAGCTCCGTTGTTCACTCCCGTGATGCCGCGGACAGGAAAACCATTTTCTGTTCGGATGAGCAATCTTGGTGCATTGGGATGGGTGTCTGACAAGGGTGGCTATCGCTACCAACCTCTACATCCTGAGAGCGGCCAGGCTTGGCCTGATATCCCTGAGGTCCTGCAGGATCTTTGGAACAAGGTTGGTGACTGCTCGGCAGCGCCAGAAGCCTGCCTCGTGAACTACTATGCTTCAACAGCTAAAATGGGCATGCATCAAGACAGGGACGAAAAGACATTTGAAGCCCCTGTTGTTTCGGTTAGTCTCGGAGACACAGCAATTTTTCGGCTCGGCGGTGTGAAACGCGGAGGCCCGACGCAATCACTCAAGCTTAATTCAGGAGACGTTGTTGTACTCGGAGGAGAGTCGCGGCTTTGCTACCACGGCATTGACCGTATTCTTGGCGGGAGTTCGAGCCTCCTTAAGGACGGAGGCAGACTGAATCTGACTCTCCGCCGCATCTCGCCATTTTAGTCAGAGTATCAGGCCTCTTCGAGCGCGCCAGCCATAAAGAAGGCACGAATGCCGCTGGACACGAAACGAATAGTGCCTTCGACTATCTCGTCCTGATCCATTTCTTCATCGTAAGGGCCTTTGGAAGCTCCAGTCACAACGTAAAGCGCCTCTAACGTTGCGCTGTGCATGAGCATCATCAGCAACTGAGCACGAGGGCCCGTTGGAATGTCGCTCTTGGTGGCTTTCGCCAGAGCCTTCGTGATACGAAGGATAATTCTTGGTGGCTCCCATGAGTGCATGATCTTCTGGCCGGACTCCGGGTCGGAGAAAACCTGACGAATGAGAACAACAAACGGAACCAGCTTTCCAGTATCTCTTGAGATCCCTTGTACAATCAAGGGCTCCATGAATGCGCGGGTTATCTCTTCCAGGTCGGGCTCGCGCCCCCCAACTTCCAGCGCATCCAGACGCTGCATGCGCATATCGTCAATTTCGCGAAGGCGGCGCATAAAGACCGCTCTGACAAGATCATCTTTGCTGCCAAAGTGATAGTTGACTGCTGCAACATTAGCGTCGGCTTTTTCGGTGATCATTCTTACAGAAGTTTCCGCAAGACCATGTTCAGCGAGCAAGCGTTCTGCTGCATCAAGTAACCGTTCACGGGTCCCCAATTCAGAACTGTCTGGCACAGCGGCACCTCCAGGAAGATAGTTTACAATTGCTTTGAGCACTCTCTGAAGGTTTTGAGTAGACCCTTAGAAATCTCAAATACTTCTCTTAAGCTACCTTGCTTTTAGCACGTTTTAGTGAGCAACAACCCGCCTACAATTCATATCATCAATTGCAATGACTATATAAAACTTAGATAATTTTATGCAGTAACTTAGTATGATCCAATTATTTCTAGAATTTTCAGCTGTATCCGGCTAACCAATAAAAAACGGGAGCGTAACAACTCCCGTTTTTCATAGTTTCAACTCAGAATATCTTAGAGATAGATGCCGTAAGCAATTGCTGAAAGAGCGATTGCTATGACCCAAAGTGCGACACGTCCAGAACGGCTATGCTTCGCTTCCGATCTACCAATCGCATCTGCGGTTGCCTCATCGAATCTCAGGCCGTTGTTTGCCATCGCTTCCAGCTGATTGGAAAACTTGCTCGCACGGTCAGCAATAATCGGTAAATCACTTGCCAGACGCCCCAAAACAGTCACGCCTGTTGCTAGGTCTGTGATGCGTCCCATAGGGCCAAGATTTCTCTGAATCCAACCGGTTACAACAGGATCAGCCGTATTCCACATATCCAGATGTGGGTTCAGCGAGCGGGCTACACCTTCTGCCAGAACCATATTTTTCTGCAGTAAGATCAACTGAGGCTGAGTGTGCATGTTGAACATCTCGGTCACTTCAAACAGCTGTGTCAGCAAACGCGCCATTGAGATTTCACTGGCATCATGCCCATGGATCGGCTCACCAATCGCTCGAATTGCTTGCGCGAATATATTCACGTCCTGATCGGCAGGCACATACCCAGCTTCAAAATGAACTTCGGCAACTCGCAGGTAATTGCGAGTTATGAAGCCATAGAGAATTTCTGCCAGAAAACGACGTTCAGACAGTCCCAGACGTCCTGTGATCCCTAAATCGACTGCGACCAGTGTCCCGTCCGGTTCAATGAAGAGATTGCCTTGATGCATATCCGCGTGGAAAAAACCGTCACGTACGGCATGGCGCAAGAAAGTCTGGATCACATTATTGCCCAGCTCCGCCAGGTCATGACCTACTTCCTCGATACCTTCAAGATTGGAAAGCTTTACACCGTCAATCCATTCCATGGTGAGTACGGAACGAGAGGTCCGTGGCCAATCCACACTGGGAACGCGAAAATCTTTATCTTCCTTGCTGTTTTCACCCATTTCAGAGAGAGCTGCGGCTTCCATGCGCAGGTCCATTTCCAAAATGACAGCGTGCTCATACGTCTCAACCATCATGAGAGGACGAAGGCGACGGCTTGCAGGACTAAAGCGCTCTGCAAGACGCGCAGCAAGGTAAAAGCTCTTCAGGTCGCGCTTAAACCCGCGCTCAACCCCCGGACGCAGTACTTTAACGGCTACTTTTTCCAGTTCGCCATCGCGGTTTCGGAAGTACGCAGGGTGTACCTGTGCAATCGATGCAGCAGCGACTGGTTCACCAAACTCTTCAAAGTGATCTTCGACTGTTTTACCGAGCTGTTCTTCGACTGTTTTGCGTGCGTACTGCGTTAGAAATGGCGGAACATTGTCCTGAAGTGCAGACAGCTCCTTTGCGGCTTCCTTACCAACCACATCCGGGCGTGTCGCAAGAAACTGCCCCAACTTAATGTAGGAGGGACCAAGGCGGTTCAGCGCATCTGTGAGGCGTGCTGCTGCGTCTTTTTTCTCAATGCCGCGGCGCTCAACCATACGTGCGACGCTAATAGCCAAGCGCGGTCCGGGAGGGAGATCTGGCAGAGAAACGAGTCCGAACACACCTTCGCGGGCCATAACATAACCCGCGAAAACCAGACGCATAAATGGCACAATATTTGCGATCATAACTGGTTAGATTTTCCAGCCGGAGTGAAGTGCAGCGATACCGCCGGTGTAGTTTCGATAGGTGACACGCTCAAAACCTGCATCACGTATCATCTGCGCAAAACGTTCCTGATTTGGAAACTTGCGTATAGATTCTACGAGATAACTGTATGGATCTCCATCACCTGTCACAGCCTGTCCGATTTTTGGAATGGCGTGGAAGGAAAACAGATCATAAACCTTATCGAGTGCTGGCACGTCTACCTGTGAGAACTCAAGGCACATGAAGCGACCGCCGCGTTTAAGCACACGGTGAGCCTCTTGCAGTGCTTTTTCGATTTGCGGGACGTTACGGATACCGAATGCAATGGTATAGGCATCGAAGTGTTTGTCCGGGAAAGGCAGCTCTTCTGCGTTCCCCTGAATGAACTCAATGTTTTCAGAAAGACCAGCTGCGCTTGCGCGATCTTTGCCAACGCCTAGCATCGATCCGTTGATATCGCAGACGGTTGATTTGATTGTCCGGTTAGAACGCTCAACAACGCGGGTTGCTATGTCTCCAGTCCCACCAGCCACATCCAGATGTCGCCATTCACGGGCGCCATTCTTTGGTGGGTTCATGCTGGAAACCATCGCATCTTTCCAGAGACGATGCATTCCACCAGACATGAGGTCGTTCATCAGGTCATAGCGGGACGCCACTTTGTGGAAAACATCATCCACCAGATCCTGCTTTTCACCTTCGCGAACTGTGCGAAACCCGAAGCTAGTTGCCATTTCAGTCGGGTCTGTTACGGATGCCTGCTCAGGGGTTGAGAACTCACGCGCCATAATCAAATCACTCCATTTCGCGGGCGAACATAGTACAGCTTGTTACAAAGCGCTATTGTTGAACGTAATCTTTGCCCAGCAGCAAACCACTGTACCAACGGATATCTTATGCCTGAATTACCGGAGGTTGAAACAGTCCGTCGCGGACTAGCACCTTTTTTTGACAATGCAACAATTTGCAGAATTGAACAACGCCGACCTGATCTTCGTTTTCCTTTTGGCGATGATTTCGTAGATCGCCTGGAAAGTCGCAGAGTTGTTTCCTTCAGCCGCCGTGCTAAATATCTGCTGCTTGATCTGGACAGCGGAGATGTATTGGTGATGCACCTTGGCATGTCGGGTTCGTTCCGCTGGATCGAGACTGATGATCAAGAACCAACACAAACCGTTGAAATGTATCATGCAAAAGGTAAACACCCTCAGCATGACCATGTCATCTTCCATGTTCGGCCTTCTGATCAGGAAACGATCGTAAAGATCATTTACAATGATCCGCGTCGGTTTGGATTTATGGTGCTCATTCCTCGCAGCGAGCTGACGACACACCCAATGTTTGTCGATATGGGGATCGAACCACTCGGCAATGAGCTGGATGGAGCCTACCTCGCCAAGCTGTTTGAGAACCGGAAGACCTCTCTTAAAGCAGCTTTGCTCAATCAGAAGTTCATTGCAGGACTGGGTAACATTTATGTGTGTGAAGCACTCTGGAGAACGGGGTTAAGTCCCTTCAACAGCGCATCCACACTTGCAAGCAAATCCGGTAAGCCGCTCAAAAAGGCCGATGAGCTTTCCAAGCACATTCGGGAAGTCCTGCAGGAAGCGATAAAATCCGGCGGTTCTTCGCTGAAGGATCACCGACAAGCGGATGGTTCTCTCGGATATTTCCAGCACAACTTCTCTGTCTATGATCGCGAGGGGGAAGCTTGCCGAACACCTAAGTGTGCTGGCGTCATTGAGCGGAAGGTCCAAAATGGGCGTTCAACATTCTTTTGTCCAAGATGCCAGAAGTAAGCATGCGAGCTGATATGTCACGCTTGAGGGAATTGCATTCCCTAAAGCAACTGTCTAGGAGACAGGCATAATATTAAAAAGCCAGCAGGATGCCTTGTAGACTGCGAGAAAAGGATGGCCCTATGAAAATCGGTGTAGTTGGTGTTGGCGCTGTTGGAAGTACTGCAGCCTACGCCATGGCCATGAACGGTGTGGGCAATGAAATTGTACTCGTCGATTACAATCCGAAACTCGCTATTGCTCAGGCAGAAGACATTCTTCACGCAACCCCGTTTGCGCGCCCGATGAGTGTTATTGGTGGCGATTACAGTGACTTGAAGGATGCAGCAGTCGTCGTGATTGCAGCTGGTGTCAACCAGCAACCGGGTGAGACCCGGATTGAGCTGTTGGCACGCAATGCTGGCGTGTTTGCAAAAGTCATTCCTGAGGTGCTGAAATATGCACCAAATGCGATCCTGATCATCGCAACCAATCCGGTTGATATCATGACTCAGGTTGCGACTGAAATTTCTGGCTTGCCGCGCAATCGCGTTATCGGCTCAGGTACAATTCTGGATACTGCGCGTTTCCGTACTTTATTGGGTAAACATCTGGGCATTACGCCAACCTCTGTGCATGCAGATGTACTTGGTGAGCACGGTGATAGTGAAGTGCTTATCTGGTCTGGCGCGAAGGCAGGCAACACGCCGTTGTTTACTTTTGCCGAGCAGATCAACAAGCCAATCACTCAAGATGTTCGTGACCGCATTGACCATGGTGTTCGTTACGCTGCCTATTCGATCATCGAAGGCAAAGGGGCAACCAACTACGGCATTGGCGCAGGGCTCTCCCGCATTGTGAAGGCTATTGTGACAAATGAACATGCTGTCATCAGCCTTTCCATCGTCAATGAAGAGATCGTTGGCGTGAGGGATACAGCCCTTTCGGTACCGCGGGTGCTGGGTGCTGATGGTATTGAAGCTACCCTCTTCCCTAGTATGGATGAGTTGGAACGTAGTCAGCTGCAAGCGTCCGCAGTGGCGTTGGAAACAGCGGCAAAAGAAGTACTTTCCAAGCACCTGAAATAGTGTAGATCCCGCGAAAGCTTTATTTCGGCAGTTTTATTAGGCTTTTGCGGAATTTTCTTATTCTCACCTTGGCAAAAACCTGTTTTTCACCTATGCCACAGACCTAGTTTCTGATGCACAAGCGCATACAATCGCCAAGTTAGCTATTGGATTAGGTTTGTTGCGCGCGTCTGTGCACCACTTGCAGCGCGGAGAGTATTGATGACACAGGCGGATATCGGCCTTGTTGGACTAGGCGTCATGGGAGCCAATCTGGCTCTTAATATCGCAGACAATGGCTACAAAGTAGCGGTGTTCAACCGTACTGCAGAGGGAACCCAAGCTTTCATGGAGAAGGCTGGACACCTCAAAGACATGTTTATTCCCTGCTACAGCACAGAAGAGCTGGTAGCGAACATCAAAGCCCCTCGTCCTATCATTTTGATGGTTCCGGCAGGCGAGCCAGTTGATCAGCAAATTTCTGTTCTGAAAGACCACCTGAAAGACGGTGACATTCTGATTGATGCAGGCAACAGCGACTTCCACGACAGTAATCGCCGCTACAAAGAACTGGCCGACACGCCATTCACCTTTGTTGGCATGGGCGTTTCTGGTGGTGCAGAAGGCGCTCGCTTCGGTCCATCCATCATGGTTGGTGCTTCTGAAGCCGCTTACGGGCGTATCGAGCCTATCCTGAAAGCGATCTCAGCAAAGCACAATGACGAACCTTGCGTTGCTTTGATGGGCGCTGAAGGCGCTGGCCACTTTGTGAAAACCCTGCACAACGGCATTGAGTATGCCGACATGCAGATGATTGCTGAAGTGCACGAAGTTCTCACCGAGACCCTTCACCTGAGCATTCAGGAACAAGCCGAGATCTTCTCCAAGTGGAATGAAGGCCCGTTGGCGTCTTACCTCATTGAGATCACCGCAAACGTTATGGGTGTGATTGATGAAGAGAGCGGCAAGCCAATTTTGGATGTTATTCTGGATACTGCTGGTCAAAAAGGCACCGGTCGCTGGTCTGCTGTCGAAGCGCATCTGCTTGGCGTTCCGGCAACTGGTATCGATGCAGCTGTTGCAGCTCGCTGCATGTCTGCAAGTCGCGCACTCCGTCAGGAAGTTGCAGAACTATACCCGCAGTCTGATGCAGTGCTGACTTGGGAACTCAAGCAGGAAGGCATTGATGCCTGTGAACGCGCTCTGATTGCCGGTAAAATTGCAGCCTACGCTGAAGGCTTTGCTGTGCTGGCTGCTGGCGGCAAGGAAAACGGCTGGGATCTGCCAATGGGTGACATCGCTCGCATCTGGCGTCAGGGTTGCATTATCCGCTCACGCTTCCTGGATGAGATTGCGCAGGCATATGATGAAAATCCTGACCTGAAATCTCTCTATCTGGCTCCTGCTATTGCTGAACGTATGAAAGATGCTGTTCCTGGTCTGCGCGATATGCTGAGCCTGAGCATCACCAACGGCGTGCCTACACCTGCTCTTTCAGCAGCGCTTGGTTCGTTTGACATGATCCGTCAGAAGCGGACTGCGGCCTACGTCATTCAAGGTCAGCGGGACTTTTTCGGTCAGCATGGTTTTGAACGTACGGACAAAGAAGGTTCCGGCTTCCATGGCCCTTGGCCTGCTGGTGGCGCGTAAGCCAGATACAACTTGGGCATGCTAGTTATTAACTAGGCTGTGCTATACCTGATTGAAATTTGATACAGAAACTGGCAGGACCCCTATGTGGCCCTGCCCGTCTTTAAGAAGGCTGGCATGTAGAAGCTACAAACTAAGCCTTTACTAATCCCGGGAATAAGATGTGACTGCCAATTCACCCAATGGAGCTGAGATTTACCGCCGTCTCATTAAAGCGATTGAAAGCCGTGAGCTGAAACCCGGCAGTCGCTTGAGAGAAGCTGAACTGGCAGAGAAATTCGGCGTCAGTCGCACACCTATCCGAGAAGGCCTGAAGCGCCTTGAAGCGCAAGGGCTTGCTGTTCATGAACCAAACCGCGGCATGGTCATTCCTAGTCTGGACCACAACCAGATCAGCGAACTGTACTATCTGCGCGAAGTCCTAGAAGGAACTGCTGGTCGACTTGCTGCGCAGCACGCCTCAAGCGCTGAGATCGAAATTCTGCAGGAAATGGTCGAATCCGACATGCAGAACCTTGCGGATGCAGAGCGCCTGATCAAGACCAACCGTGAGTTCCATCGCCGCTTCTATCTCGCTTCCCACAACCGCTATCTGGTTGAGCAAATTGATCATATGCGCCTATCTTTGCTGCTGCTGGCAGGCACAACCTTGACCGATGATGATCGTCGTCGTCTGGCGATTGAAGAGCATGCAGAGATTGTGGATGCAATTTCCAAGCGGGATTGTGACCGTGCTGACAAAGCTGCACGTCACCACATCGCAGAAGCCCATAAGGCTCGCTTAAAATTCTTTACTCAACTCACCTGAGTCTTGTCAAAATCTGGATGATTTGAAGCGCGTTCTGCTAACAGGGCGCGCTTTTTTGTTTAAGTGAGTCGGTATAAGTACCTAGAAAACCAGCCAAAACAAGCTTCACTTTTATTAGTCTGAGATATCACATAAGTTTCATATGAACATTGTAGACGTTCATATGAACAGCATTTTTGCAGATTGAAGCAGACTTTTGTGATGGAAACAGCGCTCAGTACAAGACAATCAGAGATCATCTCTCTCGTGCGGTCCAATGGTTTCGCGAGCGTAGACTCGTTGTCGGAGCAGTTTACGGTTACCACCCAGACGATCCGCCGAGACATAAACCGCTTGAGCGAACTGGGGCTTTTGAGACGGGTTCATGGTGGCGTCGAGGTTCCGGCAAACCGGGGCAACATCACCTACAAAGCCCGAAAGATCCTCAATTTTGAAGCAAAGAACGCGATTGGGAACTCTGTTGCGGAGTACATCGACGATGGTGCAACACTTGCTTTTTCCATCGGCACGACACCTGAGATTGTTGCAGAAGCACTTGATACCCATGAGGGACTGAAGATCTTCACAAACAACATGAACGTAGCCATTGCAGCGCTACGGAACACTTCCAGCGAAGTTACGATTGCAGGAGGCCGATTGCGTCATGGCGATCTGGACGTTCTTGGTTCAAGCGCAGAAGGTTTTTTCAAAAACTACAAGTTCGACGTCGGCATCTTCGGCGTTGCTGGCGTGGATAGCGATGGCACCCTTCTGGACTTCAACGAGGATGAAGCCACTGCCCGTCAGGCTATTTTGGCGAACTGCCGTCAATCGTTTCTTGTTCTGGACCATTCCAAGTTCGGTCGCCTCGCCCATGTTCGCGCTGGCTTCCTGACTGATGTTTCGAAGATCTTTTGCGAAGAAACCCCGCCAGCTTCAATCCTTTCAATAATTGAGAAGTCATCTGCAGAGCTCGTGATCTGCAAACAGGAGCCTACTTTATGAGCAACCTGAACCATCCAGCTCGCCTAGAACTTTCAAATCTGACCAAGTCCTGGGGAGATTCAACGGCAGTCAACAATGTCAACCTGTCCGTGGATGGTGGAAGTTTTACGGTTTTGTTGGGGCCCAGTGGATGCGGCAAATCCACGACGTTGCGCTTGATTGCCGGGTTGGAAGAAGCGACTTCCGGGCAAATTACAATAGGCGGGAGAGATGTGACGTACCATTCCCCCGCCCAGCGCGATATCTCTATGGTGTTTCAAAACTATGCGCTCTTTCCGCATATCTCTGTGGCTGAAAACATTCTGTTTGGGCTCAAAGTGCGCAAAGTAGGCAGAGCGGAGCGGGATGAGCGGCTGAAGACTGCAGCTGATCTTCTCGGGATTTCTCAGTTGTTGGACCGGAAGCCATCCCAGCTCTCTGGAGGGCAGCAACAACGGGTTGCTCTAGGTCGCGCCATCGTTTCTCAAAAGCCTGTTTGCCTGATGGATGAGCCCCTCTCCAACCTTGATGCAAAGCTTCGTCAGGAGATGCGCGTAGAGTTGAGAGCACTACAGCAGCAGCTTGGGCTGACAATGGTTTATGTAACCCATGACCAGACAGAAGCCATCACCATGGCCGATCAGGTAGTGCTGATGAACAAAGGTGAGGTTGAGCAGGTTGCAACGCCAAAAGTAATCTATGAGCGCCCTGCCAGCGTGTTTACAGCACGCTTCATTGGTACTCCGCCGATGAACATTGTGGAGCTGGACAAGGTTCGTTCTGTCACCCCTGTCACAGCTCAATCCCTGCTGCCTGACGCACCAAAAGGATGTTTGCTGGGCCTGCGCCCGGAAGACATCAGATTAACTGGTGAAAACGGCGTTCCGGCCCAGGTGATAAGCCTTGAATACATGGGGGCAGATACGCTGGCTAATTGTTCTGTTGGCGGTGAAAAGCTGCTTGTTCGCGTGAAAGGCAGCACCGAATTGAGCCCAGGGCAGAACATTGGCCTAGCCTGGGATGATAAAATTCCCGCAAGCTTTCAGAGAGATACCGGCAAGCGCCGGGAAGAATTCAAGCCGGTCGAGGTGCAATTCGAGCCGGCTTGAAAAACGCGCATCAGCGCATTGGAGTGCCCCAATTACTAGGGCAATTTGAGGATATAAACCTATGAAATCCATTTTCAAGTCTTTAGGTCTGGCAGCTTCTGTTGCTGCTCTATCCCTTGGTACTGCGATCAGCGCTCATGCGGTTGATCTGCAATTCTATTTTCCTGTGGCTGTTGGCGGTACAGCCGCGACAACAATTGAAGAACTGACAGCAGAATATGCGGCTGCTCATCCTGACGTGAATATCGATGCTGTTTATGCCGGTTCTTATCAGGATACTGTTTCCAAAGCTTTGACCGCAGCGCGTGGCGGCAACCCTCCGCAGCTCTCTGTAATTCTGTCAGTCGACATGTTCACTTTGATCGATGAAGACGTGATCATTGCGTTTGATGATGTGGCAAACTCTGACGAAGACAAGACGTGGTTGAATAGCTTCTATCCTGCCTTCATGGAAAATTCGCAGACTGGTGGGAAGACTTACGGTATTCCATTCCAGCGCTCGACACCAGTTCTCTACTGGAACAAGGAAGCCTTTAAAGCGGCGGGGCTGGATCCTGAAAAAGCACCTGCAACATGGGAAGAAATGGTTTCTATGAGCCAGAAGCTGATCAAGAAAGACGCTTCCGGCAACGTGACCCAGTGGGGCGTGCGCATTCCTTCCTCTGGTTTCCCATACTGGCTGTTCCAGGGCCTGACCACCGAGAATGACGCTATTCTGGCGAACGCTGAAGGGAACAAGACCAACTTTGACGATCCAAAGGTTGTTGAAGCTCTGCAGTACCTTGTCGACCTTTCTGGCAAGCATGGTGTGATGGCTCCAGGCATCATCGAGTGGGGTGCTACTCCGAAGGCCTTCTTTGAAGGTAATACCGCTATGATGTGGACCTCGACTGGTAACCTGACCAACGTGCGCAACAACGCTCCGTTCGATTTCGGCGTTGCTATGTTGCCGGCAAACAAGCGTCGCGGCGCACCGACCGGTGGCGGTAACTTCTACATCTTCAAAGATTCCAGCGATGAGCAGAAAAAAGCCTCTGTAGACTTCGTGAAGTGGATCACTGCTCCGAAACAGGCTGCAAAGTGGTCTATGGCGACTGGCTACGTTGCGCCATCTCCAGCAGCTTGGGAGACTGACGAGATGAAGGCTTATGCAGCTGACTTCCCGCCAGCACTCGTTGCTCGTGAGCAGCTGAAGCACGCCGTTGCAGAACTCTCCACGTACCAGAACCAGCGCGTGACCCGTGTCTTCAACGACGCCCTGCATGCTGCAATCACCGGCAAGAAAACACCGGAAGAAGCACTGAAAAGTGCGCAGGCAGAAGCGGACCGTATTCTTTCTGAATACCGCTAAGCCTTTTTAATTTCACGTGATCTGGCGAGGCGCAGCTGCTGTGTGCCTCGCTCCAGCATTTTCCAAGAGGTTGCCCGATGACCAGACGTATGCAGTGGATTTACGCGTGGCTGTTGCTCACTCCAGCAATGGTGATGTTGTTCGCGTTTACCCACTTCCCGGCCATCACCACTATAATCAATAGCTTCTTCTCCACTCCGCGTGGGCGCAGGCCAGCCAAGTTTGTTGGATTGCAGAACTATGAGGAGTTGATGGCGGACCCAACCTTCTGGAAAGTGCTGGTCAATAACCTTTGGTACGCGATGGCAACCATTCCAGCTTCTATCGGTATCTCTCTGCTGATGGCCATCTGGGTGAATGACAAGCTCAAGGGACGTAGCCTTGTACGCATGTCGTTCTTTGCACCGACTGTGTTACCTTTGATCGCGGTCGCAAATATCTGGCTGTTCTTTTATACGCCGGGCTTTGGGCTGATCGATCAGATCCGCATGGGCGTCTTCGGGCTCCCCGAGAACTCATGGCTGGGCCAGCAGGAAACAGTGCTGATTTGCATGATGGTTGTAACTATCTGGAAAGAAGCCGGGTTCTTCATGATCTTCTATCTGGCAGCACTACAAGCCATTCCACCCTCCTACAAAGAAGCTGCTGATATTGAAGGGGCGAGCCGTTGGACCTTCTTCTGGAAAATCACATGGCCTTTGCTTATGCCAACAACTTTGTTCGTATCTATCAATGCTGTTATCAATTCTTTCCGCCTGGTGGACCACATCTTCACCATGACAGGCGGAGGGCCAGATAACGCTTCGTCTTTGCTGCTCTTTTATATTTATGAGGTCGCCTTCAAGTACTGGCAAACCTCTTATGCCGCCACGCTGACTGTCGTGATGCTGGCACTTCTTTCGATCATTGCGATCGGTCAATTCTTCTTTATGGATCGTCGGGTGCACTACAGATGAGCGACTTATCTCTTTCCAACACTGTTGAACCAGCCCGTCCACGCCAGTTCGATTTTGATCGTGCTCTCAATACGTTCGGGGCGTGGACACTGGCGATCTTATGGGCCCTGCCTCTGCTCTATGCGATCTGGACTGCATTCCATCCTGCGGCTTATGAAGCCAATTTCGAGTTGTTTGCACCGCTCACTTTGGAGAACTTCACCAAAGCCTGGTCAGCAGCTCCATTTGCTCAGTACTTCCTGAACACGATCATGCTGGTGACGATCATTTTGATTGCACAGTTTGTCTTGGGCACTCTGGCAGCTTATGCCTTTGCACGCTTTGAGTTCCCCGGCTCGAGCATCCTGTTCACTCTGGTGCTTTTACAGCTGCTTGTGATGCCGGATATCCTGATTGTCGAGAATTACAAGATGATCCGAAACCTTGGCCTGATAGACACCATCGTCGCGATTGGCTTGCCCTATATGGCATCTGGGTTCGGAATCTTTCTTCTGCGACAGACATTTAAGACTATTCCGCGAGAGTTGGATGAAGCCGCATGCGTTGAGGGTGCCGGACCTTTACTGGTGCTCTGGAAGGTTTACGTGCCGCTGGCAATTCCGACCTACCTCGCTTACGGGCTTGTTTCAGTCAGCCACCACTGGAACAATTTCCTTTGGCCTCTGATTATCACCAACTCGGTAGAGACACGTCCTGTCACTGTTGGGCTTTCTATCTTTGCTGCGGTTGATGGTGGTGTGGAGTGGAGCGTTATCAACGCAGCAACGCTCATGACATCAGGTCCACTGTTGATCGCGTTCCTGCTGTTTCAGAGACAATTTGTGCAGAGCTTCATGCGCGCAGGGATTAAGTAGGGAAATCGTAATTCTTACCCCTCAAATTTAAATGAAATGGGTGACCTTTGAGGAGGTTCACGACAGTTTTTTGAGGGGAATGAATGAAACTTACCGCGATAACAGCCAGTATCTTTGCAGTATTACTCGGAATTTCTGGGTGTGCCGTGGTTTCAGTCGGGGGAGCTGCGGTCTCTGTTGCTACAACTGCAGTAACAACAACTGCAAAGGTTGGAACAAGTGTCGTAGGAGGAGCGGTGGATCTTGCTATTCCGGACGATAACGAAGACGACGAGTAATAGGCCTGTTACTTCAAATGGATAGCGTAGTATTTAAATCAATCTACGCTAACGGTCTCAGTGCTCGCCAAAACCACTTCTATTGCGCGGTGCAACTCGGACATTTGGTCTTCGTCGAGGACTTCAACAAGTTCACTGCGCGTTTCTACATCCAGCTGCTCAAGTGTAAATTTCTCTGCAGGAAGCTCTACGAGAGGTTCAGAACTGGCAGAAATCGGCAGAATTGGGCTATCCAGGCGCTCTGCTTTGACGCGAGCATCTTCCAAAATGACATGCACGAGGCCGCGGCGGTCGTCGGGGAGATTAACCTCAGCAACGATCGCATTGACAGTGTCGCGGTCTCCCAGCAGCAATACTGGCGGCTTGGAAGTCGCAGAATTGGTCATCGAGAGGGCAGTCAGCAACGCGCCCATAAACACTACTAGAAGATACGGCATATACTAGATTCTTACGGTCTAAGTGTCAGTTCAAGCTCAGATTATACAGGACAGAAGTATGAAGTAATAACCGCTCGAACTGGTTCATTTCTTTATATTCTTCCAGGGTGTTACGCGCCAGTGCAGGATCATCCGTGATAATTCCATCTACGCCCATGGAGATGTAGCGCAACATTGTAGACGGATTGTTAACCGTCCAGACAAAAACCTGCTTATTGGTCTCTTGTGTCCTTCTTATGAAGTTCAAAGAGGCGGAGGCGGAGGAGACGGCTACGAAGTTTCCTTTGAGTTCGGAGAAATTACCGATAGATGTGGCGGTAAGAAGGCCGATGTTCCAATTTGGTTCTAATTTTCGCATTCTTGAGAGGGCTGATCGCTCTAACGACATGATTGCTATGTCGTTTTCCATGTTAGCCTGCGTGATGATGCGGGCGACCTCATTTTCGAGGTGTTCGTTGCGGCTGCGGGGATAATATTTGAGCTCGATGAGGAGAACTGCCTTCCCCCTCACAATCTCAAGCGCCTCGCGAAGCGTTGGAACGCGTTCCCCCTGGAACTCCATTCCAAACCATCCGCCCACATCGAGAGACTGGATTTCTTCCAGTGTCAGATCCCAGACATTGGCTGGCTTGCTGATGAGGCGCATGAAGTCGCTGTCGTGGGCGATGACCACGGAGCCGTCTGCGGCTTCCTGAACATCGACCTCAATCCAGTCGGCTTTATCCTCAATTGCTCGCTCCAACGAGGCTATGGTGTTTTCCGGCGCGTGGGCGGAGGCCCCGCGGTGGGCGATGATCAGGACATCTTTTTGCGGCAGATCGGCTGAGACCCAATACGTCCCTGTCAGCACCACGATGGTTCCGACCACTCCAATGAGAGCGGCAAGGCGCATAGGTGTCAGTGGGTTGGCCCACTTACTCTCCAGCTTTGGCGTATGCGGCACCTCAGAAAACGTGTGCCCTTTTCCATCGGCAACGAACAAAGCTGCCTTGAAAAGCAACGCCATAGTGCCAGACATCACGCCACTGATCAGCGTGTTGCCCACCAACAGAAGCACGACGAGGCTGCCCAGGATCGCTGCCAATGTCTCGGGGGAATTCTCCCCAAACGAAATGGCGTAGGAGCCGATCAGTTCCAGCGAGATCAGGAAGAACGCATGGATGAGGATATCCAGAAGCAACCACAGCGAGACGGCACCTGCAAAGACAGGACGGAGGCCCCGTGAGAGGAACCGGGCCCGCGAAAAGGCGGAGCCAACAGGGTGATCTCTCAGTACCACGAGCGGCAAAGACAGTCCCCAGACGAGGATCGCGTAGAGTGGCATAACGATAACCAGTGCCACCCCAATTCCGATGAAGAAGGCAGCCATCCAGAACTCAACGGGTTGAAACTGGAGGTAGTAGCTGAAGTCATGCTCTTGCAAAAAGATTAGTATACTCAGTGCGATAATGACAAGACCTGGGATCATTGCCATCACTAAGCGTTGTGTCAGCCGCCATGTAAACATACCAAGGCGGGGGAACATGCTGAGCGTTGAAAACAAGGCATTACGTGCAGCAGGGAACGCGCTTTCCTGCCTGTCCAGCACCGCGAGCAGAGCGACCTGCTCAAGCAGTGCCATGGCGATGAAGACGACGACAAAGAAGAACGCACCGAGCAGTCCAATCGGCGACAAGAAGAAAGACGCAATCTCATAATCGGCCAGCACTGCATTGCCGGAAAGGCCAATAACGAAGTTGCCGATACCAGCAACAATAGGTGTGATTGCAACTGCACCGAGAAAAACAAAGGCATAGTGAACCAGCAGCAAGCGAAATGCGTTTGCTTTCCAGCCACGAAGTATCAATTGAGCAAGCGTGTTTAATCGAGCTGCCATACCCTGTTCTTATCGTTGTTGGTGCAGACAGACTGGCTGATTGATGCCAATTAAATGCAATGTACCTGAAGAAGGTTCCGTAAGAGCGCATAGGTGCTGCGAAGTCAAGATATGCCAAACAAACGGTAACAGTTGAGCGGGGGATTCGCGTATTTTCCCAATATTATCCCATTTATTTATGCGAATGATTTGCAACTGCAAAAGTGCGGAAAAGCTTTTAATGACAATAAGTTGCAACTGAAACTCATATTTAGAAATACTCTAAACTACTGAAAGTGCACGTTTTTAAACTTGACAACAATAGTCAGGAATATGAAATAGCCGCAGTTTTCTCACGCTTTAGGGCGTGACAACATTTGGCAAACTGAATTCGTGCAGCCCGGATTTTCCGCTCGCAGCGCGAGGCGAATTCACTGCACATTTAAGGGGATTACAATGAGCTTTATCCGTGGCGCTTTGCTCGGCACTGTAGCACTCGGCAGCCTTTCTACTGTTGCTGTCGCTGCAACTCCTTCTGACGTTCTTGCAACCTACGGCGACATCGCCCAGGCAGCGTTTGAAGACTCTCTGACAACTGCGAAGACCCTTCAGGGTGCAGTGGACGCGCTTGTCGCAGAGCCAACTGAAGACAACCTGAAGGCCGCACGCCGCGCATGGATTGCAGCTCGTAACCCATACCAGCAGACAGAAGTTTACCGCTTTGGTAACGCGATCGTTGATGACTGGGAAGGCAAGGTCAACGCCTGGCCGCTTGACGAGGGTCTGATCGACTACGTTGATGGTGCTTACGGCAATGAGTCCGAAGAGAACCCGTTTTACGCAGCGAACATCATTGCAAACACTAAATTGACTGTCGCTGGCGAAGAAATCGACGCCACCGAAATCACCCCTGCGCTGCTTGCTGAACAGCTTCAGGAAGCTGGTGAAGTGGAAGCAAACGTTGCGACCGGTTACCACGCAATTGAATTCCTGCTGTGGGGACAAGATTTGAACGGAACGGGGAAAGGTGCTGGCAACCGTCCTGCTTCTGACTTCGACACTGCAAATTGCACCGGCGGCAACTGTGAGCGCCGTGCAGACTACCTTCAGGCTGCAACAAAGCTGCTTATCACCGATCTGGAAGAGATGGTTGCAGCATGGAAAGCCGACGGCGCAGCACGTAAAGAGCTGGCTGACAAAGGCGAAGCTGCAGGCATCGCAACCATCCTGACCGGCATGGGTTCCCTGTCTTACGGTGAACTGGCTGGTGAGCGCATGAAGCTCGGCCTGATGCTGAACGATCCTGAAGAAGAGCATGACTGCTTCTCTGACAACACCCACATGTCCCACTACAACGACGTGGTTGGCATCAACAACGTATTCCAGGGTAAATACACCCGCGTTGACGGTTCTGTTGTTGAAGGCGCTTCCCTTAAGGACTTGCTTGCAAAGGCAGATTCCGCTGTTTCAACTGAGCTGGAAGGCAAGCTGAATGCTTCCCTTGGCACCTTTACAGCCATGAAAACCCGCGCTGAAACCACTGAATCCTACGACCAGATGATTGGTGAAGGAAACACAGAGGGTAACGCAGTGGTACAGGCTGCTATCGATAGCCTGGTTGACCAGACATCTTCCATTCAGCGTGCTGTTCAGGTGCTGAAGCTGGAAAATATTGCATTCGAAGGCTCCGACAGCCTCGACAACCCTTCTGCAGTATTCGAATAAGATATCCAGTCCCGCACGAGACACTTCGTGCGGGACTTATCCCCCTCGCCTTTTGTTTGCGTTGTTATGTGCGTTCATTTGCGTGTTTTAGCGTTTTTGCGAAGGCCTATGTAAATACAGGCACCCGTTATGCCAGGAATGGTTCCAGCCACACTTCGCCGTCGTGCAGGAGTGATAGCCACTACCGCCGCTTTTACCAGCTTCCTCATTCCCGCCGCTTCTGCTGTTGATCTGAACCAGCGAACCGATCTCAGTGACGGGGATAAAGCGAAAGTCAGCCGGGTTTTGAAGGCACCGACTGATTTCTCCAAAGCTGAAAATTTTGAGTTGATGCAAGCGGGAAAAACAACGACCCGGAAGCCTCTCAATCGCGCTGTCTTTACCTACCCAAGTGCCAACCTCCCTTTCGAGCAGCATCAGGACTTCCGTTTGGGTGAGAGCCTGTTCCAGAAATTCTGGGTATCGACCCCAAGTTCTACGCGTGCCTCTGACGGTCTCGGTCCGTTGTTTAATGCCCGCGCCTGCGAAAGCTGTCACCCGAAAGCAGGGCGTGGTCGCCCACCGATTGATGACGAACGCCCAGTTTCCATCTTCATGCGCCTCTCAGTTGCCCCTTCCACGCCGGAAGAGCGGGCTCTGATTGAGAGCGGTGAAGTGCCTCTCCTTCCCGAGCCGACCTATGGTGGCCAGCTGCAGAACTTTGGCGTGCCTGGCGTTCCCGGAGAAGGTGAGATGAAGATCACCTATGAAGAGATCAAGATTGATCTTTCTGAAGGTGAGACTGCCTCTTTACGCAAGCCAACCTACACCATTGAAAATCTGGCTTATGGACCGATGTCTGAGCATGCGCTGATTTCGGCTCGTGTTGCGCCGCCAATGATTGGCCTTGGCTTGCTGGAAGCGATTGCAGACACTGACATCACCTCTCAGGCTGATCCCGAGGATGCTGACGGTGATGGCATTTCTGGCCGTGTAAGCTGGGTGAACCCTGCTGACCCTGACACCAAGCAGGTTGGCCGCTTTGGCTGGAAAGCCCTGAACGCGACCGTGCAATCTCAATCTGCTGGCGCATTTGCAGGCGATATCGGCATTTCGACACCGTATGACCTGCGCAATTATGGAGACTGCACCGAAGCCCAGACTGCGTGCTTTGAGCAAGCACATGGCGAGCAGGCGCATCTTGGTGTTTCTGAGGCGCCTGACCCGGTTCTGGACCTTGTGGTGTTCTATTCTCAAAACCTTGCCGTGCCAGCGCGTCGTGATGCGAATGACGCCCAAGTGCTTGCTGGTAAAAAGGTATTTTACGAGACAGGCTGTGCAAGCTGCCATACGCCCAAATATGTCACCAGCCGCACAGCTGAAAACCCGGAGCATCAGTTCCAGCTGATCTGGCCTTATACAGACCTGCTGTTGCACGATATGGGCGAAGGTTTGTCTGATGGTCGTCCAACAGGTTCTGCCAGCGGAAATGAATGGAAAACACCGCCGCTTTGGGGTATTGGACTGACAGAAACTGTCAATAATCACAGGTTCTTCCTGCACGATGGACGTGCACGTGGCCTGCTGGAAGCTGTGCTGTGGCATGGCGGTGAAGCAGAAGCTGCCAAAACCCGTGTAGTTGAAATGCCTGCTAAGGATCGAGCTAATCTGATCCGGTTCCTGGAGTCTCTTTGATGCAGTTTAAGCATGCTGTCACTCTCAGCCTGGCCATTGCCTCGGCAATTGTTGTCTCTACGCCCTCTTTTGCGGCAGATACCACTGACTATGCTCAGTTCCCGCGCTCCAGCGTAGAGCAGTATATTCGCCCGGCGACCAAACAGCTTGTCAGCGCGTTGACCGATCTTGAGAAACGGACTGGTGATTTGTGCACCAGTTCCACGACTGAAACCACCACTGCCTTTAATGAGGCTTTCAGCAAATCCGTTGCTGCACTCGCTGGCGTTGACTTTTTACGCTATGGGCCAATGGCGCAGGACAACCTTGCTCAGCGCCTCGCCTTTTTGCCGGACAGTCGCGGTGTGGTTCGCCGCCAGATCAATAAGGTGGTTGCCAAGCAGGACCCTACTGTTCGCGACCCCGCTTCCCTTTCTGTCAAAAGCGTTGCCTTGCAAGGGCTGACTGCTCTTGAACGCATCTCTTACGCCAGTGATGGCACGTTGACGCTTGGTTCTGGCAAGGACGCTGTTTACCTTTGCGATTATGCCGAGAGCATCAGCATCAATCTGGTTGGTGCCGGATTGGAACTTGAAGCCGAATGGTCTGATCCTAACGGTTTTTCCAAGGTGCTTCTGGAGCCAACCAAAGGTGGCGGTGTGGTGCACACCCACAAAGAAGCTGCGGAGATGGTGTTCAATGCCATCACCACGGGTCTGATTGTCGACAAAGACCAGTATCTGCTTGTTGTGCTTGGCAAGACTGATAAGAAAGCCAATCCAAAGAAGGCTCCCTTTGCCCGCAGCGGTAATGCTGTCACCTACCTTTCAGCCAGCCTTGTGGGTTTGCAAGGCGCTTTGAATGCAGGTGGCTACGCAAAGGTGCTGGAAGACGAGCAGGACTGGGTGGAAAGCTCGCTGAACTTTGAATTTTCCAATGCGCAGCGTGTGCTTGCTAACCTGCCAAAACCACTTCAGGACACTGGCAAAGAGCCAGAGGTGCGCGAGCAACTGCGTTATCTGATCACCATTATCGATGGCATCAAAGTGGTGATGGCAGAAGACCTTGCTGGCTATGTTGGCCTTGCAGGAGGCTTTAATGCGCTTGATGGCGACTAAGCCCCTTGCTCTGAGCAGACGGCAGTTTTTAACCGGCCTTGCGGCATCTGGTGTTGCCTTAAGTGCAAGCAGTTCTCTGGCCTTTGCCAATGGCCTGCCTTTTACTGAGGCCGCAGACCTGCAACTGTTCGCCAGTGCTTTGCGTACACCAACGGGCAGTTATGCTCTGGCGGTGTTTAGCGAAGATGGCGAGGTGCTGTTCCAGACAGCGTTGCCGGATCGCGGGCATGCCATTTCCTTTGACCGCAACTCCATGCGCCTGCTGTCTTTCGCGCGGCGGCCCGAGACCTTTGCGGTACTTGCGGACCTGACGGGTGCGCGAGAGCCGGTTGTTTTCACATCTCCAGAAGATCGCCACTTCTATGGCCATGGTGTTTTCGCACCTGATGGCCGTCTCGCCTATGCGCCGGAAAATGACTTTGCAAACGTGCGCGGTGTGATCGGCGTCTACGATGTTTCTGGTGACCAACCCAAACGGATTGGCGAGTTCGAGAGCTATGGCGTTGGTCCGCATGATTTGCTGATGTCTCCGGACGGCTCGCAGCTTGTTGTTGCCAATGGCGGGATTGAAACTCATCCTGACATGGGGCGCGAGAAGCTGAACCTGGACACGATGAAGCCCACTGTGGCTTTCATTGACACCGCAACGGGTGATCTGCGTGCCAAGCAGGCCTTGAGTTCTGACTTGCACCAGCTCTCCCTGCGCCACATGAGCTTTGACGGCAATGGTGATGTGTGGGTTGGCGGGCAGTTTCAGGGTGCGAAGGATGCAACGCCTCCGCTGATGGTGCATCTGGGGCTTGATAAGGCCGCTACAGCTCTGGAGATGCCACTGGAGCTTACCAAGGGCCTGCAGAACTATGTTGGCAGCGTGGAGATGAACCGTTCCGGCGACGTGATTGCAGCTTCTTGTCCGCGTGGCGGTAAAATCCTGTACTGGGATGTGGCGCAGCGGTCCTTCATCGGTTTCCACCAGGTTGCAGATGGCTGTGGTGTGGCTCCGCTGGACGAGGAAAGCTTTGCGATTACTGACGGAAACGGCGCAATGAGCTTTGGCGGAACCGAGGATGGTGTGGCTCAAATTATCAGCCAGAGCGCTGGCGTCAGCTGGGATAACCACCTGACACCATTGGGTATCTTGCGGGAGGGTTAGGCTCTCCCCGCGCCTTTCCACATTTTCGAGGGTTGTTGTAATTGGCGCATTGCAGCGCGGCTTAGGATCGGGTAAAGACTACAACACCTCAAGGGCACCTACGCCCGACACAGGCACCCGTAGCTCAGTTGGATAGAGCGCTGCCCTCCGAAGGCAGAGGCCACAGGTTCGAATCCTGTCGGGTGCACCATATTTCTCTGCAATATCAATAATTTACATCATATATCGATTTCTACTAAAATCGATAATGCAGCTTTTTGCATGCTGTTTGCAGGCTTTTGTACCGATATCTCGTACAAATACCGTACAGCATCAATTTAAGACTGGGGCTCGTCAGTACCCTGCACATCTTTCGAGTGGAGGTGTTCTATGAGCCTCACTCACATTCACAACGGTTTGCTAGACAGTTTTACGCGGGCACTCCTCCTCACTCTCATAGACAAGTTCGGCCCAGCAGCTGGCCTTAGTGCCACTGACATCAAGGTTCTGAAGTACTACGTACTGAAAGTACGTGACGAAGATTTTCTAAAGGGGCGCATCTGCGCTGTCTGGCAAAGACTTCCAGTAACCGCAGAGGAACTCAACCTCAACGAGCGAGCAATCACTCGTGCGGAAAACAGACTCATTAAGGCTGGTTGGCTCCTTAAGACCAATGCATTGAGAAGCCGTCGCGACGGTTCACGCGAAAAAGTAGGTGAACAACGCATCATCTGGGCGGCTGGAATAAACCTTCAACCCCTCATCGATCATAAGGTCCCAGAGCTTTTTCGCCTAAGCAAGCAGCGCAAAGAGGCAAAACTTGAGCTTGAAGCACTCCAGTCGGAAACGAAATATCTTTTCGCTGAAATCCGCTCCCTGAACTGCTCTGAAGCACTTGAACGTGCCTTTGTCATTTTACCCTTTGGTCGCCTATCCCGTGTGCGAGCTCTAGAAAAACTCCGCCAGATCAAAACCAAGCTTTCTTCTCTTCTGTCGTTTTTCAGAAAACAGGCTGTTGAGAAGCCTGTTGAAGAACACATTCGCGCACAGACAAAAGCGCCGTCCCGGACGGACAAAACGTCCTCACGATCTAACACTATTCAAAATCCACTTATCCAAAATAGTAGACCGAGCACTGTGCAAATCTCGCTTCGGCGATACTTAGATCACGCACATCCTGACGTGCTTGAAAACATGAGTATCTTAGGTGGTGACACGCCGGAGAACCTCATCAAAACAGCAAACCTGTTTAGGCAAGAGCTTTGCGTAAGTGACGAGCTTTGGAAGCAAGCCTGTCATAAATTGAACCGCCTTACAGCAGCAACACTGATTTCAATCATCTACCGAAATCATCAGCTTCCCAGCGAGCACAAAGCTCATGCTCGGAACGGAGGTGCTTGCTTCAAAGAACTTGTCCGCAAGGCCATCTCTGAACCCGCAGTACTTTACCGTTTCCTCTTCAAAAACCTCGAAAACATGGAGGCTTGATGATGAGTGAGTTAGCGAGAGCAAGGAGACCCTTGCGATACCGCAATGGACCTTGCGAGGGGTGGCAAGCCTCCCCTTCGAACCCCGCCAAAGCGACCAAACGCCAACTCACAGAGACGGTCGTTTTGCGCTGTACGGCAGAGGAAAAAGAAAGGCTGAAGCAGCAAGCTCAGGAAGCTGGACTAACCACCTCTGCTTTGCTGAGAGCAACGCTTGGCCTCGTCAAACCAACACGCCGCCGTTTGACACCCAAAGCTGATCCTCACCTAGTTGCTGAGTTGAGCCGCATGGGGTCCAACCTCAACCAGATCGCCCGAGCACTAAACACAGCCAGAGCCGCTGGGGAGACACGCCAGCTTGATGGCCTCCAGATCATCACAGTACTGACCACTATCGACCGTCAGCTTAGCGAGTTGCTGAAGCTCCTGCTGAGCGAGGAGCCAAACGATGCTGATTAAGTTCTTCAAGAACGGTCAGGGCGGCGGTGCAGCGCCCGTTGACTACCTCATTGCGGATAAGGTGCTCGCCTATGACGACAACAGAAACCTGCTGCGCAATGCATCCGGAACGCCGCTTCTGAAAGGGCGCGATCCACTGCCTGAAGTTCTTGCGGGCAATCCAGAGCATACGAAGCTTCTGATCGACAGCAGTCGCCATAAGTGGAGCTATCGAGCAGGCGTTGTGAGCTTTGACACAGCCGATAACCCAAGCGAAGAGCAGCAACAAGAGGTGATGGAAACCTTTGAAAATCTAGCTTTTTCTGGCTTGGAGCCTGAGCAGTTCGATATGCTCTGGGTGCGCCACACCCACGAGGGCCGCGTTGAGCTACATTTCTGCACGCCACGCCTAGAGCTGACGACTGGAAACAGCCTGAACATTGCCCCTCCCGGTTACATCAAGGCTATGGACGCCCTGCGGGACATGCTCAACAAAGAGCACGGCTGGGCTGATCCTCAAGACCCGGCGCGCGCTCGCGAGACCAAGTTCACCACCGAGCGCAAAGACCGGGCCAGCAGCCGCGAAGAGATACAGCATTGGCTGGAAGAGCAGATCGTGGCCGGGACCATCACAAACCGCCCAGAGATGATCGAAGCCCTGCAAAGCGCAGGCTTTGAGATCCCTCGCAGAGGCAAAAACTATCTCACCGTCAAGGATCCAGAAACCGACACCCGCTGGCGTTTGAAAGGAACTCTCTTCCATGAAGGATGGACCCGCGAAGACCTCACTCAGCGAACGCTTGAAAACAAACATGCAAGACGCACAGCAGAATCAAGCCGTCTTGATGGCCTCGGCCTCAGCGAGCTTCGAGAGCGATATCAAGGCCATATTGAGCGACGCGCAAACTACAATCAAAAGAGATTTGGTCGCACAGCACAGAGCTATCGGGAAAGAGATCGAGCAAGAGCTGAAAGACTTGAGAACGCGTTTGAAGTTGCACCACCGCCTTCGTCGCTGGTCACCTCTCCTGCTTCTGCTAGCCCTCACAGTCTCTCTGCTTCTGACCCTCAGCCTGACATGGCTTTGGGCCACACAGTACCAGCAATGGCAACTTTCCAACAAGCTGGAGAATATATTTCAGGAGAAAAGCAACGGCTACCTCCTGCTCAACCTGAAAACCGGCACTCTAGCCCGCTGCGAGCAGCAGGAAGCACAGATCTCTTGCAACAATATATCGAGGTAATTGATGAATACTTTGACGCCACTCGAACGCCAATTGCTGAACTATATAAGTCAGTTAATCAGGGCGAACGAAGACCAGCACAGTTTGCTGAGCGAATTAGAAAAACGCTCGACGGAATTCTTGCACAACAATCAACACTTCATTGGGAACTCACTAAAAAACTTCATAGTTTTGCAATCACAGCTCAACTCTTTGCTCGACGCGTCTTCCTTACAATACACGAACACTATCAAAGCGAGAGAAATTATGAAGAGCATCCAACTTTTATCGCGCCAACTCGGAGATCGATAAATCCCCGTCGACCCGCCCCAAGCCGATCAGAACCTACATCCTTTGACCGATAGAAGAACCTCATAGAAAGAGAATGATATGCAATTGCTACGCCTGATTTGCAACAAAGAGTTCTGCTTCATAAATCTAAATGAAGTCATCAAAATTGAGCCGACATACCAAGATGTTGAGATGTCAGTTATTCATACAACTGACGGAAAGCAGACAACTGTTCGAGAACATGTTGGAGACATTCTTGAGCAAATAAAGTTATTCATGGAGGACAAAGTGTGAATCGGCATGCAAAATTGACCCGGTTAGGTGGGTT
>NZ_LMCK01000014.1:0-60359 GCF_001623165.1 Pseudovibrio sp. WM33
ACTGACGGTCGCTCCGCCAGCAGCCCGTTACGTAGGCATGGGATTAGTATGGGCATGATTTTGAGCTGGGGGGATAAGTTTTTTTGATTGAGTTGGTGGCATCTGCTCGGCTTTTTCTTCCAAAATCGAGAAGGTGGTGCCTTTGGCTCTGGGTACCGGATCTCCACTCCGTTCCGTCCGGCATGACGGCGGTGATCCAAGCGAACCTGACAGCTCACCCTCAGTCGTCTTCCCGCACTTGATGCGGGATCTAGTTTACTTCCATGACCACTTGACGAAAGTAGGCTTCAATCTCTGAGTTCAAACTTGGGGTGTATTTTGAATTTTCAACGTTTTGTGCCCATTCTAAGGCATCTAATACCAGAGCTTCAAGCTGCATCATTTCGGGAAGCTCTTCTAACTCATGTTTTTCTTTGAGTTGGGTCTTTGCACTAATCAAACCTTCCATCTCTTGTAAGACAACTGAAGAAATTGAAAGCCCTGCAGCCAATTCCTGTACATTCATAGGCGGCGTGAGACTCGGGTGCTCTTTAATCCAAAGAAGTGCCAATGCAGGGCGAAGCGCATAAAAGAAACGCTTTAGGTTTAGGCGATTTTCAGTTGCGTGAGATTTTTCCCAATAGCGTAATCCAAGATTTCGATAATGATGGATACAAGGTGTTTGGCTTGCAGCTTCTCTTGAGAGGTTAAGCAATGGCGAGACTAATTCGTCACGCCAAATGTACTTGATTGGGCTGTAAAGCCATTCAAGTAATACCGGGTTAGACTTGCGCATCAGATTCAGAGCTTTACGAATTTCCCAGCCACTGATGTCCAGCTCATCGTCGATCGGCAACTCAATTACGTCTCTGCCAGCTTCTAAAGACAGGTACCAGTCCAGTTTGTGCGCGTAGACGAACCGCACATCATAGTCGCTATCCGGCGAGGGAAAGCCCCAGGCACGGCTGCCGCTTTCAATAGCAAAGAGGATCGTTACATCGTTGTCGGCCTCAATCTTATGCAGCTGCTCCAAAATTCTGGTGCGCATGCTCTCTGAAATGCTTGGTTTGAATGGCGTTAAAGCTGTCATCTGAAAATTCCTTGCAATGACAGAGGCATATCACGTTTCCAGAGGAACTGAAGCCACACGCATGGATCGTGCCCCAACACTTTTTCCATCAGATAAAATCCAGGGGTCACATTGGTCGTGATATCCATCAGGCATCCCTCACCGCACCCGTGCATGGCTATTATGCGTTGGGGGGATGGTGTTTTTGACGATATTCCCGTATAAGCGCGTCAAAAGGGAGACAAAAACCGCTCAAATTTTAGCGGTGTCCTGGCTGAATAGCTCTTGTCCTTGAGCAGAAAACCTCTTGGTTTCACACGGACTTCACAGTGCGTGCCTAGGATTTGCCCACTACTTTAAAACAGTACCAAGAATCCCATTGGAGGTGCTACTTGCATTCGTCCTCGAAGGCGCACGCGCCCGAAAAGACTGGCTTTACAGCCAATACTATTAAGGTTGAGCTCCTCTCCGGGCTAACCGTTGCTCTTGCTCTGGTTCCAGAAGCTGTTGCATTCGCATTTGTTGCTCAGGTTGAACCGCTTGTTGGTCTGTATGCGGCCTTCATCGTCGGCATTATTACTGCTGTTTTCGGTGGTCGTCCGGGCATGATCTCTGGTGCAACCGGCGCACTTGCCGTTGTTATGGTCTCACTCGTGGTGACCTACGGCGTGGAATACCTGTTTGCAACCGTTGTGCTGATGGGCATCCTTCAGCTGATCTTCGGCGTGATGCGCTGGGGTAAGTTCATCCGCATGGTGCCGCACCCGGTTATGCTTGGGTTTGTGAACGGCCTTGCGATCGTGATCTTTCTTGCGCAAATGGGCCAGTTCCAGACCGTTGATGAAGTGACTGGCACAGCAAGCTGGCTTGCAGGCATGGACCTGACGCTTATGCTTGGTCTTGTTGCGTTGACCATGGCTGTAATCTGGTATCTGCCAAAGCTGACCAACGCTATTCCTGCTCCGCTGGCAGCTATTGTTGTTGTTTCTGTGATCGTGATTGGTCTTGAGCTTAACGTTCAGACCGTTGGCGATCTGGCTCCGATTTCTGGTGGCCTGCCTGAATTCCACATCCCTATGGTTCCACTGAACCTTGAGACCCTGCAGATCATCCTGCCATACTCCATCATTCTTGCTGCGATCGGCCTGATTGAAAGCCTTTTGACGCTGAACCTTGTTTCTGAAATGACAGATACACGCGGTGGCGCTTCCAAAGAGTGTCTTGCTCAGGGTGCTGCAAACGTTGTGACTGGCTTCTTTGGCGGCATGGGCGGTTGTGCGATGATTGGTCAGTCCATGATCAACGTGAAATCCGGTGGCCGGACACGCCTTGCAGGTATTGCTGCAGCGCTGTTTTTGCTCAGCTTCATTCTGTTTGCCTCTTCTTTAATTGAGCGGATCCCGCTGGCAGCTCTGGTTGGCGTGATGTTCATGGTGGTGATTGGCACCTTTGCGTGGAACACCTTCAAGATCCTGCACAAGATCCCACGGACTGATGCGATTGTTATTGCACTGGTGACTGGTGTGACTGTGTATTCTGACCTTGCTGTTGCTGTTGTGGTTGGCGTGATTGTTTCTGCGCTTGCTTATGCATGGAACGCATCCAAACGTATTGATGCTCACACAACAACTAACTCTGAAGGCCAGAAGATCTACAAACTGGAAGGTCCGCTGTTCTTCGGTTCTGCTGCTGGTTTCCAAGAGATCTTTGATCCTCAGTCTGACCCGGATGATGTGATTGTTGACTTCATCAATTCCCGCGTGGTGGACCATTCCGGTTTACAGGCAATTGATGCACTGGCAACGCGCTATGAGCAGGTTGGCAAGACCTTGCATCTGCGTCATCTGTCTCCAGATTGTAAAGACCTGCTGCACAAAGCTGGCAGCATGGTTGAGGTCGCCGTTCTGGAAGATCCGCATTACGGTATCGCGGTTGATTATGATGCAGAGATGCAAGAGACCAAACCAGCTACGAGCTGATGCAGGTTTCCTAAGCTGATACAGAAAAGGCGGAGCACGATGGCTCCGCCTTTTTTATTCGCTCAAGCCGTTTGGCTTATCCGCGCTGGCCTTGCGCCTTGCCGTGACCATGACCGTGGCCACCTTTGCGGTCCTTCTGGCCTTTGCGCCAGTCTTTCTTCATCTTCTTGAAGTCTGCGGAGGTGATGACGCCGTCGTTGTTACGGTCCATGCGTTTCATCATCTGAGCAGTTGGTGCAAAGAACTCTTCCTGTGTCACTTTCAGGTCGCCGTCAGCATCCAGACGCTGGAAGGAACGCACATACATTGGTTCTTTGAACTCGGCTGCGATGGTTCTGAAACCAGCCAGATCAACAGGGCCATTTGCGAAGAGCTGGTCAGCGAGTTTGTTCAACTCATCCTTGGAGATCTTGCCGTTCTTGTCCAGGTCAACCTTGGCGAACATTGCGCCCATCATTTCACCGCGCATGCCTTTGCCGCCGTGCTTGCCAAAGCTCATCATGCCCTGATCGCGTGGGCCATCACCCCAGCCACCTTTGCCTTGCTTGCCGTCGGCTTGCTTACCGCCGCGAGAGCCTTTCTGCCAGCCGTCCTTGCCATCCTTACCTTGTTTGCCATCGCCCCAGCTGCCTTTGCCGCCCTTGCCATCCTGCATCTTGGCCATGCGGTCACCCATGCGCTTTTTCATCTTGTCCATGCGCGCTGTCATGCGTTCTGCCTTATCAAGGAACTCTTCGCGGGTCACCTGACCGTCGCCGTTGCTGTCAAAGCGCTGGAAGATGCGGACTGAACGGTCTTTGCTGCGCTCGGATGCACGATCTGCGGCAAAGACTTTCCATTCTTCCAGAGTGATTGCGCCGTCTCCAGCTGTGTCTGCTTTTGCAAAGTCTGCTTTGCGTTTTGTTTCAATTTCAGCTGTGGTGACTGAGCCGTCTTTGTCTGCGTCAAAATTTGTAAAGAACTGGGAAGACATCTTCTTGCCAAAGCTTCCGCCAAAACCCGGAGCAGCCATGGCAGGAGACAGAGCGGTACCAGCAATCAATGCAGCTACAGAGCCAGCCATAATAGTTTTGAAATTCATCATGTCGTGTTCTCCTAAAAATCAAAGCCTAAAACGAGGGGAAGGTTTGTGTGAGTGTGCTTCGATAAACAGAAGGTAGGAGCGAAGTGTCGCAAAACTACACCAGAAAACACGCTGTTTTGTCACAGTATTTGCCAGAATATCGGGTTGGGACAGTTTGATACATTTTTGGGTACTGAGAACCTTTCGCAGGCCCCGGGAATACGGCATAAGTTAGGCATCGCATACTATATGGTCTTTCACAGGTAATGGGAGACGAGACTTACAGCGAGGATGCATGTCTCAGAGTACAGCACATATTCTTATCGTCGATGATCATCGGGATATCCGGGAAAGCCTTGCCCGGTATCTGACTAAGAATAATATGCGTACGACCGTGGCAGAAAGTGCAGCTGCTGCGCGTAAGGCTCTGAGGAACTCCTCCATTGATCTTGTGGTGCTGGACATCATGATGCCAGGTGAAGACGGTTTGTCACTCTGCCGGCATCTGGTGGAAACCAATCAGGCCCCTGTGATCCTGCTGACGGCAATGGCTGAAGATACAGACCGCGTTGTAGGCCTTGAGATCGGTGCAGATGACTATGTGACCAAGCCCTTTAATCCGCGTGAGCTGCTGGCCCGCATCCGCGCTGTGCTGCGCCGTGCCACCAGTGTTCCGCGGGAACGTGACCCCATCGATACAGAAAAACTGGCGTTTAACGGCTGGGTTCTGGATACAGCGCGACGTGAACTGATTGATCCGGAAGATGTGAGCGTCCCACTGTCCTCCGGTGAGTTTCAGCTGCTGCTGGCGTTTTTGAAGCGGCCTCGCGTGGTGTTGTCCCGCGAGCAGCTGCTTGATCTGACCTCTGGCCGGTCACTGGGTGTGTTTGACCGGTCCATCGACAATCAGGTTTCCCGGTTGCGTCGGAAAATCGAGATTGATCCCAAAAACCCGGAATTGATCAAGACTGTCTGGGGGGGCGGTTACACCTTTACCGGTGAAGTCAAAGAAGTCACCCAATGAAGTTTCTCAGGTACTTGATCCCGCGCCGTCTCGCACCCCAGCTCATTTTGCTGCTGCTGGCTGCGCTTATCTTTTCGCAGGTCGTCAGTTTTGTTCTGCTGGGACGAGAGCGTCAGGTGGCGCTTGCCAATCTTGCCCGCGACAATGCTTTGTGGCGCACTGCCAATGTGGTGAAGTTGCTCGAAGCGACACCGCCCAAACTGCAAAAGCAGGTTTTAAAAACCGTTTCCAACACACGCACACGCTTTACGATTGGCGACACTCCGGTTGTTGATGAAACAGGCGGTGATGAAAGCATGGAAGCGCGGCTTGCCAATTATCTGAAACGCAAGCTGGATCATGACAGGCAGGCCCGTGTTGCGGTCATTTACAATGAGCGCTTTCAAGGAGACATGAAAGATAAGTGGCGCGAGCGAACCTCTCCGCCTCCAGAAGGACGTGAACGCTCTCCGCATGACTCCATGCAGGCAATGCATGACCGGCGAGATGATTACTTCAAGAAATACCGCTGGTTTTCTCTAAAAGGCGTCCAGCTCTTTGCTGCCATTGAGCTGAAGAATGGTAAGTGGCTCAACATCGAGAGCAACTTCCGGCTTCCGAAGCCCTCGTTTGTACCGATATTGCTACCGATCGTCATTATGGCCTTGCTGACCATTCTGATCATCTGGGTCTCTGTTTACCGCCTGACGAAGCCACTTCGAACGCTGGAAGCTGCTGCCAATGATCTTGGCCGCGGTGCAGATGTGAAGCCGCTGAAAGAAGCGGGACCCGCTGAGGTACGAGCTGTAACGCGCTCCTTCAATCAGATGCAGGAGCGTTTGACGCGGTTTATTTCTGACCGTACTCGCATGCTGGCTGCGATCAGTCATGATTTGCGTACTCCTATCACTTCACTACGCATTCGGGCCGAGTTTATTGATGATGACGAAAACCGGGAACGCATGATCGCCACGCTCGATGAAATGCAGGCTATGGTGGAGGAAACGCTTGCCTTTACCCGTGAAGATTCCAAGCAGGAAGAACTGCGTTCTGTTGACCTTGGTGGTTTGCTGGAGAGCATCGCCAATGATCAGGAGGACATGGGCAACCATGTGAGCGTTGAGGCGCGAAACCGAGTTGTGCTGAAGTGTCGTCCAATGTCACTTAAACGCGCCTTCCAAAACCTGATTGGCAATGCGATCCGTTATGGTGAGGAGGCTGATGTCTCCTTCCTGATTGATGAAGCTCATGCTGAGGTTCGCATCGCAGACAAAGGTCCGGGCATCCCGCAGAACCGCCTTGAGGACGTGTTTGAGCCGTTTGTTCGTCTGGAGGAATCCAGGAATGAACAGACCGGCGGCATTGGTCTGGGCCTTGCGATCACACGCAGCATCATTCATGCGCAAGGCGGTACTATTCGTCTTGAAAATGGCGAGGAAAAAGGCCTTGTCGCGATTGTGAGACTACCGCTTTAACACCCACCTTGAGTGAGAGAGATTAAGGCTTCTGTTACCCTAGCAGAAGGCACTCTCTCACGTCACATCTCTCTACTTCGTCACTGCTCTGCATAACAACAAAAAGCAGAGAACAATGACAGATCCAACCTCCCCTAAACTCTTGCTGCCAGCACTTGATACAGCATCAAATGCCGGCAATTCCGCCGAAACACTTGCTCAAGATGGCTACAAAGCCGTGGGACGTTATTACTCCCAGCACAGCTGGAAACAGTTAACCAGAGCAGAAGCCTCTGAGCTCTTTGCAGCCGACATGAACATCTTTGTGGTTTATGAAGACAGCAATGATGCTCCGTCCTATTTCTCATCAGAAATTGGAATTCAACAGGCGCTACGAGCACTTTATCAGGCAGATGCCGTCATCCATCAGCCAAGGCAAACCGGCATCTACTTTGCTGTCGATTATGATGCATCAAGCTATGACTACACCCATTACATCAGGCCTTACCTGAGAGCGATCAACGATGTTTTTGCTTCCTTTGGCTATCCCTACCATGTGGGCGTTTATGGCAATGGTCTCGTCTGTTCCTGTGCCAAAGATGATGGTCTTGCCAACCTGACATGGCTTTCTCAGTCAACGGGTTACTATGACTATCAGGAATACAAGCAATCTGGAGACTGGAACATTCTTCAAGGTCCTTACGTGACAATTGCTGGTACTCAATACGATCAGGACACGCTCAATCTGAACCGAGGCTCTTATGGTGGCTTTGGAAGCTTTGCAACTCCTTCCTGCTCCAAATGAGGTCTAAACCTTCCATTGGATCATCCTTCCAAACCCAGCGTATAACTTCGCTAACCATTGGAACTGGTAGGCTCTCACGGTCTTTCTCTCATGTTCGTCATCACTCTGCATAACAATAAGAAGCAGAGAAGCAATGACTGACGATAAAGGCATCAAGACCGAACCTGCCGTTGATACAGCTGAAGGTGTGGAAGTGCTGGCGAGCGCGATCGCCAAGAAAGGGTATAAGGCCGTTGGGCGTTACTACTCTTTTTCCAAGTGGAAGCAATTGCAGCCGACTGAGGCCCAGCAGTTGATTGCTGCGGGCCTTTCCATCATCACTGTATATGAGGATAGCAACGACAGGCCATCCTCCTTTACGAGTGCTGCAGGAACACAGCAAGCTCAACAAGCGCTGCATCTGGCGCAGGATGTAATCAGGCAGCCCAAAGGCTCTGGCATCTACTTTGCCGTTGACTATGACGCGTCCTATTACGACTACGTGCACTACATCACGCCCTACTTCAAGGAAATCCAGTCAGTCTTTGAAAAGGCTGGAAATCCTTACAAGATTGGCATCTATGGCAATGGATTGGTTGCCGCCAATGCCTTGCAAGATGGGCTTGTTGACCTGACTTGGCTGAGCCAGTCACAAGGGTTTCGCGACTACAAGAAGTTCCGTGATTCCAGAAAATGGAACATCCTGCAAGGGCCGGCTGTGAAAATTTCAGGAACCGAATTTGATAGTGACACAATCAACCTGACAAACGGCAATTTTGGCGGATTTACGCACCTTGTACCCAAGGATGACAGCTGAGTTCAGGCTCTTAGAGCATCCTTTAAGCGAACCCTGCGCAGTTGTTTGGGACTGCGCAGGGTTTTCTCTTTTATGCTGAAACGCCGAACTTGGCTTTTGCTTCCAAACGGCGTTTGTGCAGCACTGGTTCGGTGTAACCGCTCGGCTGGACGCGGCCCTTGAACACCAGATCGCAAGCGGCTTGAAAGGCGACGGAGTTGTCGAAGTCTGGTGCCATGTTGTGGTAGGCCGGATCGCCTGCGTTCTGTTCATCCACCACAGCGGCCATACGCTTCATGATCTCCATCACCTGTTCTTTTGAGCAGACACTGTGATGCAGCCAGTTGGCGATGTGCTGAGAAGAGATGCGGCAGGTGGCGCGGTCTTCCATCAATGCCACATTATGAATGTCCAGCACCTTGGAACAACCTGTGCCATGTTCTACCCAGCGGACAACGTAACCAAGGATGCCTTGTGCGTTGTTTTCAACTTCTGACCTGATGTCTTCCGGTGTCCAGTTTGGATTGGTCGCAACCGGAATGGACAAGATGTCATCCAGTTTGGCTGGCTCGCGGCTTGCCAGTTCTTCCTGAACGGCTGGCACACAGACCTGATGGTAATGCATGGCATGCAAAGTTGCAGCGGTTGGAGATGGAACCCATGCGGTGTTGGCTCCTGCTTTTGGATGCCCGATCTTCTGCTCCAGCATGGTGTGCATGAGGTCTGGCATGGCCCACATGCCTTTACCGATTTGCGCATGCTCTCTCAATCCGCAGGCAAGACCGGTGTCTACGTTGTGGTTCTCATAAGCGTTGATCCATGCTGCTTGCTTCATGTCCGCTTTGCGGATCATCGGGCCAGCTTCCATGGAGGTATGGATTTCATCACCTGTGCGATCAAGGAAACCGGTGTTGATGAAGCAAACACGGGCTTTGGCAGCGCGAATGCACTCTTTAAGGTTGACCGTGGTGCGGCGTTCCTCATCCATGATGCCCATTTTCAGGGTATTGCGCGGCAGTTCCAGAACATTTTCAACACGGCCAAACAGCTCGTTTGCGAAGGTGACTTCTTCCGGGCCATGCATCTTTGGCTTCACGATGTAGACCGAACCAGACACAGAGTTCATGTTGCGGGCTGTTGCACCTGTACGCAGGCCAATGTCATGCACTGCGCAAAGGGCTGTCACCATGGCGTCCATGATGCCTTCAAAGACCTCATTGCCGTCCTCATCAAGAATTGCCGGGTTGGTCATCAGGTGTCCGACGTTGCGCACCAACATCAGGGAGCGCCCTTTCAATGCCAGTGCGTCGTCCTGCGCATCTGTATAGTGGCGGTCTGCATTCAAAGTACGGGTGAAGGTTTTTCCGCCCTTGGCGACTTCTTCCTTCAGATCGCCGTTCATCAAGCCCAGCCAGTTGCGGTAGGCCAGCGCTTTGTCTTCCCCATCCACGGCAGCAACAGAGTCTTCGCAGTCCATGATGGTGGAGATGGCAGATTCCAAAATGATGTCGCTGATACCAGCTTTGTCTGCAGCGCCAATCGGACTGGTGCTGTCAAACAGGACATCAAAGTGCAGGCCGTTTTTCTGCAGCAGGATAGAGGTTGGCGCGTCTTTATCGCCCGCATAGCCAACAAACCCGAGAGGATCCTGAAGGCCAGCCATCTCTTCGTTTTCAAGGGTCAGCGCCAGAGAGCCGCCCATAATGGCAAATTCTTTGACATCAGCCCAACTGCCTTCATCCAGAGGCAGAGCTTCATCCAGTTTTTTGCGTGCGTAGGCGATCACTTCTGCGCCGCGCTTCTCATCGTATCCGCCGGCTTGTGGGGTGGTCCCCATTGCATCGGTACCGTAGAGCGCGTCATACAGGGAGCCCCAGCGCGCATTGGCAGCATTGAGGGCGTAGCGCGCATTCATGACTGGTACAACGAGCTGAGGGCCAGCGATCTCTGCGATTTCCGGGTCTACGTTGTCTGTCTCAACTTCAAAGCTGTCCCCTTCTGGCAGGAGGTAGCCAAGCTCTTTGAGGAATGCCTTGTAGCTCTCAAGATCAATGGTGCCGGGATTGGCTTTATGCCAGTCGTCGATCTTGGTCTGGATGTCTTCACGGATTTGAAGCAGCTCGCGGTTCTTCGGTGTCAGATCCTTGATGATCTGCGAAAAGCCCTCCCAGAACTGTTCGGATGACACTCCGGTTCCCGGAAGCGCTTCGTTTTCGATGAAGTTATGGAGCTCCGGTGAAACCTGTAGTGATGCAACACTTACTCTTTGCGACATGGGTCCCCCTCGTATTGTCATTTTTTAGCAGGATATGCCGTCACTTCCTGCCGCTGAGTTTTTCAGATCAAACCCTTGCAAATTCAATCTCAAGTTACAATGCATCAATTCGTTTCCAGCTCTTTCAAAACACAGGTGATTGAATGGCAAGCTTTGGTCACGCGGTCTAATGCTTTGATTTTGGGTGGATTTGCGTGCATTTCAAGACGGCATGCCAAGCAAAACGGCATACTTGATGAAACCTCTACAGCCCTTGCGGAAATTCACCTTGCATTTGATAGGGGGACGGTGAAGGGTGACAGCTCCTTTTCAGCGGTGCCTCCTGCCCGCTCACCGACGGACTATTTACATGCCTTTTCTCACCCCGCTGTACAGCAGGCCTATGCTGCTTTTGGTGTTGACCACACTCATGTGGAGCGGTAATGCCGTGGCGAGCCAGCTGGCTGTGGGGCATGTTTCGCCTATGGTGATCGTGTTCTTGCGGTGGGGGATTGTGGCTGCGCTCATGAGCCTGATTGCCTGGCGGGATCTTGTCGCCTCCTGGGCGGAAATCCGCCCTCACCTGATCAGCATCGCTTTGATGGCCGCCTTCGGGTTCTCCGGCTTCAATGGCCTGTTCTATCTGGCAGCTCACAACACCACGGCGGTGAATATGGGTATCTTGCAGGGCTCCATTCCGATGATCGTCGTGATTGGGGCTTACTTCCTGTTTGGCGCTCGAGTGACGCTTATCCAATTCATCGGCATTTTGCTGACATTGCTTGGCGTTTTTGTTGTGGCCAGTCAGGGTAGTCTGCAGGTTTTGCTCAATTTGCACATCAACCCGGGTGATGCGCTGATGCTTGTTGCAGCAGTGTTTTATGCTGGATACACGCTGGCTTTGAGAAACCGACCCAAGGTCCCTGCACTCGCCTTTTTTGCGGTGATGGCCTTTGTGGCGTCGCTTGTGTCACTGCCGATGCTGGCGGTTGAGTACAGTCAGGAGACGTTGGTCTGGCCTTCTGTGCAGGGTTGGCTGGTAATTTTATACATCTCTCTTTGCCCATCGTTCCTTGCCCAGATTTTTTATATGCGCGGAGTGGAACTGATTGGCCCCAACCGGGCTGGCGTTTTTGTCAATCTGGTTCCGGTGTTTGCATCGGTGATGGCAATTGTGCTGCTTGGGGAAGTGTTTGCGTTTTATCACGGCGCTGCTCTGGCGCTGGTGCTGGGTGGCATCTGGATTGCAGAGAAATTTGCCTGGGAGAAGCGGGCCAACAAGGCGAAAGCCTGATCCTTTTACAACAGACAGGTGCATTACTCACAGACTTCAAAGTCTACCATTTCAGTAGACTTTGTTTTTGTGCTAAGTAACGCGAAAGTGTTGTTGTGTCGTGTTCAGCCAACTGTCAGCCAAACATGCGCGCCTCGTAACTATAAGTTTCAGCGTATCCATTTCGGAAATTCAATTCCACTTTCCGGATATGCGCAGTCGTAGATCCAGAGGTTTTGCAGGCAGTGTCCACCGGTCTATCGCCCTCAGATATTCCCACTTTCGAAACAGCGGGCATCCCCGCACGTTTTGCAAGCCTCATTGAGGCTGCTCTACCTGAAGGTGGTGAGCTGGTTGCTGCGCGGGCAATCACCGCGCCTGCCCCGCACGTGGTGGCTGCAGAACTGCGGGAGTTTTCCGGTTTTGACAGCAACTTCGGTCTGGTTGCAAAGCGCATGATTGACTACATCAAGGAAGATCGCGGCGCACCAACGACAAAGATTGCCGCAAGTCTTGCCCTGAAGACAATCTGCCAGATTCTACTCAACCGGATTTCGGTCAGTTACCTGTTGAGTGGCCGTGCACCCCGCATTGATGAACTACGGTTTGTCCTGCATGGCAAGGCCCCCTGGGTGGAGATATACTTTGACCCTCGCCTTTCGGAAGAGGATTTCGAGCTCAATCCGGATCAGGGTCCTGCGGAGCTGTTTGCCCTATCCATTTGCTTTGAGGAAATCATTCAGGTCTTCCACCGGGAGCTTGGGCGGCGGAAAGTGGCGCCTTCGGTGTTTTATTCCACCGTGGCTGTTTCCATCATATCACCGTTTCTTGTCTTGCGACGTCATGGTGCAAAACCATCAGATGTGGCGAACCTGATGCGTGCTTATCTTGCGAGCCTTGGGAAGAAGATCAATGGCGGGATTGTCTGGCGTCAGCGTCAGCAGGAGGGGCTGACAGAGTATGCCCCGCGGCGCAAAGCGTGCTGCCTGAAGTATGTTCTGCCATCCAAACCGCATTTGTGCTCCACTTGCTCGCGAAGCACTGAGACAACCTTCTTTGATGAAGTGGATGGGCCCGCGGGCGGCCATTCCTTGCCGGATGGCCGCTGACCTGCAGCTTATTTGGTTGCGGTTTGCTTGCCGATATCCGGCAGGGTCACGATGCGGTTTCCACGCAGATCACTGGCACAGATGATGAAGCCCTGCTCTTCCATATGGGTGAGCAGCCAACGGGCTCTGCCCGGTGAACGGGTACCATACGCTTTCGCGATGTCTAGGTCTGCCGGGCACGGCTCATCTGCAAAGGCAGCTTTGGCCAGCAGAAGATAGACGCCGCGCATTTCTTCTGGCAGCTGTCCAGCAATCACTTCTGCTTGCTGCCAGTCGCCTTCTTCGACTTCTTTTTTATCGACACCAGCACGGGCCACAGAAAGAAACTTACGGAACTTGGCAAGATCCTGAGACTTCAACCGATCAATACGGCAGCGGACCTGAAAATCCTGATAGAGCTGTGAGACCGGTGCGAAGGCAGCTTCAGGATCCTCAAGGATCTTGGCGATGATCTCCTGATACTGCTGGTTCTTCTCTTCCAGATTGAAGAGGTCCTCCGGCTCAGCTTCAACAACTTCCTTATGCTGTGCCTGCATGTTGCTGGCGGCTGTTTGTGATAGCTGTAGCATAACGTCTTTTGCAGAAGGCGCGGCCACACGGTTGTTGTGTAACACCGGATCATTGTCCGTTGCTGTGAAGATTAGTTCAGCCGCTGTTTCAACTGGCTGGTTCGGCATTGGCATCAGCTTTGGCGAGCCCCCCCGGCTGCCCGTGACAACTTCGCCAATCACCACTTTTTGCGGGCGACGGGTCATTGCCGGGCCGAGGGAGATGAACTGTCCGCGCTCAAGGTTACGGAACTGTTCTGCCTGACGCCGGTCCATGCCGAGCAAGTCGGAGGCGCGGGCCATGTCAATATCGAGGAAGGTACGGCCCATCAGGAAGTTGGAGGCTTCCGCAGCCACGTTCTTGGCAAGCTTTGCCAGACGCTGGGTTGCGATGATGCCTGCCAGACCACGCTTACGACCACGACACATGAGGTTGGTCATGGCCATCAGGGAAAGGCGGCGGGCTTCTTCGCCGTAATCACCAGAGGCGGAAGGTGCAAACAGCTGGGCTTCATCCACGACAACCAAAACCGGATACCAGTATTGGCGATCGGAATCGAACAAGCCGTTCAGGAAGGCAGCAGCGGCTTTGAGCTGTTTGTCCGGCTCCAGGTGCTCCAGGTTGAGAATGACGGAAATGCGGTGCTGGCGCACACGGGCGGCGATCATGGTGAGTTCGCGATCATTCATGGTCGCCTCAATCACCACATGCCCAAACTCATCTGCCAGCGAGACAAAGTCGCCTTCAGGGTCAATTACCACCTGTTGCACCCATGGCGCGCTTTGCTCCATCAGGCGGCGTAGCAGGTGCGATTTGCCCGAGCCGGAGTTTCCCTGCACGAGTAGTCGCGTTGCAAGCAATTCTTCAAGATCGACAACAGAGGAGGTGCCATTAGGTTTGACACCCATTTCGATGCTGACCGTCATTCAAAATCTCTTGTTGCGCCTCGCAAGAGGCAGGTGATTGACCGGGTATCGGCAATAAACGTTCTTTAAAGCGCGCTGCGGTTCGCTTCTCAGATTTTGACGCTGGCAAGAACCAACGCCTACAAACCCGAAAATGGCATCGACTGCTGCTTGGGAAGTCAGCGCAAAATCTCTGATTCTAGGGAAAATTGCAAAGAAGCTGTTTCGCTTTCGCGCTCTTTCCCACAGAGCCCAAAGGGTCCTTCAAACCAGAGCAGCTTCTTTTGGGAAGCCGAGAGAGGCAATGCCACACCTGGGCGAGACTGGCAATTGGATATGCCCGATTTCCAAGGGCATGACCTTCAGAATTGAGAATTGCCCAGTAAATGACCAGATTGCAACTTAGTTACAGTTGAGTTTACGAGCTTGGACCTGCATTATGGAAGAGGGTATATATTGGATTAATTGGGGGATTGTCCGCGGATGAGGGAAGAAACCTACGCAGAACGAGTGGTTGACGGCGTCATCCACGTTGTGGGCATTGCGTTTGGAGCTGCTGCGACAACAGCCTTTGTTATGGTTTTGTGGGCGGCGGATGACTACGCCCGGCAAATCAGCATCTACATATACGCGGGTACGCTGTTGGCCATGCTTGTCTGCTCTGCGACCTACAATATTTTGCAGAAGGATAACAAGATTGGCATCCTGCGCCGTCTGGACCATTCCGCAATCTATTTCCTTATTGCCGGTACCTACACTCCCCTATGCCTGATGGTTCTTGGCGGGTGGCTTGGGATTTCCATGCTCGTTGGGATCTGGATTTGCGCGGTGGCGGGTGCGGCCATCAAAATCTTGCACATTACTTCCATGGATAAGCTGGCTGTGCCTATTTATCTGGCGATGGGCTGGGTGAGCTTCTTTGCAATCGTTCCTATTTACAACGAGCTATCCCTGGCAGGCTTCACGCTGCTTGCCACCGGCGGTGGGCTCTATACGGTTGGCACCCTGTTTTACATCTGGAAGAACCTGCCATTCCAAAATGCGATCTGGCACGGTTTTGTGTTGTCAGCAGCGGCCTGTCATTTCGCAATGATCATGGTAGATGTGGCCTTGCCCGGCTTGGCCTGACCTACTCGCTCAAGACCGAGGATGGGGACAGCAGTCCCCTTCCCCAAATCGCCTGGTATCAGACACTGCCCTCAGTCTCAACGACCAGTACACGCGCCTCACCGCGGGGCTGTGCTATATGTTCAGTGCCGATTGAAGCATAGAAAATGTCGCCTGTGTTCAATAGGGCGGAGAGTTCCTCGCCGTTTTGGCGATACTTCATCTTGACGCATCCAGACAGCACGACAAACACTTCCTCGCCCTCATTTACATGCCACTTGTAGGGCTGATCCGTCCAATGCAACCGTGTGGTAATGCCATTCATGTTGGCAATCTGCTGTGCACCCCAGGCTTTGTCTGCCGTGAAGTCAGAGCTTCTGATCACTGTCGCCATTGCGCTGTTCCCTCATAAAACCATCCAGAAATATCCGCTGATCCTATTGATTTTAAGGGTTTAATATTTAACAGTGTAGTTTCAAATTCCGCCAATGTGACCTAGCTTTGTGCCAGTGGCCTTGGGCTTTGCGTAGATCCCTTTTGCTTTTCACATTTGGTTTTTCTCATAGCATTTTCATTTTCGGAGTTCTTCATGACAGATACTGCCTCCAACCTGGTTCCGGTTTTTGACGGCCATAACGATACGCTGCTCTCGTTGGAGCGTCGGTCGAATACTCCCAAGGAACGCAGTTTCTTTGAGGAGGCTGGTCACGATCACATCGATCTGCCACGCGCCCGCAAAGGCGGTTTTGCTGGTGGTCTGTTTGCCATGTTTACCCCTTCTGTCAGAGCAAAGCCGAAAGAAGGTAAAGAGGTTGACTTCAAGAGCCCCGAACACTTCAAAGGCGTGCCGCAGCAGGAGGCACTGGATTATACTCTGAAGCTTCTTGATATTGCAGAGGACCTTGAAGCCAAGGGGAATGGCGAGGTGAAGATCTGCCGTTCGACTGCTGCAATCAAGGAGGCAATGGCCGCTGAGCAACTGGCGATGATGCTGCATGTTGAAGGCGCCGAGTGCATCGACAAGGACTTTGAAGCGCTAGAGCTGCTGTATAATCGCGGTTTGCGCTCTATCGGTCCTGTTTGGAGCCGTGAGACTATCTTCGGATATGGCGTGCCGATGGAGTTTGAGCATAGCCCAGACATTGGCCCAGGTCTTACTGATGTGGGTAAAGAGCTGGTGCGCCAGTGTAATCACCGTAAGATCCAGCTGGACGTGTCTCACTTGAATGAGAAAGGCTTTTGGGATCTGGCCAAGATCACCGACAAGCCGATCGTGGCGAGCCATTCCAACGTGTTCAAGATCTGCCCGATGAGCCGGAACCTGACAGATAAGCAACTTGATGCGATTGCTGAATCCAAGGGACTGGTGGGTATCAACTTTGCAGTTTTCTTCCTACGCCCTGATGGACAGCTGAACTCTGACATGCCTTTAGACGTTATCTTGCGCCATGCGGACTATCTGATCAACAAACTCGGTGAAGATGGAGTTGCGCTTGGGTCAGACTATGATGGCTGTCTGGTTGCCAACGACATCAAGGATGTGGCTGGTTTGCCAAACCTGATCGAAGCCTTCCGCAAAGCAGACTTCGGTGAGGACCTGATCGCCAAGATCGCGCATAAGAACTGGATCAGCGTTTTGGAGCGAGCGGGGATTTAATTCCCCTTACTTACCGCGAAGATGTGAAAAAATGGGTTGGCATGTCAGTCAAACAGGCCAGCCCGTGAGTGGCTTTAGCTCCTTGAGCACAAAGTTGCTTTCCATAGCTTTAATGCCCGGAAGGCGCCGTAGGGTGTTCATTGAGAATTCGGCATACGCATCAAGATCTTCGCAAACCACTTGCAGCACGAAATCAACTCCCCCTCCAACTGAGTAGCAGGCAATGACCTGCTCAAGCTTCAGCACAGCCTTTTCAAACTCCACGGCCTGTTCTGCATTGTGCGCGTCAATCTGGATCATCACGACAACGAACACACCAAGGCCCAGAGTTTTTCGATCCAGACGAGCTGCGTAATTACTGATCACCCCTTCCTGCTCTAACCGTCTGACGCGCCGCCAACACGGCGAGGTGGACATACCCACCTTTTCGGCAAGCTCAGTATTTGAAAGGCGTCCCTCCGTCTGCAAAACCTGAAGGATTTTCCTATCTGCGGCATCCAGCTGAACAGCTTTCTTTTGTTGCCCGCTACTTTCAAGAGACATTTTGCACTTCCATTGGTAGAGCATACCTAACTTTGGCGATTTTCAGGTAGCACCTACCTATATATAGCTCATTTTAGGGTAAGATAGATCAACCTTCTCTTCTGCGTCCAGATATTGTCCCCATAAAGGAGACAAAGATGCTTACTAATCAAATCAAGAAACAACCACTTCGAGGTGAACAGGATTTGCGGCTTGCGATTGTGGCGGACCCGGATTTACCTACGGGTCTGCTCGCAAATACGGTCGGGGCTATATCAATTGGGATTGGAACAGAAAACACCGGGCTGGCCGGAGTAACCTTAACGGACCGTGAGGGTGTGTCCTTCAAGTGCAGTGCGGATCGTCCTGTCCCTATCCTGCAGGCCAATGTCGATCAAATGCAGAACTTATTGACGAAGTCCTCCGCACACCTTGACGAAATTACTCTGGTTGTCTTTCCCGCCTTTGCCAGATCAATCCATTCTTTCGCTGAGTATGACGCGCTGGTGCCCACGCAGGCTCTGAAAACAGAGAAGATAGACGGGATAGGGATTTGTGGTCCAAGCAAACTGGTGCGCTCACTTGTGGGAGCGCTCAAGCTGTTAAGATAGTTTGAGTGCAAACGATGCGGTGTACTTTGACAGTGAACCTCTCACGCCTCATGCAAAAACCCCGGCGCGTTGCACCGGGGTTTTCAATTTTAAAAGCTTTGATCGCTTAGCTTCAAGCTGGCTTCAAGGCAGCAGCTTCGAGCAGTTCTTTGGTGTAGTCTTCTTTCGGGTTGGAGAAGATTTCTTCTGCCAGTCCCTTTTCAACCACTTCGCCTTTCTGCATCACCATCACAGTATCGGACATGGCGCGAACCACAGCCAGATCGTGAGAGATGAAGAGATAGGTGAGGCCATGCTCTTTTTGCAGGTTGCGCAGAAGCTCAACCACCTGCTTTTGCACGGTACGGTCCAACGCGGAGGTTGGCTCATCCAGCACAACAAGCTTTGGATTGAGGATCATGGTGCGTGCAATCGCGATACGCTGACGCTGACCACCAGAGAACTCGTGTGGGTAGCGGTTGCGCATGGCCGGGTCCATGGACACTTCTTCAAGCGCCTGGATAGCCCGCAGATCACGTTCCTTGGCTGAAAGCTGAGGCTCATGCACCAACAGACCTTCGGTGATGATCTGGCCCACGGTCATACGTGGAGACAGAGACCCGAACGGATCCTGGAAGATGAGCTGCATTTCTTTACGAAGCGGCTGCATCTTCTTTTTGGCTGCGCCGGTGATGTCGTTTCCGAGGTAAACAACACGGCCACCTGCTGTTGGCAGAAGCTGAAGCACAGCACGGCCCAGAGTGGATTTACCGGAGCCGGACTCGCCTACGATGCCGAGTGTCTGGCCTTCACGCATTTCCATGGAAATGTCGTTTACAGCGCGCAGAACGTGGTTTGGCTTGAGGAAACCAGTCTCGGTTTCAAACTCAACGCGCACGTCCTTTGCATCCAGAACAATCGGATTGCTGTCAGGCACAACGGCTTTTGAACCGGTTGGCTCTGCATCCAGCAGCATCTTGGTGTAATCATGCTGAGGGTTACCAAAGATCTCTTTGGTGTTGCCCTCTTCAACAACTTCACCAGACTTCATCACATACACACGGTCAGAGATGCGCTCAACGATAGCCAGATCGTGGGTGATGAACACAACGGCCATGCCGAGGCGTTTTTGAAGATCTGCCATCAGTTCAAGGATCTGAGCCTGAGTGGTCACGTCCAACGCAGTGGTTGGCTCATCCGCGATCAGGATATCCGGATCGTTTGCGAGCGCCATTGCGATCATGACACGCTGGCGCTGACCGCCAGACATCTCATAGGGGAACGCCTTCACTTTGCGTGCAGGCTCAGGAATACCCACGAGCTCCAGAAGCTCTACAGCGCGCTTTTTAGCTGTTGCCCAGGTGTATTCACCGTGCTCAACCATTGGCTCACAGAGCTGGCGCTCAATGGAGTAGAGCGGATCCAGAGAAGTCATCGGCTCCTGGAAGATCATGGTCACTTTCGCACCACGGATCTTGTTGAGCTGACGAATGGAAGACCCAAGGATGTTCGTGCCACGGTAACGGACTTCACCATGGGTGATGCCGTTGCCCGCCAGAAGACCCATGGCTGCCATCATGGTCTGGGATTTACCAGAGCCAGACTCGCCCACAATCGCGACTGTCTCGCCGGAGTCCACATGGATGTTCACGCCTTTTACTGCGTGAACCATGCCGGTGTTGGTTTCGAAATCAACTTTAAGAGTGTCGATCTCAAGAACAGTGTTTTCGTTAATCTTGCTCATTCTGTCCTCTTATCGATCCTTAGGGTCCAGCGCATCGCGCAGACCGTCGCCGATGAAGTTCAGCGCGAACAATGTGGAGGTGAGGAAGATTGCCGGGAACACCAGCATCCATGCTGCACCTTGCAGGTTACGCGCACCTTCGGAGATCAACACACCCCAAGAGGTCATTGGCTCCTGAACACCAAGGCCTAAGAAGGACAGGAAGCTTTCCAGCAGGATCACTTTTGGTACCAGCAGGGTCATGTAGATCACAACCGGACCAAGGGTGTTTGGAATGATGTGGCGCTTCAGAATGCCGCCACCTTCAACACCCATAGCTTCCGCAGCCTGTACGTATTCCTGGCGTTTGATGGACAGGGTCTGACCGCGCACAATACGCGCCATATCCAGCCACTCAACAGCGCCCACAGCAATAAACATCAGGACGAAGTTACGGCCAAAGAACACAACAAGCATGATCACGAAGAAGATGAATGGCAGTGAGTAGAGGATATCTACAACACGCATCATCACCAGATCGACCCTGCCACCGAAGTAACCGGAGGCAGCCCCCCAGAACACACCGATGCTGATTGCAACGAAGGTTGCCAGCAGACCGATGGTTAAGGAAACACGACCTGCAATCAGTGTACGGGTGAGCATGTCACGGCCGTTTGCATCCGTACCGAAGTAGAAGTGCATATACTGAATGTCAGCGGTTACAGTCGCGCTCTTTTTATCTGAAGAGATGTTGCTGATTGCAGCACTCTCAAACAGATCAGAACGATCGAAGTAACGCGCATAACGCTCATCCAGTTTGCGACGGGATGTTACTGTTGCAGTCACCTTGCCATCGTTCAGTTCATAGCTGTCGACGGTCATACGAGCACGCTTTGCAATTTTTGCAAAGGCTGGCTGGATCTCATCCTGCTTCGGATAAGCTTCCAGGCTCGCAGGCTGCTTCACGTAATCGCGATAAACCTGATCGTATGGGTGCGGTGTCAGCATTGGCCCAACGACGGACAGCAGTGTGATCACTGCCAGCACGATCAGAGAGGTCACTGCTGCTTTGTTTGCGAGAAGACGATCACGGGCGTCATCCCACAGCGAGCGGCCCATTTTCGGGGCTTCTTTCAGCTGGTCGGAGGTAACACTCATAAATTCGAGTCCTCAGTCAAAACGCACACGAGGATCAAGCATTGCATAGAGCAGATCCACGATGAGGTTGAAGATAATGACGAAACAAGCGACGACTACGACAGTACCCATTACGAGTGTGTAGTCACGGTTCAGAGCGCCTTGTACGAAGTAGCGGCCAATACCCGGGATACCGAAGATGGTTTCGATAACGACGGAACCGGTCAGCAATGCAGCAGCTGCAGGGCCGAGGTAGGACACAACCGGCAGGATTGCTCCACGCAGAGCGTGAATGACAACGACGGTGTATCCGGACAGGCCATAAGCGCGTGCTGTGCGGACGTGGTTGGAACGCAGTGCTTCAATCATTGAACCACGGGTCAAACGGGCAACAACTGCAATCTGCGGAAGAGCCAGCGTTACGACAGGCAGAACCATGTTGACAAAGGCGCCACCGCCCCAGCCCCCGACAGGGAGCCAACCAAAATGCACACCCAGTATGAGTGTCAGAATTGGTGCCACAACAAAGTTCGGGATGGTCACCCCGAGTGTCGCAACGGCCATCACAGAGTAGTCGACGCCTTTATTCTGGCGCAACGCTGCGATAACCCCCAAAAACCCACCAACAGCCAGGGCAAGAGCCAGTGCAGAAAGACCGAGCTGCATGGAGATTGGAAGACTTTGGGCGAAAAGTTCATTGATCGAGAAATCTCGGAAGAAGAAACTTGGACCAAAATCACCGGACAATACGCTCTTGAGATAAATGAGGTACTGCTCCCAAAGAGATTTGTCCAAATTGTAGATCTTGTTCAGATTCTCCATAACCTTTGCTTCCAATGGACGTTCCAGATCGAACGGACCACCTGGCGCTACGCGCATAAGGAAGAAGGAAATCGTAATGATCAAGAACAAGGTCGGTATCGCGCTGAGCAATCTGCTCAGGACATAGCGTAACATGGGCCTTGCTTCTCCAGTTGTTTATCGTTTTTATTTACCGATAATTCACAAAAATGCCAGCCATGAGCTATCCTGCATGACTGGCATTTTCTGTCGCGTTAAAGATTACTTGTTAATCTTGACGAAGCGGCTTGGATGCACGTCCAACAGGTTGGTTTCGAAACCGGAAACCTTATCAGAAACAAGGTTCTTGGAGCCGTAGTACATCAAAGGCAGGAATGGCAGATCACGCATAAAGATCGTTTCTGCTTTCTTCAGGATTGCTGCACGCTTTTCAAGGTCAACAGTTATCGCTGCTTCGTCCATAAGTCCATCGTACTCAGGGTTGTCGTAGCGAGCGTAGTTGAAGCCTGTGTTGTCGCTTTCAGTCAGGAACAGGAAGTTCTGAGGGTCTGAGTAATCGCCAACCCAACCAGCGCGAGCAACATCGAAGTCACCACGATCACGCAGGTGTGCGTAGTGGGTCTTGGTGTCAGTGTTCAACATGGACACTTCAACGCCAAGAGGCTTCCACATGTCTGCAATTGCAACAGCAGTGTTCTTGTGATTCTCAGAGGTGTTGTAACGGATCTCAACCTTCAGAGGGTTGCTCTGGTTGTAACCTTTGGATTCAAGAATCTTCTTAGCTTCTTCCTCACGGTCGAGCAGATCAGTGTCTGCCCAAGGAGCGTAAGCTGGTTCGCCGTAGTTGTCGATTCCCGGAGGCACGAGGGAGTAAGCAGCAACCATGGTGCCACCCCAGATGTCTTCTGCAAGGAATTCACGGTCGATCGCCATGGACAGAGCCTGACGTATATCAGGGTCTTTCATAGCTTCGGATTCATGGTTCAGCGCATAGTAGTAGTTGCCGAGATATGGTGCGACTTTAAACTGATTACCCAAAGTGCCACGAATAAAGTCAATCTGCTCCAGTGGAGCATCGTTGTTGGTGTCCAGTTCGCCAGCCTGGAAACGGCGGAGAGCTGCACCACGGTCTTCAGTCGGATAGTACTTAACTGCATCCAGAGCAACGTTTGCTGCATCATGGAAGTATGGGTTCTTCGTTGCGGTCACTGCATCGTTTGGTACGAAGCTGGACAGTACGAATGCGCCGTTGGTAACGATGTTGTCTGGCTTTACAAAGTCAGTACCGAACTTTTCAACGGATGCAGGGTGTACCGGAAGACCGGACTGGTGCGCCAGAAGCTGGATGAAGTAAGGAGTTGGAGCGTGCAGCTTGATTTCAAGGGTCTTGTCATCAATTGCTTTAACGCCGAGCTTCTCACCTTCCATGTCGCCTTTGTTAACGGCTTCAGAATTCAGGATAGGGTAGAGAACGTTTGCGTATTTCGCACCGGTCATTGGGTTCATGATGCGGCGCAGGGAATAAACGAAGTCACCAGCCAGAACCGGATCGCCGTTTGACCACTTTGCATCGTCGCGCATCTTGAATGTGTATGTCAGACCATCGTCAGAAACAGTCCAGCTTGCGGCCGCGCCGGGGATAATTTCGCCCTTCGCGTTGTAAGCAACAACACCCTCATAAAGATCACGCAGGATGTGAGCTTCATAAGTTGTAGATGTCTTATGCTGGTCAAGTGTTTCTGGGTCAGCGGAATTACCACGGTTGTATACGGTTTCAGCCGCGGCAGATAGCGAAGTAGCAGCAATAAGGGCTGCAGCTAGCGCTGACATACGAATGGACTTGATCATGCAGATCTCCCCTCTCCTCAAGTTACATTCCGCCAGATTTGGAGACTGGCAGTTGCCCGCAACATTTCACTGTTGCGTTATTATAGCAAGTGTCGAGGGATCAAAATTTCCTCGTAATCGGAGATTATTTTAATCTCTTATTTAGATTATAAACGATTATGGGAGCATTGTTTCCAATTGAGACTAAAATTAGAAATAATCTTTCAACTTACGTTACTGAATCTTTTGCAATCGCGTCACTATGACGCCCGGTATTTATAGCTCCCGTTTTTTTCACAGGTGCGGCAAAAAACTTTAACCTTCGCTCTTTTGTGGTAGAGCACTACCAGTAAATCTACCCCTAGCGTTGAAATACGCTGTTTTGGGAATCTGGAAAGACAAGCTTAATGGCGCCACCGCTTCTTCATGTGCGAGACATACACCTTAACTTTGGAACGACCCCTCTTCTGACTGGTACAGAGCTACAAGTCGGGGAAGGCGAGCGGATCTGCTTAGTTGGTCGAAACGGGTCTGGCAAGTCGACACTGCTGAAAATCGCTGCGGGATTAACAGAGGCGGATAAGGGCGAGTATTTTTTGCAGCCAGGACGGACGATCCGGTATTTGCCTCAGGAGCCGGATCTTTCGGGGTATGCGACAGTGCTTGCCTATGCTGAAGGTGGGCTGGCACCGGGTGATGATCAATATCGGGCGAAATACCTATTAGAAATCCTAGGCTTAACCGGTGAGGAAGATCCGGAGACGCTTTCGGGTGGGGAAGCCAAGCGGGCGGCGATTGCGCGAGCTTTGGCGCCGGAGCCGGATATTTTGTTGCTGGACGAACCGACCAACCATCTGGACCTTCCGGTGATTGAGTGGCTGGAATCTGAGCTGAAGCAGATGAAGTCTGCCATTGTTCTGATCTCGCATGACCGCCGTTTTTTGGAGAACCTTTCCCGCGTAACCTACTGGATTGACAGAGGTATCTCCCGCCGGATGGACCAGGGCTTTGCCAAGTTTGAAGAGTGGCGGGACAAGGTTTTTGAAGAGGAAGAAAAAGAGCAAGCGCGGCTGAATGAGAAGATCCGGCAGGAAGAGCATTGGATGGTTTATGGCGTGACTGCGCGTCGTAAGCGGAATATGCGGCGGGTGCGGGAGCTGGCTGATTTGCGTCAGCAGCGCAAGGAGCATAAAGGACCGCAGGGCAGTGTGAAGATGGCTGCCACTGAGGGGGATATCTCCGGCAAGCTTGTTTCTGAGGCCAAGCACATTGGCAAGACCTACGAAGAGCGCCCGATCGTCAAGGATTTCTCCACCCGCATTTTGCGCGGTGACCGGATTGGCTTTGTGGGGCCAAACGGGGCTGGCAAGACCACCTTGCTGAAGATGCTGACCGGCGAGCTTGCACCGGATGCGGGCACTATCCGCCTTGGCGCCAACCTGCAGATGATCACGCTGGACCAGAAGCGCGAGAAGCTTGACCCCAATGACACACTCGTCAATGCCATGACGGGTGGCAGCGGGGACATGGTTATTCTTGGCGACACCTCCAAGCATGTCATGAGTTATCTCAAGGACTTCCTGTTTAAGCCGGAACAAGCGCGCACCCCTGTGCGTGTGCTTTCTGGTGGGGAACGGGGACGCTTGCTGCTGGCGCGCGCGCTGGCTGCTCCTTCCAACCTGATGGTGCTTGATGAGCCGACCAACGACCTGGACCTTGAAACACTGGATCTGTTGCAAGAGCTGATTTCTGATTATCCCGGCACCGTCCTGCTTGTGAGCCACGATCGTGACTTCCTTGACCGCATCTGCACCAGCATCATTACGATGGAAGATGAGAGCGGCAATTGGGGTGAATATGCGGGTGGCTACACCGACATGGTGCGCCAGCGCGGTGAAGGTGTGCAGGCGCGTAAAGTTGCCAAGGCCGACAAGGCTTCCGGTGCTGCGAAGGAGGATAAGTCTCCTGCTGCTGCCAAAAGACAAGAGCCTAAGAAGTCCGGCCTCAATTTTACGCAGCAGCATCGCCTAAAGGACATTCCGGGTGAAATTGAAAAGCTGGAAGCGAAAATCGCCAAGGGTCAGAAGGAGTTAGAGGACCCGAACCTGTTCAGCTCCAATCCGGATCGTTTTCACAAAGTGATGACCGCTGTTGGGAAACTGCATGAGGACCTTGCTGCGCTTGAAGAAGAGTGGCTGGAGCTGGAGATGCTTGCCGATGAGGGCTAAGCTCCTCATATACTTATGATTTTAAGAAAGGCTTCGGAGCGTTCCGGAGCCTTTTTTGGTTTGCGTTACTCTGTGCGTTGGTTTGCGTTATTTACGAGAGACTTGCGTTTTTTATGAAATTGATCGCGTGGTACCGCTGACGCTCAGCCCCTGACTTATCCCCCTGCCCTTTTGCTATTCGTCATGATCAATCATATGGGTGCCGTGGGTGATGGCACTGCTGGCTCGGATGGCGGCGGCGATGAAGACGACTTCGGCGAGTTCTTCATCTGTGGCGCCGCAGACCTTGGCGTTCTCACGGTGGATCTCGATACAGTAAGGGCATTGGGTGGTGAGTGCAGCGGCCAGTGAAATGAGCTGCTTGTTCTTTTTGGAGATCACCCCGTCGGACATGGCCTCTGCATTGAAGGCGATGAACATCTTCCAGGTTTTACCGGTTGCCAAAGAACTGAACTTCTTCAGCTTGCGCATATTGTCCATGGAAAACATTGGCATGGGCGACCTTCCGGTTGGCTCAGGTTTTTCCGGGCAATTAAAACAGGCTGCGCTTAATAACCACCAATGAAACCCGTTCAGCTTTAATCAGGATCAGACGGGTCGCTTTCATTCTTTATTTTTTTAAAGGGGCTGCGGGCGCCATTTTGGAAAAAGGCTGTAGACGCCATTTTGGTAAAGAGCTGCAGGCGTCGTTTTGCACTAGGCCTGTACAGGTTCAGTCCTTCTTTTTCGGCTGTCTGTATTTTAAAAACTTGCCGACAATGATGGCGGTGAGAACGACCATGTAAAACTGGCCTGCCAGACCCACAATGATCGCAGCCTTTCGGGCGATGGGTGTGAGCGGTACGATGTCGCCGTAGCCGATGGTCATCAGTGTGATGAACGCGGCGTACATGAGTGCTTCCTCCTGCGAGTGGGTCTCAGCATTGTCAATGGGCAGGCCTTTGAAAGAGCCCGGCTGCATATGCTCTATAAGTATAAAGAGAAAGAACGCGACCATGCCGATGGAGATGTAGCCGCTGAGAACACCCAGCACGACACGGTAGTTTTCTTCAAATGTCCTGAGCATCTCATCAATCAGTACGATGGCCACCACAGCATGAAAGGCAAAGAAGATCACAATCTGCGGGACCAAAGGGTCGATTGTTGGAAAGATCGGCGTATCAAGAAAAGACAGGACCAGCGAACACCCGAGCAAAACAGCGACTAGCCTGAAAAACTGCCTCCTCTTCAACGTAATGAGCATGCCGGTGGCTATATTGAAGCTGTAAAACACGTTGAAAACCGGCGCTTCCAGCGTCTGACCCGGTAAGATCAAAGCACCGAACATGAGCAGCAACTGGCTGAAAAGAAACACCTCAACCCGATACTCAAACAGATTCTTTATAGACTTCGATTGCACGTCTACCTTCCTGACTTTTGCGGCAATTTTCGCAAATGAAGGCTAAGGAATGGGAAATCTGAAGGGTAAGTTAGCCCGTGAAATTTAGGAGGGTGTCAGCGCATAGCAAGCTCACCTCATGCTTTTCTGTCTTATGCTCCGCATGTGAAGTTGCGTCGAGTTACGTGTTTGGAAAAACACACGTTTTGCATGTTTACATATAAGAGTCTCAAGTTCACTTATGTATTATTGACCCAAATCAACAATAAAATACTACAAACATAACTTATTTACGACAAGCCTTAATCAAGTTTGAATATAAATTTCTAAAATAGGACATATACGAAACTACATTTCGCCATCTTTCCCTACAACAACTTGCCTCATCGATAATATGCAGGATAAACTTAAAAATTTAACTTATTCATATTTTCGACCAATGCGAAATTACTAAATTTCGTATTTCTAATAAAGTAAAAGGAAATTTTATATACGGTACAACTTCAATCCTGATTACTTCAATTTCGGCAGTGCTCCTACCCCTGGCACCAACAGCATTTCGTCTGGCAATAACTCGGTTGCACCAGGGAACACAGTCGACACCACTGGAAACACGATCACGACGCCGAATGGAACCATCACAGATGGCCCTGCTCCATTTTCCTATGACAACCCATATGATGATTTTGACTTCGGCAACATTGGCGGCAACAGCATCAACACCGGCGGCAATGTTGTAACCGGATCTGGCAACTCCATCACGACCGGTGGCCACCATGTTACTGGTTCTGGTGTTAATATTGATACTGGAGGTCACACGGTCGTTGGCTCTGGCATTACTATAGATACCGGTGGCCATAGCGTTGGCAATCCAATGGATTACGATGCTGCTGATTATGGCGGCTATGACGCGGCCTCAGATTACAGCAGCTTTGATTACGGCGACTTCTTCCTCTAAGAAGCCCCTGCGCTCCAGTCTGAGCCCCTTTTCTGACTGGAGCGTACCCACTTTTGTTGCAGCTGATTAGCTGTGCCTCCGGTGCTTATTTCGAGGCTGCGATCGAGAGTTGCAAACACTCAGGAGATGACGGCACAGGTTTAAGCGCCACCACCTCACCTCTTCGCCGCCTCACCTCCCCACCGACGTCATCCCGGCCCCCGAGCCGGGACCTAGGGCCGCATGTGTTGAGGATGGTTAGGAAACGACACAAAGCCGCTTCTAATCTGGCGCGTCATTTCATGGAGAAGGTACCGAGATGCTCTACCTCGCCGCTCTGGGTCCCGCATCGCGCTGCGCTTGTGCGGGATGACGGCATGAGGGGATCTGCCATCGCCCCATCACCACACCTCCCCACCGACGTCTTCCCGGCCCCCGAGCCGGGACCTAGGGCGGCATGTGTTGAGACTGGTTAGGAAACGACACAAAGCCGCTCCCAATCTGATGCGTCATTTCAAGGAGAAGGTACCGAGAGGCTCTACCTCGCCGCTCTGGGTCCCGCATCGCGCTGCGCTTGTGCGGGATGACGGCATTGGGGGAGAACTGCCATTGCCCCATCACCTCCCCTCCCCACCGACGTCTTCCCGGCCCCCGAGCCGGGATCTAGAGCGGCATATGTTGAGGATGGTTAGGAAACGACACAAAGCCGCGTCTAATCTGGCGCGTCATTTCAAGGCGAAGATACCGAGAGGCTCTACCTCGCCGCTCTGGGTCCCGCATCACGCTGCACTTGTGCGGGATGACGGCATGGGGGAACTGCCATTGCCCCATCACCTCGCCTCCCCACCGACGTCTTCCCGGCCCCGAGCCGGGATCTAGGGCGGCTGCTAATGTTTTATCGTTCCGATTACTTAGTAAAGAGTATGTTGACTGCATTGCTACCTGTGATAGCAGTCTCTCTGTGTTTTAAACGAGTTGAGAGTGCAGTGGTGATTAAAGAGCGGAAGTGGTGGGTAGCCCTTTTATTGCAGTTCTATTTTGGGAGTGGCTACATCTATCTGGGTCGCCCCGTGCGACTAGCTGCTTATGTTGTTTTCCTGATCTTCTCTGCAGTTGCAGGCCTACTACCTCCTCCCGATTTGGTGGAAGTCCGCATTTATACATTCGGCATTAGTGCGGCAATGATGCTTGTTTCTGTCTTTGTGCTGGTTGATGCAATCCGCCTTGCATTCTTGCAAAAGGACTACAAGCTCAGGCCTTACAACAGATGGTGGGTCTATCTTCTCTACTGGACTGCGATGTCTGTGGCGTATGGCGCTGCGATGTTTATGGCGGCACCCAATCTCAAAATTCCTTATTACGCCGCGCCTTATACGGAGAATGCCCCAGGTCTTATTCCTGGAGATACAATCTTTGCAGAAATCTGCGATGGCCCATGTTCGGACCTTCGCCGTGGTGACATGATTGTCTTCAACATACCTGAACTTGGACGGCGTACCTACATTCGCCGCATTATTGGCTTGCCTGGCGATCTGATCCAGATACAGAATGGTATCGTGGTTTTAAATGGTACACCTTTGAAAACACAAAGGTTGCCTGATGACTTCAAGTTCACCGACTTCTTCAATGAACAGTTGGTTCGCTCTCAATATGAAGAGGCATTTCCAAATGGTCGAAAGCATTTGATTTTGCGTCAGAACCTAAAGGGGACAATTGTCCATACTAACCCTTATCGTGTTCCAGAGGGCCGGTATTTTGTTATGGGGGACAACCGTGACAATCTCACAGATAGAGAGCTCATCAGAAACGTTGGCTCCATCTCTGCAGAACACATTTTTGCAAAGGCCTCCTTCATCTATTGGTCCGATGACCTAAGCCGAATTGGTACGCTGATCAACCCCTAGAGCTTGGTGGCTATGGATCCCGGCTCGGAGGCCGGGAAGACACCGAGTGGGAAAGGGTTGTGCTAGTGCCTCTCTTCGCCGTCATGCCGGACGGAGCGGAGTGGAGATCCGGTATCCAGTACTGAGATGGTGAGTTGTGGTGGGGTGGCTCTGGGTCCCGCATCGAGTGCGGGATGACGGATGATGGGGGTCGATATCTGATGACAGATAGCAATCTGTCTCCCCAATCTCCGGTTGAAATACTTCCTCCATTTCCACCAATCCACACCCCTTGTCTAAATTACCGATTTGACATGGGCGGTGTTTCATTCCACATTCATGTGTGAGGCTTCACAACCTCAATACAAGCGGCTACCGCTCCCGTAACTGGCGGATTTTTTGTGCCTTTTTTCTGAAGGGGCGCAAACCCTTTGCTATGAGCGGGAGGACGGTGAATACAACACTTCCTTCGGGAAGGAATAAACCTGCCTGCCTTGTATCAGGTTGTGAACCTCCCGCTCGCCAGTGGGTCATCACAAACTTGACTGCCGCGCGGTCCTTCAACTGCCAAATACAAGGGGCATTGAAATGACCAGTTCCGCATGTGCCTGTGGCACCACAAATACTTTCCAAAATGAAATATACGAAGTGCTCGTCGCTGCATCTGATTTGCAGAACCTTGCTTATATGCAGCAGCTGTTGCTGAGCGAGAGGATGCAGGACAGCAGTGAACGGGATGCTTTGTTCACTTTGCATTATGCCTTTCGCGACCGCTTGGAAGCTCTTCAAAAAAGCTGCGGACAGATTATTGACGCGTATTCCTCTCCCATGCCCAAAAGCAGGTTTCGGGAATACGGTCGGGAGCAGGTCGACCAACCGCAGCCCATAACCAAAACAGTGCTGTTTCCAGACAAAGCCGGTTCCTGATCATCTCAGGCAATCGGCTTTTTTGATGGCCGCATGGGTGTCGTGGCGGGTGTTTTGCCGCGATGCGCCTGTGCAGACCGACTGTGCTTGAGCGTTTGGCGCCTCGTGTGCCAGCCGCTGTGGTGCCGGAGGCGGAACGCGCTTACACCCCGCATTGCCGCCAAGGGTGCCCTGCTGGTCTGCGGAGCTGTCATCCCTTCGCAGGCCAGCGCCTTTTCAGGCTGTGGCATGTGGGATGCAAACATAGCAAGAATTGCAAAGAATGGTGCACCATGACCGCTTAAGCTTGGGCGGTGTTTCGTTTTAACAGAGCTGTACCCTTGATGTTTTGCCCCTTCCCCTCCCCAAATTCCGGCTCCTCTTTTGCGCAGGATGTTGTAAGCTTCTGCCGAGTATGGGAGGCTGACGACGCGGCATGAAGCTTTGCAGAAGAACATCTATAAGCAGCGGATTAACCGGGCGATGGATTATATTGAGCAGAACATCTGCGAGGACCTCTCCCTCGCCCAGATTGCTGATGCGGCGTGTTTTTCTCCCTATCACTTTCACCGTATCTTCAAGGCCATGACCGGAGAGACGGTCAATCAGTTCACCAGCCGGGTGCGGGTTGAAAAGGCCGCGCGGCGGCTGAAGCAGAATGCCAGCATCTCCATTACCGATGCGGCGCTGGACATGGGCTTTGCCTCACCCTCCACCTTTGCGCGTTCGTTTCAGGCACGGTTTGGCATGTCCGCCAGCCAGTGGCGGCGGGATGCGACTGCGTCCGTTGAGGCGTTTGATGGTGAGACCATGGTGCTGGAACGGCCTGCGAGCGAGCTGGTTGCGGACAAGGTGGAGGTGTGCAAACTGGAGCCGCGCACGGTGGCTTATGTGCGCCGGACGGGCAACTTTCAGGAACGGCCCGAGATTTTTGGCGAGGCGTTTGGCGCGCTGATGGCATGGGCCGGACCGCGCGGGCTGATGCATGGGGCGGAGATGATGTGCCTGTTTCACGATGATCCGCAGGTGACCGATGTGGAGCAGATGCGTTTCAGCTCCTGCCTGACGCTGCGCGGACCAGCGAATGTTGAGGGCGAAGTGGGCAAGATGGTGGTTGGCGGCGGGCGTTATGCCTGCGGACACTTTGTGATCACCCATGATCAATCGCAGGCCGCTTGGGAATATATGTATGGCACGTGGTTGCCATTGAGCGGATACGAGCCGGAAAACATCCCCTGCTTCCAGCTATACCCTTCCATGACCGGTGAGACGGGGCCACAATCTGCGGTGATCTGCATTCCGGTGCGGCCTCTTTCTTAAGCCCCTGTGATTGGTAAGCGGGTTGCCGTCAAACTGCGCCTGCGGTTTATCGCGGAGTTAAGAGGCGCCGCCTTAGGGTTTGGCGGTGTTGGCTGGTTCGCGAGAGGTTCATGGTCTTCGGCTGGATATTCAGGCGCTTGTTTTTCTATCACCTCCTGACCGTATTCAGGATGTGGGGCGTCTACCTGTCTTTGCTGCTGTGGGCACGCAAGGGGCTCTATTGGGGGCTGCTTGCGGGTGTTTTGATGAGCGCGTTGACGATCATCTATGCCATCGGGATTTACTGGGTAACAAACTGGGTCATTGTACAGTCCGGCGGGTATGTGCTGGCTGAGGTCGCCTGCTGGTCGCTGTGGGTTCCGCTGGTGTGGATGGCGGCGCTGGACACCCAGCTTTACATGATCTGCCTGCGCACGCCGAACCAGAAACTGCTCGGCAACCTGCTCTCCACCTGGGCGTATGAGGAGAAGATCCAGGCGCATCTGGAGATGGTGCGGGAGAAGGCTGGGCGGTGAAACGACCTCGCTTTAGCCGAGGATTTCGGCACAACTCAAGATTGTTTATTGGTGCTGCTGCTGATAATCATTACGCGTAAATGCACCCTTTGGGGGCAGTTGGATTGACACCCGTCACAGATACAAAAGGATGCTGAAGGGCAGTGCTAGTGGGCTGCAATGATCAGCTTTGATATTGGTACATGGAAGCAAAGCAAGAAATGAATAAGTGGGAAACAAAGTTACAATATGCAAGTATCATAGGTATCGTTTTCATACCACCTTGCGCCTACGTGGTCGCCCAATACCTTTTAGTCATCTCACCTGATCCAACGCCGTTTATTGAACAATATGCTTTTATATTTTTTGCCTTGTGGTTTTTCTTTATGACCGTAGCTATTCCAATAGTTTCCGCAAAGTGTAATTTTCGCAAAATTTATGACTTTGACAATAAATCAATAATAACAGCCGCTATTGCTTCTATTATTGGATTTCTATTTCCATTTTATTATGGCGGTTACTACCCACTCAATAAACATATATTAGATGATCCCACCATATTTAATCATATAGTTATTTACGTGGTTCACGCAGGTACTGGTATGTTCGCTTCGATGTCTGTTTTTAGTCTTTTTAGCTTTAAACAGAACCATGAGTAACTAATGTAATTGGATACTTACACAGATCTGCGACTAACCAAAGATCGTATCGATATCGTCTTGTGAGAGCAGTTTCCAGCTCCTTTCTTCGACGCCGTCCAGGGTGAGGGCACTGGGCTGGGATCTAGGCTCTGTGAGTGTGGCTTGCGCGAGATACAATCTGTGATATCAATGGGTAAAATTATACCCGAACAGGGATTCTGGCATGACAACTGCCACTATGAGTAGGTTATTTATTAAGCAACGCATATGGTGGGTAGCTTTGCTGCTCCAATTTTTTACAGGCGCTGGATACCTTTATTTAGGACGACCAAAGCGTTTTGTTCTATTTTTTTCGCTCTTATGGTCAGGGTTAATTTTTACACTCATTCCGCTCCCAAGATACATTGATAACGGGTTGTATGTTGTTGCAGTTTCGGCAGTTTTAGTTTGCTTTTACATAATCGCGTTTATTGATCTATTGCTTTTGTGCAGAAATCAGCAAAACTACTCTCTCAAGGTCTACAATCGGGGGTTGGTCTACTTTGTAGTATGGCTTTTGTTCCCATTCTCGCTGAATATTTATGATCAGCCATTCGCCTCCTTTCGCCAGGTGGAGCCATTCTTTATTCCATCCAGCAGCAATGCACCAACTTTGCTTTCGGGTGATTACATTGTCGCTAATGCAGGCGGTTTTGACCGCATCAAACCCGAGCGCGGTGATATTGTCGTTTTCAAACTACCCATCGATGGCGAGACTGATTACATCAAACGCATCATAGGCTTGCCAGGCGACACAATCCAACTAACTGAGGGACACGTATTCTTGAAGGGAAAAGCTCTCGAGCTGAGTCCACTTCCTGATTTCGTCGTGACTAGCCCGAATGGTACAACATTCCGAGTACCACAGATGCTAGAGCACTTGCCCAACGGGATGAGTTATCCAATCCTTGATGCTCACTCAAATAGCGCATTAGACAACACGCCAATATATCGTGTCCCTGAAGGCCACTATTTTATGCTCGGCGACCACCGAGACAATTCTCTGGACAGCCGCGTTCTTTCAGAAGTCGGATACGTGCCAGCAAAAAACATTTACGCCAAGCCCTTGTTCATCTTCTGGTCTGACAACCTGAGCAGAATTGGGAGCTTGAGTGATCCTTAGAGTCTCGTAGGTATAGATCCCGCATCGAGTGCGGGATTGTTAGTGGCGGGATGGACTTTAGCCAAAGATCTTGTCGATGTCGTCTTGTGAGAGCAGTTTCCAGCTCCCCTCTTCCACGCCGTCAAGGGTCAGATTGCCGAGCTGGGCGCGGTGGAGTTTGGTGACGTGGTTGCCGGTGGCGGCGAACATGCGGCGGACCTGGTGGTAGCGGCCTTCGTGGAGAGTGAGGCGGGCTGTTGTTTCGCTCAGGACTTCCAGTTCTGCTGGTTTGAGCGGCTTGGTCTCGTTCTCCAGCATCATTTCACCGGATGCAAACTGATCCGCTTCCCCGCCTGTCATCGGACGATCGAGCTCAACCTCATAGATCTTTGCAGCATCTGCCTTGGGTGAGATGATCTGGTGCAGGAGTTTGCCGTCATCAGTGAACAGCAACAGGCCTGTGGTGTCCTTGTCCAGTCTGCCCACAAAGGACAGAGCTGGTTTGCGGACGCGGTAGCGGTCTGGCAGCAGATCAAACACCAGACGTCCGCGATCCTTCATGGAACACGTGTAACCCAGCGGTTTGTTGAGCAGGATGACGGAGCCCTCTGGTGGGTCCAGCGGCTCGTCATCAAACAGGATGTCTTCATGAGGCAGCTTGCTATCGGCTTTGATTGGGTTGCCGTCTTTATCAGTGACCCAACCATTGCGGATGGCGGCCTGCATTTCTTTGCGGCTGCCGTATCCCAGATTTGCCAATAGCTTTACAAGTCTCATGCCTAGTTCCTAACTCAAAGCCGCAAGTTTATTTATTCGCCTTGATGGCACGAATGACTTTGTAGCCGTTCTGGTCTGCCTTGATCTCGTAGGAGGCGAACACCTTATCCAGTGTTGCTTCATATGGCAGGTGTCGGTTGGCGACCAACCACAGATGACCGGATGGACGCAAACCACGGGCGGCGGACTTGATGAACTCCTGCCCGATATCTGCACGGTCCTGCTTGCCACCTGCATGGAATGGCGGGTTGGTGAAGATGAAGTCGTAGGTGCGTGCCAGCTTCTTGGTGGCATCCTGCCAGATGAAGTCCAGCGCGACCTCTCCGGTCTTGCCCTTCAGGTTCTGCTCAGCCAAGTCCAGCGCACGCTTTTCAGCTTCATAAAGATCAATCTCTTTGACCTTTTCGCGTTTGGCAACTTCACGGGTCAGGTAGCCAAAACCACAGCCCAGATCAGCGCCGCGGCCCGCCAGTTTCTCTGGCAGTGTTGCAACAAGAAGCTGAGAGGCTTTGTCCAGATGATCCCATGCGAACACGCCCGGACGGCTGACGAACTCGCCCTCCATGATTTCGCGCGGTGCATCCAGTTTGGACCATTCTTCCACCAGCTCGTGGTTCACGGTTTCTGGTGTAATTTCTGCCCAGAACACACGGCATTTGTTCTTGGAGACCTTGCCGGTGTTGCCTGCCAATTTGGTGAGATCGCTTTCAGCAGTCTTGGCACCTTCTGTGTTGGAGGCACTGACAACGACAATACCGCCCTCTACTGCGGACTTCACGGCTTTTGCCATGAGTGCACGTGCTTCGTCACGCTGGCGCGGAGGCAGCAGCATGACCAGCGGGTACTGGCCGTCAACTTCTGGTGCAACTGTGAAGCCAGCGCGTTCCAGATTGTCTCTGTCTGGAGCGAATGTCTGCTGGCAGATCAGGCGGTCTTTGGCGATGCCATTCATGGCAAAGCCCATGCGGGCACGCAGGAAGAGTGCCTTTTGATCAGCGGCACCTTCTTCGAAGAAATTGAGCAGACCGTCTTCAAATGGCAGCAGCAATGTATCGAGAGCTGGATCTTTCATCTTGTTCTTATCCTTGCTGCCCTGGAGCCTGTCGCGTTCACTCAAGTCACGCGCCGAGCCCAAGGCTTTATTTGTAGGCGTATTCTAGTCCAAACCGCTTTTCGGAGATAAGCTTAAGACGTGTGCACAATTTCACGGGTTTCGCGGAAGCCGATATCAGGGTTCTTTTCACCGATGTAGCTTACTTCCCAAGCGTTTTTGAAGAGATAAACAGGCTTGTCGTCCCGGTCCAATGCCACATGCGCGCGGTTGGTCTCAAGGAACTTATCAAGCTTGAGCTTGTCTTCACACTCGATCCAGCGCGCTGTGTTGTACATGGCGGTCTCAAAGCCGATTTCTGTCTGGTATTCCGCTTTCAGGCGATCCACCACAACGTCCAGCTGAAGCACACCCACAACACCGACAATCCAGTTGGTGCCAATGGCTGGTTTGAAGATCTGCACCAGACCTTCTTCTGCCAGATCTTCCAAGCCACGGCGCATCTGCTTGACGCGCATGGTGTCTGTCAGGCGTACGCGGCGCAGAATTTCAGGTGCGAATGCTGGCAGGCCAGTGACGTGGATTTCTTCGCCTTCTGACAGGGTATCGCCCACACGCAGCTGGCCATGGTTTGGCACGCCGATCACATCGCCCGGATAGGCCTTTTCCGCAATCTCTCGTTCTTCTGCAAAGAAGAAGATTGGGGCGGACACGGTGATTGGCTTGCCAGCACGCACATGCTTGAGCTTCATGCCGCGTTTGAATGTACCGGAGCACAGGCGTACGAACGCGATGCGGTCACGGTGTTTGGGGTCCATATTGGCCTGAACCTTAAACACGAAGCCGGTTACCTTTTTCTCTTCCGGCTTGATGGTGCGGCCACCCGTTGCTGGCTGAGAATGTGGAGGTGGTGCATATGCGGCGATGAAATCGAGGATCTGGTCGATACCGTAATCGCGCAGAGCAGAACCGAAGAAGACTGGGGTCAGATGCCCTTCCAGGAAGCTTTCGTGATCGAACTCAGGGTAACCTGCGCCGCCCAGTTCCACGTTTTCTTCCAGTTCTTCGCGGATGTTGTCGAACAGTTCACCAACCAACTCAGGGTCTTCCAGACCTTTAACATCTTTGATGGTATCCAGAGCACCACCGCGGCCCTCAGTAGAGGTGAAGAAGCGGTTGCCGATATGGTCGTAAACACCAAAGAAGTCGGAACCCATACCAACAGGCCAGCTCATTGGCGTCACATCAAGGGCCAGTGCCTCTTGAATCTCGTCAATGACTTCCATTGGGTGGCGACCTTCACGGTCGATCTTGTTGACGAAGGTGATGATTGGAATATCGCGCAGGCGACAAACTTCAAACAGTTTGCGGGTCTGGGTTTCAATACCCTTTGCAGCGTCAATCACCATGATGGCTGCGTCAACAGCGGTTAGTGTACGATAGGTGTCTTCAGAAAAGTCTTCGTGGCCCGGTGTATCGAGCAGGTTGAAGAGGATGCCATCGCGCTCAAACGTCATCACGGAGGATGATACGGAGATACCGCGTTCCTGTTCAATCTTCATCCAGTCAGAGCGGGCGCGGCGGCGCTCACCACGCGCACGCACCTGCCCCGCAGCACGGATCGCACCACCACCCAGAAGCAGCTTCTCGGTGAGTGTGGTTTTACCGGCATCCGGGTGAGAGATGATCGCGAATGTGCGGCGTGCCTTATAGGCTTCCGTGCCTGCTGTGCTCATAGAGCCTCCTTTTGCAGGCAAACTCCTGCACTTTTGATGCTGCAGATGCCAAAAAACGCGGCGCGGCTTTCTTGGGCGCAGCCATGCGTTTGATCTGCAAAAACTAATGTTGCAGGCCTCTTACAAAATGTAGGCTCTGATTGCCAGCCCTTTCAGTTATTTGGGACAAATTGAACCCGGCAAATTGACAGTAGAAAACTGATGGCAACGCTGTTGAAGCAATGAAGCACGTTAGGCTTAATAACTCTGTTTTGGAGCAGAAACGGTTTAGATGCGACCTACAATTTATAATGGCACTTTACCCTTGAACCGCTTGGAGCAAGACAGGCCTAACAGCGTTAGCTACGCTCCTCTCTACTAATTCTTGGCACACATCAACGTATTGCGCGTCATCTTCAAATGCGTTTCGTCATCAACTGGGGAAAGGGAATTCACGTTATGAGCACCATGAAACATCCCAATATCATCGCAGGTCGGTACGAGTTGGTTTCTTCTGGCGAGTTCCCGGCTATGAACTTCAAACTGCCTCACACAAAAGAGTGCTTCACTTATGCGATTTATGGCCAGCAAGGTAAGGAATGGGTTTACTGGGATGACGCCTCAAACAAGTATGTCAGCTTTAATGGCAGCACTAACGGGATCAACACAGCTTGCCTGAACAAGCCGACAAACCTGAAGGATGGCACGTTCACAATCAACCTGCCGACGGACCAATCGCTAGGAAGTGGTGCTGTCATTATGTTTTTCGGGGCCTCTGCGGGTGTTCCTGTCAGCCAGAATAAGCCGTCTGCTCCAACACCAGATGGTAATCCAGACATGTGCTTTGGGCTTTTTGAAGTGACCTATACGGCGCCTGACAAGACAGGTGCTAAACAATCACTCGATGTGGACATCACTGTTGTTGATCAGATCAGCTTTCCTTTTACGGCTCACAGTGATACAGCGCCCTTCCCTCTCACTTGCGTGGGCATCCCACTCAGCCAGAATGAGTTAATTGAGCGCTTTAAGAAGGTGTTTGATTCATCAGGTCAACAAGCGGCTTTTTACCAGTGCTTGCAAGAAAGCACCGGACAGCTTGTTGCGCCACAAGATATTCTGCAAAAGAACACAACCCCAAAACCGCCCTCTTATTGCGGCCTCGCTCCTGCAACATCTGCGAACGCAGACAAAGACTTTCCAGAGTATGCTTACTTTTACCGGGTAAGTGAGACCTATGAACGTGATGGCAAAACGACTGAAACTGCAGGTTCCGCGCCAGTCTTCCCAGGAGCATTCAAAGGAAATCTGAATGCAGTCCATATCGGCTGGCTGAAGCACGGGACAGCGTTTCCTGGACCCTACAAAAAAAACAACCCGATTTCGACAGGTTTGCGCCTGTATCGAGCACGAGAACCCAAAGGCACCAAAACAGCTCCAGCCGATCTGAGCGCGTATGAGCTGCTCACAGAGATGAGCATCACACAATGGAACGCACAATCTGGCTATGTTTATGTGGACGATACAACCCGCGTTAAGAACAAAGACCTGCACCCGCACAGAACTGATTATGGGTTCAACCCGCTTTCCATGTGGTTTGATGATGTGCTTCAAGGCTTTTTTGGCCACTACTACACGAAAGATTTCTGGCTCTACCAAGACTCTCAGGAGAAAAAGAAGCAAAATGGAACGCTTTGGCGTGGCTCAGTGCAAAAAGTGATGCCCAAATGCGGCGAGAAAATCACTTCGATGGAGTACATCAATTCCAAAGGCACAAGCACATGCATTGATGCAAAATGGACCTGGGGTGATGGCAAGACGGAGTACTTTGTGCTGCAACTCGTCGGAAATGCCTATGATCCTGCTGACCTGAGTAATAGCAATATCAAAGGTATGACAACTTTGAGCTCTGCTGAGTATGAAGGTGCAGTGATTAATGTGTATTTTCCATATTTTGCGGAGAACACAGACCTTCTTTCCATGGTGGTGCCACAACTGGGCCTTTACAAAATTCCGCCAGCTCCTTCCTGGATGCAGAACCACACATTGAGCCCATCACAAATGGTCTTTGCCTGTAGTGGTGTGTTTGCTTCAGGCCATGATACGGATGCCAGTTCCCAAACTCATTTTGCCGGACTGGCAACCGCTGGTTTAGCAAACATTGAAAATGTCATTGTTTCCGCCATCAATCGCGGTGTTGCCTATGACGAGGCAACCGTGCTGACGCCGCAGCAATACACCTGCCTTTACACCTTCAGCGCAAAGCCCACGGTCAACGTGAACAACAACATGATCACGCATGTGCCACCGTCGATCTATACCTATTATCTGGCAGGTGTGCTGAGCGGTGGGCGCGAGACAACGTTGTCGGTGCCGCAAACAGTTGAACTATCCGAAGCGGCGCAGGTTGGTTTAACATGGTTGCCACAGAGACCTGAGCTATACAAAGCAGTGCGAATCTATCGCCAGGTCAGCGACAACGATTTTGTTCTGATTGGCGAGGTAGAGAACACCGCAAAACATCAGGCGACGGGTTTTTTAGACACGAACTCGACAGAGCCTGCCTCACCCCATCGGTTTTATGGAGCACTGCGTACATCAGGAGCCGTCAATTGCAATTCGTATTCAGGCTTCTTGCATCGAAATTGGAATGTTAATGAGTTCATTGGTGTGAGTATTAATGGTCTTGCCTATGGATACCCGTTTGATGACCAAGGCGGGTTTTCCACCAACATCAGCTACGGCGCCCATCTTCCCAAGCGCATTTTAATCAACATCGGCGCTCCGTGGAATACATAGGCCGGTCCCCATCAACATAGAAGGCTGGCAATCACTAGCCTCTCAGAGTGTTCGGACGAGGCGCAGGCGTTTTGAGCCAGGTGCGAGCCGGCTAGCTTAGTTCGATCCGTATCGAAACATTACATGAATGAAGTGGGTTAGAGCTTGAGGTGGGTTTTCCATCTCTTGCTTTAGGAGCGTACCTTGCTGCTCAACTATCTTTATTCGGAGTTCTATGAGGAACAGGTGTTTCTGGATCTGCTTGGCCTTTCATCCGCGGACTGGCAGAGCCTGCTGGAGCGGCGGGTGATGCCTGCGGCCTCCTATCTGTTTACCAACAGCTCACTGTGTGTCTCGTTCCTCGGTCAGCATCAGGAGCGGGAGCTTTATCGCTTCCACCTGAAGAGCCATCGGCGCTGGTTTGAGGATTTACAGTGCTTTGGCCTGACACAGGAACAGGCTACCAAGGCGTTTTTCCTCTCCCGTTTCCGCAATGCCAAAGAGGCATTTCTTTCCGGAGAGCTGGGATCTCGCTTGCATGTGTCCTACCCTGAGGTGCTGAGCGCGTTTGACGGGGATCTGGAGGAGCGCACATGGGGTCACTTTCTCAACGGCACCTATGGCATCTGCACCCGTGACGGCCAGCCGGACACGATCTTCCAGAAGCAGGTTGGTGTGCGGTACGTTGAGAAGATGACAGAGACCGAGCCTCACTGGTTCCCAGATGACCAGCTCGGGCTGCTGAGGCAAACAGTGGATTTTCTGGATGGTGTGGAATCCGAGTTCGCTCCACACGAGGTAAGTCAGTCGTCGAGACAGCGCTGTATCATTGATGTGCGGGAGCGGTATTTGGCAAAGCGTGTTGCGGCTTAAGACGTCGCCATAGTGGAAGGCGCAGCGTGGTGCTGCGCCCAACTCATTTTAAGGCATCGGAAATGCCGTTCGAATTACCCATTTTTCACCCGTCCATTTCATAACAAACCGGATTTGTGATGGTGTGAAAGATGTCCCTTCCTGGCCACAATACACCCGTGGACCAGCAGCAAATGGATTATTATCAGTGAGGATTGAGCCAGCTTTACAATTGTATCCAATAAATGCAGCCGGTTTAGCTGCAAAATCTGCCTGTACCAGGTCAATCACTACGTTGGCAGCAGAGCCTGTGGTTTCACAATTACCTACACCCCCTGCGAGGAAAATAGCTTCTACGCTTTCATACTGATCTTCATCCAGGAAAAATGTGTCTGTTTGCTTTGCTTGTGCATCTGCATCACTGCTGAAAATGCCTTCGTTGATCACATGCTTTGTGATATGTCCGCCTTGGTCTCGATTTGTGTCCAGCTCAGATGAAGCAATAACGCTGTCAATGGTTCGGCATTGTTGAAGGGCAGCATTTGCCTCAACCGAAATCGATAGGAAAGCAGCAATTGCTGCAAGGATACTCAGAAATCTCATGGGTTTGTCCCTTGTTGTTTTCGTTGGCAACAAGAGACAGGACGGGCTGGATCGGTGTGTGTGAGGCTGTGTTGGGCTTAAGGTAAAGGCAGGCTTAAGCTTATTTACCTTCGCAGGTGGTTTTCTCGAGAAGGTGCGCCCAGGTATTCTTTGGCACTGCGATGGAGAATTTGTTTTGGGCGGAGGCGACCATGATGGCGGTGAGTTTGAGTTCTCCGCCTTCGTCCACCATCACCGGACCGCCGGAGCCGCCGTAGTTGGTGTCGCAACTGGTGAGCCAGAGGTTGCCACGGTCTTTCAGCAGCTTGCAGTTTTTATCGGCGGCCAGCAGGAACGGACGATCCCGAGCATATCCGGCGCTGGTGAGGTCGAGGTTTTGGGTGACTTCCGGCGAATTGCTGATCACCGACATCGGCGGCACGTCCAGCGGTTTTGAGAGTATGATTACGCCTACATCGGTTGCGGCATGCTTCAAAGTCGGGCGGGAGGTGAAGGTGTAGCCATCCAGCAAGTAGGTGCAGGCGGCTGTGGTGTGGGCGATAAACTTATCCCGACGCACCCCGGCCACGAAGTTGATTTTGGAGGGAACGTGCGCTTTGCCGGTACGGGCGTTGTACAGGCAATGAGCTGCGGTGATGACCATTCGATCCGAGATCAGCGTACCGGAGCACATTGAACGGGAACGGAACCCGGCAACATTCACCCGGCCAATGGCGTTCCATGGTTTATCCCAGCTGTCGATGATTTCGCGATTGTCCTCTCCAATGATACCGGGAAAGAATTTTTCGGATTTGCCGGGCTTATCCTGTGCATTTGTTGCGGCTGCGCCCAGCGCGATGAGGAGAGCCGCCCCTAAGGTGCATTTGGAAAGCAAGTTCAGCAGCATAAGCAGGTCCTATCACGCCAGTTACGGCAGTATCACACCTGCTGTTATATGCGGCCTGCGGGCAATCGCCCAGACTAAAAATGCTATTGCTGGTTACTCGGCTTTTTCATCCGCGCGGGCCTGCGCGATCACTGGCAGATCCATGTTGCCATCCTGGAACTTGAAGTTGAACTGGATGCTGCTGATTTTCCATTCCCCACCTTCATGCACCAGCGCGATGTTGTAGGTGCCATAGACCACCCATATATCGCCGCCTTCTGCTCCATCAATAAAGTGGGTGGCGGTGGCATGGACTTTGACAGTGGCTTTTTGCTCTTTGGATTCAACGAGTGCATTGCCGATCTGGTGATGGGTCTGATCAAACCCGGGCAACAGTTCTTTCCATGCAGTTGTGATTGCTTCCGGCGTCAGGTCAACAGGTTCCCCTGCCCCGAAGGAGGAATAATCCAGATGGACACGGCCAGTCATCGCAGCTTCGACGGACTCCCAGTTCCGGTCGTCGACATCAATAAAGAAACGACTTATGCGATTTTGGATTGGCCCAATAGTATCCATCTACATGCTCCCAGCTGGTCAGGGCATCCGGCAATGCTCTAACTATTTGTTTTCGCGCATATCCATCTGTCGAAATCCGGTGTGCATTTCAGGGATAAGCCCAAGTTCGTCTCCAAAGAGTACCATAGCCGCAGGCAGACTAACGCATTTGCCTGCTCTACATACCTAAGGAATATAACGGTTACGCAGCGGAATGAGCACCTTCTTCCGATCCCATGGTTTTCAGAGGTATAATTCTCCGCCGTATTTCCGCCACAAATAGTGACGGATTACTGATCTTTGGGCCGGTGGATCAGGCGGGTCGCAATGGTTTTGCTGTGTGGCTGCTCACTGCTCATGGTCTGGGTCATGGCCTGCAGCGCAGCTTCTGCCCATTCAGGCTCCTGCTGCTTGATTGACCAGATCTCATTAGGCAGGAAGGACAGCATCTTGTCATCATCAAAGGTGGCAAGGCGTAGCTGAGTCGGGATATGCCCGAGCCTCTCGCGCAAGACTGCTAAAGCTCCCTCCAAAACAGGCAAAGAGGTGGCCATCAGGTTTTGTGGGGCAGTGCCGAGCTTGTCCCAAAGGGTCTGCATCATCTGCTCGCCATCCTGCGTGCGGTTGCGGGCCGACCGGAGTGTCCAGTCATCGCCTGCGTATTCCGGCATAACATCCAGATATCCACGTGCACGCTCGATGATGGTGGGTTGATTGCTGCCGCCGATCAGGAAGTAGACTGGCTCACTTCCCGCAGCCTTCGCAATGGCTGTCGTCAGGTCTTTTGCACCTTCAAAGTTGCTGGAGGTGATAATGGGAGCATCGGTGTTGCCGTAATCACGATCCAAAAACACCATAGGTTTGGTGATGGTGTTTCCCAGATGTTGCTGGCTGCCGGAGGTGGACGAGACCACAAACAGGCCGTCTACATTACGCTGAACAAGGCCGTTTGCCAGCTCCTTCTCCGTCTCCTCATCTGAGTTGGAGCAACTGATGATGAGCTGATAACCGGTTTCGCGGCAGCGGTGTTCCAGTTCTTCAGAGAGTTTGGCAAAGAACGGGTTGGCAAGGCGCGGGATGATCAGGCCAAACGTGTTTGTGCGTTTGAGCTTGAGGCTGCGGGCGGTCAGGTCGAATTTGACGCCATGCTCTTCCACATACTCACGAATGCGGGCCTGGGTTGCTTTGCTGATGCGGTACTTTTCTGCCTTGCCGCCCAGCACCAGTCGCACTGTGGTGATGGAGACGCCGAGCGCCTTTGCAATTTCATCCGGCTTTTTGGCCATTGCGTCGTTTCTCGCCCTGATTTTTCAGAGCCCCTCCTCGCTTGCCTGCGGTGGCGGAGTACGCTCTAACCCATTGCTCTGGCGTATATCCTTTTTGCGAAATGCATTCAGCATTTTTGGAGATACGCTCAACTGTTGAGTGGTAGTCAGCCTTCCTCAAATTGCCAAGCAGAATATGGCAGGTGCAGGCTGGTGTCCGTGGATATCCCGCAGCTTAGCGTGAGTTTGAGCACCGCGTGATGCTCAAACTCTCTCATCCCCGCTTTAGAGCATGCCTTTCGCAGAGCCTGCGATCTTGACATTTATGCCCTGTGTCAGTGCCTGAGCCACGAACGCTTGAAGCACATCGCGCAGCTTGTCTTCCTGTACATAAGCCACCGTGATGTGGTTGGACTGATGCCCTGCCATAAGGTCGTCACGACCAACACCATCGAGCGTGCAGTTCATCAGTGGCCACTCGTAGGTGGTTGCTTTGCGGCGACGCTCAAACTCGTCTTCCGGCAGTTCAACCGCGTGGCCTGTGCCGATGTGCATGATGACCTGTGTGCCCTCATAATGCGCCCGTGCCCAGAAGAACGCGCCCGCCTTACACTGGCCTGCGATGCTGGAACCGCCTTTAGGGAAATACATGGCTGGCTGGCGATAGCCTGTAGCCCCTGCGATGCCACCTTTTAAATGCTCAAAGGGAACAGAACCGGAGATTTCAAAGTCCCAATAGAAGGTGCCTTCATACTCACTGCCCCAGCGTACATCATGCAGTGTGGTTTCAGCAGGCAGGCCCATGGCATCCAGCAGGCGCCACATCATGGTTTGCGGGATGGCCGTGCCCATGTCCACTTCGTTGATGCACGGGATTGGTTTGCCTTCCCAGATGATGGTGCCGTCTTCGTCCGGGATCGGGAAACGCACAGTTGAGCCGATGGCTCCCTCAGCAAAGTCAGAGGCTGCGCAGCTGTCTTTCAGGCCCTGCTGGTACTGCACGCCAACCGCAGAGAGGCCGAAACGGGTGGTGAAGCGGGCCATGGCGATCATCATGGCGCACTGTTCCAACACCTGCTCGCGGGTCAGTTCAGTGGCATCATCACTGCCGAACTTGAAGGTCATGCCCCGGTCCTCGTAGAACTTCAGGCATTCCTCACGCAGAGACTGAGGCACTTTCTCCATTTCCACCAGAAGCGCAGACTGAGAGAGGCTTTCCAGCGGCATGCCGATATCTGTGAGAGCTTTGACCGGGAAGTAGCCGTTCATCATGCCCATGCAGAAGGTATCGAACAGACCAAGGATGGCTTTGTTCTTGAGGATGTACTCGCCTACCTGTTGCCCTGCCTGACCAGCTGGGGTTTGCAAAACCGCATGGTTTGCGGAGACGTCTTGCAGATAGGAGGTGTCATGGCTGAGTTTGCCGTCCTTTAGCCATGAGGCGAGGCTTGAGTTGAAGAACTCATCCTCAAACGACTGGGACCAGAGGCGGGAATAGTCTACGCCAAGGCTTGTCAAAGACCCTGCCATACAGAGCATGCCAACGAGACCCGGCCATGTGCCATCAAAGTTGGCAAGCAGCAGGATTGGCCCTTTGTGCTTGGCAAGGGATGGAGCGATGTGGTGTGAGTACTGCCATGCAGTGAGCAACACGATGAGCGGGGCTTCCGGATCAATCCGCGCAAACAGCTCTGAGCCTTCTTTTTGCGAAGAAATAAAGCCGTGACCGCGCGCTGCATCATACTCATGGGCACGCTTCATCTTGAAGCCTTGTGCGGTCAGCGCAGTTTCCAACCGCTGCGCGTAATCCTCAAAGGTTGGCCAACAAGCGACGTTGGCGCTTTCACGAAGGTCGGCATTGGTGACAACAAGGATTTCCTTGTCCGCTACACAGATAGGCGCTGGGGCCTGTGGCAGGTTGAGCACGTGGTGTCCTCCTGAACTTGTTTTGATATTTAAATGGCTTTTTCCATGAGCGCCTTGTGGTGCTGATGGTTGTCGTAAAGATTGAGGTAGACCTGATATTTGGCAGTGTGGAACTCTGCGGTGCTGCGCACCGGTTTGATGAGACCACCAACACGCACCAGCTTTGCGCTGGCTGATGGAATGTCTTTGAAGTCTCCGCAGGCAACAGCACCCAGAATGGCAGCGCCCAGCGTGACGGCATCTTCTTCTTCCGCCAGCTGAATTTCACGGCCCGTGATGTTGGCATATTCTCTGAGCCAGAGCGGGTTTTTGGTGGCTCCACCGCACATGAACAGCTTGGTGATACTATGACCGGCCTTGGTCATCTCCTCGATGATATGGCGCGTGCCATAAGCGATGGATTGCAGTGTTGCCAGATAAAGGCGGGCCAGTGCATCCCGGCCCGTTTCCAGCGTCAGGCCGGAGACAACACCCTTTGCATGCGGATTGGCACGTGGCGAGCGGTTGCCGTGATGGTCAGAGAGGACATGAAGGCCACGGGTCGGGTTCGCTTCCCGTGCCTCCAGATCCAGCACCCAGTTGTTGAGGAGTGCGATCTCGTGCATGTCCTGTTTGGCAGCTTCGGCTTTGAGCTCGTCATAGGCGTCAGATTGCCGGATGGTCCATTCCACCAGAGAGCCAGCTGCGCTCTGTCCGCCCTCGCCCAGCCAGTACCCCGGCAGCATGGCGCCCCAGTACGGGCCCCAGACGCCTGGCACCATGACTGGTTTTTCGTTGACGATCATGTGGCAGTTTGAAGTGCCGCTGATGATGGCAAGACCGCCGTCCGGTTCTGCCCCAATAAGCGCCAGACCACCTGCATGTGCATCAATGATGCCAGCAGCAACCGGTGTTCCTGCATTGAGGCCGAGATCCTTTGCAGCTTGCTCTGACAGACCGCCTGCGGCTTGCCCCAGATCCAGTACTTTCTCCGGTACTTTTTCCGGCAGATCATGCAGGCCAACGGCTTGCAGCATATCCTCCGCAAAGCGGCCTTCGTGGGCCAGATAGTTCCATTTACAGGTCAGCGTACAGGTGCTGGCGGCATCTGCTCCTGTTGCTCTCCAGACCAGATAGTCGGCCAGATCAAAGAAGCGGACTGTGTTGGTGTAACGATCTGGATAATGGGTTTTGAGCCAGAGGATTTTCGGCAGTTCCATCTCAATGGAGACTTCACCGCCCACATATTTGAGTGCCTCATCACCCGTAGCGTTGATCAGCGCCGTTTCCTCGGCAGCCCGATGGTCCATCCACATGATGATATCCTGATCAGCATCACCATTTTCAGCGACGGAGACAGGGTTGCCATCTTGCGCTACGGCTACAAGTGAACAGGTGGCGTCCACACCCAACGAGCGTACCTCGTCTGCGGACACGTTTGCCTTGGCCATCGCCTCTTTCATAGCCGCGCAAATCTGCTGCCAGATGTCTGCGGAGGACTGTTCTACGAAGTTGGTACGCCCATGGAACTGCTTGATGGGCCGGACTGCGAAGGCCAGCCGCTCTCCATTTTCATTGAACAGTCCTACACGTGCACTTGCAGAACCGACATCAATGCCAGCGTAACATGTCTGTTTCATACGCGGCCTCCCCTTTCGACTCGCGATTGTTCTTCTCTCCTGCTAACTACACCTGCTAACTCGTGTTAGCAAGTGCAAAGCAAATGACATTTATGCAAAAATTCTCATAATGCAGCGTCTCTTAGCGTCAGGATCACCAAGCAGCTTCAGGCTTTTCCCAGGCCTGTTCGCCCTCCAACGACCGCGGGTTCTTTTTCGGGAACACGCAGTGGATGCAGACAGCAAAGCAGGCCGGAGGATGGTTCCGCCAGCCACTGATTTTCAGGATTTGTGTGGTTCAGGAGAGTTACTTCGGCTCTTTCGAGCGGTTTTGTGCATCACACAGCAGACGGGCGAAAAACCCGTAACCGATGCCAAACGCAAGTGCGCGGACCACCAGATCAATGATGAAGAAGAGCTCCATCTCATCTCCGGCAAAGGACGGGACCGGGCTGAGCGCACCAGCATAATCACTGCCGGACAGCAGATAGCCGCGCACCATCATGGAAATGGGGATGCTGACTGTGAGAGAGCCGACAAACAAGCCCCAGTACACAGAGCCGGTTGGTGCCTTATGTTCGCGGCGCACAAAGATCAGGCTGACCAAAACCACAGGCAAACCGAGCTCAATGAACAGATTGCCCGCTTCTTTGATGCCATAGTGATAGACCAGCACAGTTACAGCCACCTGCACCATCGTATAGATCACGATGAACGAGCTGAGATAGAACCAGAGAGAGCGGCGCAGTTGTGTCATGAGAATTGCCAGTTAGGGGGTGGTTAGCATGCTCTCTTGACCATGAGCTGTGTTTGTTTGCAATGCTCTATGCATCTCATATTGCTGCAGTGTTTTTGTTGCCCCCAGTTTTGACAGGGCCTGCATGATGGTCCCATCCCCTTCATCCACATTAATGAACGTGAGCGCATCTTTGCTCACACTGTCAAACGCAGCTTTGAGCAACGCAGAGGCATGGCCCTGACGGCGATAGTCCGGAGCTACAGCGATTTGCATGACTGCGCCCGTTTTGCGGGTGAACGCGATGTAGGCCACCAGCTGCCCATCCTGCTCAATCTTGTAGGTTGCGCCGCCCTCTGCAAGTGCGCGGATTGCAAAGGTAGTGTTTTGCCAGCTTGGTGCACACTCCCACAGTTCAGCGGTTTTCGTTTCAATCTCAGCCCAGTCAGTGAGTGCTGGTGTATGCTCAAAGCCCCGTTCAGCAAATGCTGCTTTGTGCAAGCTGAAGCACTGAAAGTCGCGCTGCGTTTGGAAGCTGAGCTTTTCGTAGGCCTTTACGGCTGCCGTGTTGCTGGTGATCACCTCCAGCTGGATGTGATGATAGCCCCGCTGAGCTGCGTGTTCTTCCACTTTAGCAAAGAGCCTGCTCGCAATGCCCTTGCCTCGAGCCTGTGGCACGGTTCCGGTGGAGACTGCGTAGAGGGTGCCAGGATAAGCGCCTTGCTTGCCAATGAACCAGAAGCCAACCAACTGCTCATTGTCGGTGGCCACCCAGGACAACTCCGCGTCAAAGCCTCGTGCCATAATCATCCGCTCGAAGTCGGCGAGCGGCATATCCATCTGGATGACATAATCGGAGAACGCCAGAACCATAACCTGATGCAGCTGACTTATCGCAAATTCTGAAGCCCGACGAAATAAAACCACACCTAACCCTCTCACCACACTGAATCACCCGAAGTGACGCCAACACCACCTGAATACCCTGAACAGGGGCTAATGCTCAATGCGTTGGTGTGAGGAGTTGGGTCGCAAGCTGTATCCAGCCTCTTCGTAGCAATTGTTATCGCGTTGCTTCCGACAGGATACGCATCTCGCGTTCGCGCGATTGAGCAATTGGATCTGGAGTGTGTGAGTTAGAATGCGCGACCCCTGGGTGGCACATGCAAACACTATCCTGAGACGCAGTCTGCTGCCATGTTTCCAGTAAGCCGCTAAAATCACTTTTCATCGAAAAATCGTAGATGCCTGCAAAATCCCTGTTATAGCGAATGCCATAGCGATCAGCTTGTTTCTTAAACAACCAGCTGAGGTAGTTCAGGAACAACGACTTAAAACGATGAGGTCGCTTCAAAACACCCTTTAACGGGCCCCCGCACTGACGCACCCAACCTTTAAACCCAACAGCATGCAATGCCTTGACGCATGCATTTCGGATTTGGGGAAACAGATGTACATGCTCATGACCATCTACAAAATCGGGAAGACGGCCAAAATCGCGTTGAAAATTCTCAATCTGCGATGCAATCTCTTTCTCGATTTGACAGGTATTCAACTTGCGTAAGTGCGATTTGAGCAAAAGCTGCGGCATTGTTGAGAACGCAGCCCATTCTAAAGCTGAGGATGACGGCTTAAGCCAATCCCCTGTCAACGTTATATGAAGCCCGATCTGGATATCGGGCCTCTGCTCACTCAGCGCCTTTAATGCTGTCACATCCTTTGGCCATGCATCTGTGACCACCATGCACGAGGTGCCTTGAATCTTACCGTTCTCCAACAACCACAGAATGCTTTTGCTGATTTCCGAAGTGTAGGCGTAATCATCAGCCACCAAGCGCATTTGCAACCTCGGTTGTTTGAGCGCTTTGGCTATGTTCTTCTGCGACGATGTAAATCGGACGCTGCTTAATTTCACGCAGCATATGCCCGACATATTCTCCAACGACTCCTAGCAAAATCAACTGAAGTCCGCCTAGAAAGACTGTTGCGGTGAACAGGGATGAGTATCCTGGTACATTATTGCCAAGCAGCAGTGACGACAACACTATCCAAAAACCGTATATCGACGATGGAATAGCGATAGCCACCCCCAGAAACATCGTTGCCCGCAAAGGGACCGTTGAGAACGAGATCACACCTTCGGACGACAAACTAAGCAGTTTCAAAAAGTTCCACTTGGTGGTGCCTGAGATACGCTCTTCTGGTTCATACTCAATCGCGCTCTGCTTGAAGCCAATCCAAGTAGAAAGGCCTTTAAAGAAACGAATGCGTTCCTGACAAGCTTTCAACGCTTCCAAAGCACGAGGAGATAGCAGCTTGTAGTCAGCAGCGTTTGCAGGAATCTCGAACCTGCTCCCTGCATTTATCAAGCGATAAAAGATCCCAACCAGCTTCTGTTTGATCGGATGATCTTGCCGTTTATTATGAACCGCATAGACAACATCATTGCCTTCATCTTTCCAGCGGCGAACAAACTCAGGCAACATTTCAGGTGGATGTTGACCATCACTATCGAGAAAAACAATTGCACCTTTTTGACAACGTTCTATTGCCGCCACCAGCGCAGCTTCCTTGCCGAAGTTGCGGCTAAAGCAAACGGTTTTCACACTGAACCGGCCACTCGAAAGCTGGTTCATAATCGTGGGACTGCCGTCAGAGCTACCATCGTCTACGTAAAGAATTTCGATATTTAACGCGAACTGATCAACGAGCTGCTCAGCAACTTTTCCAAGACGCTGGTGAAAGACCTCCAAAGACTCAGATTCGTTGAATACTGGCACTGCAAGTGTAAGGGTGTTTTCACTCATGGTCACTCGCCCTCACATGTCACAGCATTTGGACCTAATGCAGGTTTCAAAACAGCGATCCAAACTTCAGGGTGTTTTTTGTAAACTCTACCGCCAGGAGCAGGCCAACGTACTTTTTGAGGAGCGATCACACACATGCCAGCAACCTTGGCCTTGGGTTCTTTATAGTCGACGTAGACCGCGCCTTTGGATTGAAGATCTCTTTCATCAACCCAAGGAGAGAAAGTCAGGCTTGCACGTTCAAAAAATGTTGGTCTTACCGCAGCATACCAAGCTACAGATCCACCAGGCCAATGATCACCAACGAGATACTCAAAGGGTTTTGTTTCGTGAGTTGCCCAATGCTCTTCAACAAGACGCGTCAATGCTGGACCGTCGTGAAGCATACGTTTTGGATATTTTTTGACGAACGGTGCGATCACCATGATTGCAACAAAAACTATAAGCAGAAGAGCGTAAAGAGTGCCCCACGAGATTAAGAAGCGCCTTTTAAAAGGTTCAACCTCTAACGATGCAGCAGCAACACCAATCAATCCGGCAAAAACTACACCAAGTGGCATAGACCAAACCGTTTTGATTTTTGCCCCCAACACCAATGAAAGAAGCGTTATAACCAGTATCGGTCCTATTGCTGCAAATAAAAAGCTGTCTGCCCAAACACGACGCACACCGCCAATCAAATCAGAAAAACAAATCGACTTTACTTTTTTCCATCCAGCAGCAATTCCGAGCACCAACAGCATTGGCCCAACGGAGTAAGCAAATTCTGCTAAGTACTTGAGAGGCATGGTTATGTGACGATACCATGCAGCATTGCTACTCCCTGTACGCCCCAGAGCATAGTCAATGAGAATAAAATCAGCCTGCACTAACCATATGAGATGCGGCCCAATCGCGGCAAGAAACACCAGAGCAGCAAGGTATGGCCCAGGCCGAACTAATAAGTCCCGTCGACGAGCAAGGACCCAAAGGACTGCACTCATAAGAAATATGGCAGCGGTATACTTTCCCAGCATTCCTCCGGCACTGACCAGACCAAAGACTACCCACCAAACTAGTTTGTCTTTCTCTTCTGCCTTCAAGAAGGCATAAACCATCCATCCCCAAAATGGTAAAAAACCCATATTCACATTGTATTCGACAGCAGACAATGTCGTAAAATGAGATAGAAATGCTGCAAGTACAGTATAACCGCCTGCCTTGGCACTGAAACGCTCCCGCACAATTAGGACTACGGGAAGAACTGCTAGGATTGTGCAAGCTTCAGCGGCTGCAAATATTACCCAATCTGCACGGCCAAATAGTTGAACTACTGCATCAATCATCCATGCAGACATAGGCGGATGTTTAAAATAGCCTAGTTGCCACTCTTTACCCCAATACAGCGATTCAACTGCATCTAAAGGCAAATTGGATGCTACCAATGTCGAAGCAGCAGTATAGATCGCAGCATGGAATAGGAGGATCACCCATACAAACCACATGGAGCTAATGTCAATTTTTGAGAGTATGCCCTTGCTATAAGCATGTTCTTGTTTCGGGTAATGAGCGTCCATGACTACCAATCAAATCTGTATAAACTTTGCAGCGAATTAACGCTTTCTCCCTGCAAACTAGAAAATTTATTGGACACAACTAACAGAGGAATTTCAAAAATTCCAATTTCTTTTTACATAAACTGGAGGATAATTAGGCAACAAATCGAGCCTCGTGTTGTTGTATCGCTTTTGACAATCAAATTACATTTCTTCAAATGACCAGGCGATTAACACCTAACACCTTGAAACTTATAACAATTACAGCATACATTTAGAGATCTTTTCTAACGTTGGGCTTCTTCATTTTCTAACAAGCGGCCCAACATCCTGCGAGAATGCAAACCTCAAAACCTTTCACGTTCCGGACGAGCTCTCATTGGGACAACACGCTTCCCGCTTTCCATTACTAGTTTCCGTGATTGCTCTCGCTGTTTCGTGAAAAGGTGTTCTCAAGCAGGGGAGTAGGTATAAAGCTGTCGCGTTTTTTGGGGAGTTGTGCTCTTATCGTTCCTGGTGTTTTTCGGGGTAAGTATTTTCGGGGATACTTGCCCAGCTTCCGGGTCGTTGTCATGCGTCAGTTTCTACTTCCTATCGCCTCTTTGCTTTTGGGCTCTGCCTTCCTGTTTTTTGCCGGTGGTGTTACCGGTATGCATTTGCCGCTTAGAGGTACGTTTGAGGGCTTCTCCTCTCTTTCTCTCGGTCTGTTGGGGACGGGTTGGGCAATTGGGTATGTGACTGGCTGCCTGAGTGTGCCGAAGATCGTGCAGCGGGCGGGGCATATTCGGGCCTTTGGTGTGATGGCGTCTTTGGCGTGCTTGTCAGTTCTGGCCTCCTCCTTGATGGTTGATCCCATTGCATGGATTGCCTTTCGCTCCGTGGCAGGGTTTGCCTTTGCGGGTGCAGCCATGATCGTGGAAAGCTGGTTGACGGAACGCTCGGACCCAAGCAATCGCGGGGTTGTTTTTGGCACTTACACCATGGTGAACCTTGCTGCGACCACGGGTGGTCAGGTGGTTCTTTCCATGGGCCCGATTGATGGTTTTGAGTTCTTTGTGATTGCCTCCATGTTTTATGTGGTGGCGCTTATCCCGACTGCTGTCACGCGCACCCCTGCTCCGGCTCCCCTTGCGCAGGTCAAACTGGATATCAGGCGGCTGTGGCGTAACTCTCCCGTTGCCGTGGTTGCTGTTGTTCTGACCGGCGTTTCCAACGGCAGTTTTGGCACGTTGGCGGCTGTGTATGGCGGGAAAGTTGGACTGCCGATTGCCAGCATCACGTTGTTTGTGAGTTCCTCCATTTTGGCTGGCGCTTTTGCGCAGGTCCCAATTGGCATGATCTCAGACCGCACGGACCGCCGCTATGTTGTGATTGCAATTGCGGTGGTTGCCTTGGCAGCGGACTCCATCTTCCTGTTTGCGGATACCAGCAGTGCCAACATCGCCATTGCCTCAGCGGTAATTTTTGGCGCTGCGATTTACACGTTCTACCCGGTGCTGGTTGCCCACGCGAATGACCATGCAGATGCAGGGGATGCGATGCAGACCAGCGGTGGTTTGTTGCTGATGCTTGGCGTGGGGTCCATGATCGGGCCATTTTTGGGCGGCGTGTTGATGAGCATTTTCGGGTCCATCGGCCTGTTCATGTCCACGTTTGCAGCCCATGCGCTTATTCTTGCCTTTACCTTATGGCGCCTCACACAGCGTTCTGCTGTCGCTGAGAGCGAAAAGAGTGTGTTTGTGCCTTCTGCGCCAACGCGCACGGCCACACCGCAAACGATTATTCTTGCTGATGAAGAAGTTGCCAAGGAGATGGAAGTGGACGAGCTGTCAGAACAACCTTCGTCTTAAGTGGTTATGCGCAGGCATTTGCAGGATGTCTGCGTTATCGAATAAATATGAGGTAAAAACTCTTATTTAAACTTGACTATAATTATCAGGTATACAATAGCTCACCCTACAACCTTTGCTATTGCCCGTCCTTATGAGAAGTCAAGCCGATGAAAACCAATCTTTTCGCAGCCGCCTTCGCTGGCGCCCTTTCAACTCTTGTTGCCTTTGGAGCGTCCGCGCGTGATGTTAAACACGAGCTGGGAACCACCACTGTTCCTGATCAGCCTCAGCGTATTGTTGTGCTGGAATATAGCTTTGTTGATGCGCTGGCTGCCGTTGGCGTTGCTCCTGTGGGTGTGGCGGATGATAAAAAGCGTGAGCGCATCATCAGCGCCTATACGGATAAGATTGGGCAGGACTGGGTTTCTGTTGGCACCCGTAAGACACCAAGCCTTGAAGTGATTGCATCCTTGGGTCCAGACCTGATCATTGCCGACAAGACCCGGCATACAGCCGCTTATGACACGCTTTCTGACATTGCGCCGACGGTTGTCTTTGACAGTCTGGGCGGTGACTACCCTTCTGCAATTGCGCAGCTGGAAGCGATTGGCGCTGCCGTTGGCAAGGCAGATGAGATGAAAGCCCGCGTTGAAGTGCATAAAGCCAAAATGGCTGAGATTGGTGCGCAGTTTGAAAAGGCTGGCGACTACAAGATTCAGTTTGGTGTGACCAACGCAAAGGGGCTGTGGTTGCATTCCCCAGTTTCCTACAATGGCTCTTTATTGAAAGGCTTTGGCTTTGCCAGCGGCATGAAGCCAACCAAGGGTGCGGTTTATGAATCCAACTACGTGAAGACCTCTCTGGAGCAGCTTTCTGCTGTGAACCCAGACATTCTCATTCTGGGCCGCTACGCAGACCCAGCCTTTGCGGATGGTTGGAAAGGTGAAGCGCTTTACGAGAACATCAGCGCTGTGAAAAACGACCGCGTGTTTTACGTGGAAGCGCATGTGTGGTCTCGTCTGCGCGGCATGGTGGCAGCAGAAATGACCGCCAATGATCTGCAAGACATTATGAAGCAAGTTCAGAACTAAGCCACGCGTATGCCACTCACTGCCATGTACTGGAGCCTTATGGGGATGGCGCTGCTCGGTGGAGCGGCGCTGTCCCTTGCCACAGGTGGCCGACAAGATATCGGGTTTCTCCAAATCCTGAACTCGGTCTTTGCTCAACTTGATGAGCAGAGCCTTTCCATTGTGCGCGATATCCGCGCTCCGCGCACTCTCATTGCCGCACTGATTGGCGCAAACCTCGGCCTTGCCGGGCTTTTGCTGCAAGCCACAACGCGCAATCCACTTTCCTCTCCGTCTATCCTTGGCATCAATCAGGGCGCAGCTCTGGGCATCGCTATCGGGCTGGTGTTCCCCTCGCTCGTTCTCTTCAACATCGACACCATGGCGGTGCTGGGTGCTGCCTTTGCCGGTGGGCTAACTCTGACGCTTGCAGGTGGCCTGAAGGGCACGTTAAGTGCGCTGCGCCTGATCCTTTCCGGTGTGGCAGTCAGCGCTTTTGCGTTTGCATTGGTGCGGTTCACTTTTACGCTGGATGATGAACTTGCCCTCTCCGTGATCCAATGGACCACAGGCGACATTGCAGATGTGCGCTGGAAGCAGGCAACGCCGCTGCTTGTCTGGTGTCTGGCAGGTGGCCTCCTGACGTTCTTCATGTCGCATAAGCTCAATTTGATGGCGCTTGGCGAAGCAGCCTCAAAAGGGCTTGGCTCTGATCCACGGTTTACGTTGCTTTTCGGTATTTTGCTCGCGGCAATCCTGACCGGCGTTTCCGTTTCCGTTGCCGGACCAGTGATGTTTGTTGGCCTCATCATTCCGCATGTGTGCCGCGCTGCCTTTGGCACAGACCATCGTGTACTGGTGCCTGCGGTTATGCTGTGTGGTGCCACCTTGATGCTTGTTGCTGATGGCGCTTCCAAGCTGATCAACTTCCCGGAGGAAACTGCGGTGGGTGTGGTTTCAGCCCTGATTGGCGCGCCCTACTTTTTGTATCTGACCATCACGGCCAAGGAGATTGACTGATGAGCATGCTCTCTGAGGCCTCCGGCGCACAGTGGCGTACAGATTTTAAAAGCCACCGGAGCACCAAAGCCTTTCGCGTCCAAATGCTACTGTTGTTTGCCTGCGTCCTTGTCAGCATGCTTAGTCTGGGTGTGGGCGCGGTTAACATCCCGCTGGATGTGATCCTGAACAGCCTGTTTGATCTGGATGGCCAAAAGCAGACCTATATTATCTGGAAGTCACGGCTCCCCCGCGTGTTGATTGCCTTGCTGGCCGGGGCAAGCCTTGCTATTTCCGGTGTTATTGTCCAGGCTATCATTCGCAACCCTCTGGCCAGCCCCAAGATCATGGGCATCAACTCAGGTGCTGCACTGGCTGCTTTGGGTACAGTGATGTTCCTGCCCAATGTGCCCGTTACTTATCTTCCTTTTGCTGCGGCCCTTGGCGGCATTGTTGCTGCGGTGGTGGTGTTGTTTGCAGCTCATCTGCGCCAAGTCTCCCCTGCCCGTCTGGCTCTGGTTGGCATTGCCGTTGGCATGGTGTGTGATGCAGGTGTTGATTATCTGCTGGTGACAGCCGCAACGCTGGAAATCTCCAACCCACTTGTCTGGCTCACCGGCTCCCTATGGGCTCGTACGTGGGTGCATGTGCAATCGATATGGATGCCACTTGTCGGCCTTTTGGGTCTGACTATGGTGCTCTCCTATCAACTGGACTTGCAACAACTGGGAGACCAGACCGCCCGCGGGCTTGGCCAAAGCACGAATAAGATGCGCCTTTTATTGTTGGGCGTTGCAACCCTGCTTGCCAGTATCTCCGTTGGCGTGGTTGGTGTGATTGGCTTTATCGGCTTGATGTCACCGCATATCAGCCGCTCTCTTGTGGGGGGACGACATCGCCTTTTGCTGCCAACAGCTGCTCTGGTGGGGGCACTTCTGGTTGTTCTGGCAGACGCGGTTGGACGGGCTATTGCGCCGCCGCTTGAAGTCTCCGCAGGCATTTTGAGTGCAATGCTGGGCGCTCCTTACTTCATCTGGATCATGAGCCGCTCACAAAAAGGACAAAGCACATGAGCATCGTTCTTTCAAACGTCACCTCCGGTTACGAAGAGTTCATGCTCAAGGGCATCAATCTCACCATTCAAAAGGGCAGCTATGCCGCTTTGATCGGCCCGAACGGCTGCGGCAAGTCAACACTGCTGAAAACCATCGGCCAGATCAATAAGTTAAAGAGCGGCAGCATCACCGTTGATGGCAACGAGATCCACCGTTTGCCTGCCAAGACCGTTGCAAGGCAAATTGCGTTTTTGCCGCAAAGTCCGGTGGTTCCGACTGGCATCAGCGTTGAGCAACTTGTTGGCTATGGACGTGCGCCGCATCAATCTCTCTTTGGCATTCGCAGCAGACGGGATGTTGAGATTGTTGAGGAGGCCTTGCACACCTCGGGTCTCTACACTTTCAAAGACCGGGCTTTGAAAGACCTTTCCGGTGGCCAGCGTCAACGGGCCTTCATCGCCATGTGCCTGGCCCAGGATACGCCCTACATCATGCTGGATGAACCAACCAGCTATCTGGACATCCGCTATCAATACGAGACACTGGATCTCCTCCAACAGCTCAACAGTCAGGGCCGCACGGTGGTGGTCGTCCTCCACGACATAGCCCAGGCCTCCCGCTATGCAGATCACCTCGTCGTCATGCGTGATGGCGCTATCTTTGCCGAGGGCACCCCACACGAGGTGGTCAGCCCATCTTTGGTAAGTTCGGTCTACGAAATTGACACTAGCGTTTACGCTGATCCGGTGTCTCAAACACCAGTGGTGACACCAGTTTGAGATGAAGGCCAGCGAGCGTTCTGGTGAAAGCTGCGCATTAAGTGTTAGGGACAAAACCTGCTTGTCCAGACCTAATGTTATTCGGATTTTGATGCCTGTAACAACTATTTTTCAGAAAATCCTCAATGTCAACATCTATCTCATGGACAATCGCTGAGACATCGAAACACTCCTATTGGAGGCAATCCCTCTTTGATTTGGTGGAGAGTGTTAAGAGTTAAAGACTTAGAGCTCGTCGAAACCTCGGGCGCAGACAACATAGCCCTGAAAGATCACCTTCACGATCGCTATCCTAAGCGTTAGGCGAGCACATCCCCCCACTACGCGAATTATATAGAGAAGAAATAAAAAGTACTTCGCACTTAAATTCATCCACTTATGTAAAATTCGCGTCACGCAATTGTGGGGGGGACTGTTATTCTGCACAGAGGCATAGGCGAGTAAAAATGGATGAATCCGTTGAAACTTCTCAATTATATCGTTTTGGATAGGGAAAAGCATTTTGCACAGAGTTGCGCGAAATCCATTCAAAATGGGCGCTTAGGTGTGCATATAACGGTCATTAATGCGCAAAAGAAAGTTGTGCGTTTGAGTTGGCCCGCTCTAAATTCAGTTTAACTGAAGCGATGACCACACCACACTACTTTGCCGATGATATGAAAGTCCTCAAGGTCTGCGCGCTTAAGAAGTTCGTCTTTGTATTCTGGGTTTTGGCTAATCAATTCAACATCGCCCTGGATTGTCGGGCGTAGGCGCTTTACGCGAGCCATACCACCGTAGATGAACGCGTAGACGCCATCTGACAACTCATTGCGTTTGCGGTCCACCATAACGAGGTCGCCATCCGCGATAAGCGGATCCATGCTATCACCTTTGGCAGTGAGGATGATAAGCCCTTCGTTACTGCTTCTTCCCAGTTTTCCGCCAAAAAAACCCTTTGTGAACGGGATAAGCTCCCGTGTCTCGATATGATCTCCATTAAGTGTACCAGAGCCAGCAGCTAAGCTTACATCTACGTGTCAATGAGCGTTCAAAATTGATCCGGCATCATCATT
>NZ_LMCK01000015.1:0-26349 GCF_001623165.1 Pseudovibrio sp. WM33
ACCAAACCTCAAACTGGGGAAATTTGACCCTGCATTGACACTCCGCTGCTTAACAATTTGCATAGCTATTTACGTGTCAGGAGCATTGCTACAGAAATATTTCGGAATGGATAATCTTCTGGACTGGCTTTCAAAAGGGTTTCTGCTGTCTTGTAGATCTGGTCTAACAGATCTACTTTTGACGGTGCATCGGGGAGATTTCCACGCAACACTGCTTGAGTGAATGCCCGGAAGAAGTTGACATAATTGGTAGCATAGCGATCCAGATCTTTGTCTTGCTTATAAGTTTCAACAAAGGGGACTGGTACTTCATAGCTTTCTGTCCGATCCAGTGTGTAAAGACCGGCCAGATTATACGCTGAGTTTGTCAATGGGGATGTTAGCTCATCCAGACTGCGGAAATAGACGGGCTGGTAGTATCTCTCGTATACTTGTGAGGAAATATTGCCAAGTTCCACATGCGCCTGAAGAGCGTCGTTGAGAAGGTCGAAGAGGCCGTCGCAGGTGCGTAGTTTATCTGTGCACCCGAAGACCTGAACCATAAGTTTACCGCCTGATACAAGTTCGTTCGCCCGGGCAGTTAAAAAGGCCGCCATGTCATCTTCGGCTTGCTTGGCAAATATCTTGCTCTCGGCCTCTGTGACGTGACCGTTTGCCCGCCTTTTGCTGGGGCCGTTTGGTAATACGTATCCGGGCAACTTATCAAGCGGGCGTTCGGACAAGTAGCCTATTGAGTTGAAAGTAGTGGCGACATGGACGCTGTCTGGTGGCAGTAACTGATCATACATCGAACCGCCAATGGCCGCTGATGAGACCCGCTGTGAGCTGAATGTTGATTGTCCGTCAGGTCTTAAACCAAGAAATAACTTAGAATAATCATTTGTTGGCAAGTCAGAATGGATCGTCAGAAACGGGCGGTCTGTCTGCTGCATTGTCTTGCCGATGAGGTGACGCATAACCGAAATAGAATTGCGCCCTTCGGAACACCCGAAGTCTGCAAAGGTAACTGGTCCTGAACCTTTCTTAAGGGGCAGACTTGAGAGAGTATCTTCTAACCAAGGCAGGACGGCTGCGATTTGCTCCCATTGAGGAGCTGAGTTGGCATCATAAAAACCGCCGCCAGCCATGCCGGTCATGCCTGTTGGGCGACGTTGAGTACCTACTGTCTCTTGATCAAGATTTGTCATAATTGTTCCCTGAAAACCACTAATATTGCGTCGGATCTATAAATTCGTTTCTAAATGCATCAATCGTTTTTAACTGGCATATGCTCAGAGCATGTCGCGCTCATAAGCTGATGTATTCACCGAGGGCGCGCGCGAGTACGTTTCCTTTATGTCAGCGGAACGCATGTGAGCTGCGAACAGCGGCAGGCCGGTGAGAGCGAGTCCTCCAACCAGATTACCGATCACGACCGGGATCTCGTTCCAGATTAGATAATCGAGAATGGAAAAGTCTCCACCCAGTATCAGCGCCGTTGGAAACAGGTACATGTTGACTACCGAATGCTCGAAGGTCATTGCAAAGAACAGCATGATCGGCATCCACATTGCGATGACTTTTCCGCTGACGGAGGTGGAGACCATTGCGCCAACTACACCAAGGGATACCATCCAATTGCACAGGACACCGCGGATGAAGATGGTCATCATGCCGCCCATGCCATGTTCCTTGTAGCCCACGGTGCGGTTCTTACCGATGTTCGCGATAACCTCGCCAACATGATTGACCGGCGCTGAGAAACCGTAGGTGAAAATTACCGAAGTTAGAAAAGCGACCAGCAGAGCGCCTAAAAAGTTGCCAATGAAAGTGATCGTGATCGCCTTTGCCACACCGCGAAGAGTGACGTGGGGCCGCCGGTCGAGCCAAGCCAACGGGGCAAGAACAAATATTCCGGTAACAAGGTCGAACCCCATGAGATATAGCATGCAAAAACCAACAGGAAACAGGACAGCCCCTACGATGGGGAAGCCGGTTTGCACGCCGACGGTGATTGCAAAGACCGCAGCAATAGCCAGAATTGCGCCAGCCATGAAGGCCCGGATCATCAGAATTCTTGGGTTTATGAAGATTTTTTCCTCACCCACGTCAATGATCTTTTCGACAAAGATGCGCGGTTCGTTATAAGACATTCCAAATCTCCATGTTCTTTAAACCAACTGCTTCCAAACAATGGTGCGGTCAGCACTCTTCCGCCTTCTGGATGCTTGGGTGACACGGACGTTGAGCGGACTTCATCCGCTTCGTGCCATGCTTTCCTCCGGGGTTTGGGTTTCAACCACCTTTGGTGCTTTATGTCTGGTGACAATCAATATGCCCACCACGATCAGGCTGAGATTGAACATGAAATAAGATCCAAAACCTTCATCGAAGAATATCCATGCCAGCAATACAGTTGTGGGTGGGCCTAAGAAAAAATAACTCTGTGACCGTGAAACATCGCCGCTTCGTATGAGAATATAAAAAAGTATCCAGCTTCCCAGAGAAAGAACAACGCTTAGCCAAAGTAATGATCCAAGCAGAGGAGCTGACCAATTAACGACCATTGGCTCGAAAGCAAGCATTAGCCCAAACACCGGGATGAGCGCACTTAAATGCTGGATCAATGACCCTGTCATCAGGTTCATATGTGCTATAAATCGCTTCTGGTAGAGCACGCCTGCGACCATACTGAAAAGACACAGGACAGTAAGTAATACTCCGCTATAGGTGTTATTATCCAAGTTGGCTTTTTGATTGACGACGAGCAGGACACCTATTGTCCCAAGCAACAAGCCAAATATCAGTTTGAAGCTGAATCTTTCGCCCAGAAAAGCTATTGCCCCCACAGAGGCAAGTGCTGGATGCAGCGTCATAATCAAACCGACTGTGCCTACATCCATCCCCCATTCATATGCGATCAGCATACCTGTGAAGCAAAATCCGTGTATTAAAATTCCAGTCACACATATATGGAACACGTCTATAGGTTTATTGTGCCACTTCGCCTTGATCAAAAAAATGATGCCTAAGAAAAGTGGAACTGGAGTGGCTAATCGCAGGGTTTGAAACGTAAAAGGATCTGTATATGCGATGCCGATTTTCGATGCCACATACCCCGAGCTGTAAAGAATGACGAACAATAGCGGCAAAACTTGATTAACAATCACCGCCGGGTTCGGTCTTTGGCGTGGAGGCATACGTTCGTTTCCAGTTCGGTTTCCGTGATTGAATAGGAGGTTATCTTAGAAGCTAACCAGCTGTTATTTCATCACAATCTTCCACCGCCAGATATTCACGGAGGTAATTTTTGAAATCAGGTGGAATTTCGGCAGTTGCAATCTTGCCATGTTCGCCCGACGCTCTGGCATGAATGACTGTCAGCTGGCCTCTGGAAACATCTTCTTCGCGGCCATCGCTCAGCTTTTTACAGATGAAAAAATTGAGCACCAGTGATTTTGTGCCAATCCGGCCGACATTTATGGCGATGAGTATCTCATCGCCAAAGGTCATTGGTCGCAGAAAATCGCAGTTCACTGAGAGGATCGGCCATTTTTGATCTTTGGTCGGGTCGCAGATGCTCATTCCGCCTTGCTGGAAAAACCTTGTCTCCGCATACTCTACATATCGAAAGATATTTGAAAAATGCGCGATACCTGCCATGTCTGTTTCACAAAATTCTACATTTTTAGAAACAGAAAACAGCTTCGCATTTGATGCCACTTCAATGTCTTTAAGCATTATTCAATCCAATCAAGCTGTTTCGCGGATGACACGCTTTAGTTTTTTCCCTGTGACCCCTTCGTTAGACCCAGGAGAAACCTGCTTGATTTCAGTGATATCCGGAAGGTTATTCTGGTTGGAATATACGAATATTCTCTGCGCGATATCTGCGAAAGGCAGGCCTTCTTTGATTTCTGCTTCAACCTTTAAAGTTCCTTCAAGTTCGCCTTGGACCACTGTACAATCGAAGATCTCAGGAATATTTTTCAAAAAGGCCTCTTCGAGCTGGCAGCTATAGTAGGTTTTGCCACCCAACAGCATCGAATCGCTTGTTCTATCAACGTGGTAGTAAAGGTCATTCTCGCCTTTGTAAATTAGGTCTCCAGTAAGCCAGTAGCCGTCAAGAATGGCGTCTGCGGTCGCCTCTTGATTCTCCCAATACCCTGAAGTCACACTCGGTGATTTAACTCCAAGCCTGCCGACTACGCCATAGTCGGTGATTTTTTTGTCCTGTTCATCAAAGAGCGCAACTTCGATCCAAGAAAATGGTTTACCCACACAGCGGTTGTAGTTGTTGGTCTTAAGCGTGTGGATGTTTCGAAAGATCCCAAAAGCGAATTCCGAAGAGCCCAAGTTATCAATAAACAGAGCACCATTTACGCGTTTTCCATCCTCATAATGATGACCGTATTGAAGCATTTTTCTGACATGAGGCTCATGACATGCATCCGCAGTACTCATCCATATATTGATGGAGGCGAGGCGTTCTGGATCAATGTCAATCCGACACAAATCAACATAAACACTAGGGAATGCGAACATTATTGACGGCTCAAAAGTCTCAATTGCCGCCGCTATCCCTTCAGGAGATTTATCTGAAGCGACAATCAGATGGTTCATACGCATTATGTTGCTCATCAGCATTGTGATGGCAGCTGCATGTGAGACCGGTGCTGCCGATAACATAGCATTACCGAGCTTCTTACCAAGCTGCTTCTTGACCCCGTAAATTATCGATTTTTGACTAAAGGAAACCGCCTTGGGAAGACCCGTCGTACCGGAAGTATGACTAATGAGAACAGTATCATCATCCAAGTGATCATAGGTTTCAAAGGGAAGCGAGAAAGGTTGTTTTTCCACATCAGCGATATCTGTTGTTGGACATTCGAAATTGGCGTTGTAGGTGAGGATCTCACCCAGCCTTTCCCCTTCAGAAACAAGCAACTCAGGCTTGATCTTTGATAGATACTTACTCGCAATTTCCGGCAAAACTCCGCCATTTAAAAATGCAGGGATAGCTCCGACCTTCGTTAAAGCGAGGTAGTGAAGATAATAGGAAATGCTATCATCTAAATATAGTGCGACAATGGATTTCGCCCGTATACCCAAATGCCAGTAGCAAGATGCTATATGGTTTGCTTTCGCTACCAGGTCATTTAAGGAAAATGCCCAAGCTTGTCCCTCAATATCAATGTGAGTGACTGCTGTACGTTCATTATCTACTGCTAACTTGTGGACGCGAAAAAGAAAATTTCCAGCCCCTATCGTCGGGTCATTAGCTATTTCACTTATCAGAGAATCCTTGTCCTCAGGACTGTCGCCGTTTGTATTTTCCGCCTTGCGTAACATGTGCCGTTTTAATTTGCCCGTTTCGGTTTTGGGCAAACTGTCAACAAAGATAATCGATCTTGGATATTTGTATGGTGATATAGTGCTCTTCACATGCTCTTGTAACGCCTCAACTAAGCTCGGTGCTTTGCTATTCTTATCGGCCAGAACGACATGCGCGCGGACGATACTTCCTCTATCTGGATCTGGTATACCTACAACTGCACATTCTCGAACGGATGGATGTGAAAGCAGTGCTTCTTCAACTTCAGCAGCAGCTATATTGTAGCCAGACGAAATAATCATATCGTCTGCTCTAGAAACGAAGTGTAGCTTTCCGTCCTGATCTTTGCGGAAGAAGTCGCCGGTGATGTTCCAACCATTTTTGACATATTCTGCCTGTCGGTCATCATCCATATAGCGACAACCTGTTGGTCCGCGGAAGCCCAACCAGCCCGGCTTCCCAATCCCGACAGGTTTCATACCATCATCAAATACTTCAACCTCGTACCCCTCAATTGGCCAGAGGCCAGCAGAGCCAGACTGAAAGTCTTCCAGGCGGGTTGAGATGAATGTGTGTAGTGCCTCGGTTGACCCCATCGCATTTATGATTGGAACGCCTATACGATCTTGCCAGTGTTCTAACACTGGTTGCGGTAAGTTCTCACCAGCGGATACAGCGCAACGTAAAGTCTTGAGAAGTTTGCAGTTAACTTCTTCAGAAAGCATAACTTTGTATGCTGTTGGTGCGGAGAAGCAGACAGTTGCATCATACTGGCCGATAAATTCTGCCAGATTGAATGGTGACGTCTGCTCTAACAAGACGGCTGCTGCTCCAAAGCGTAACGGGAACACCGCCAAACCGCCCAAACCGAAAGTGAATGCCAACGGAGGTGTACCTATACAAACATCGCCTGGCACAATTTTCAAAACTTGCCTTGCAAATCCATCAGCAATTGCGAGGATATCGCGATGGCGATGCATGGTGATTTTAGGCTTCCCGGTCGTGCCGGATGTACTAGCTAGCAGTGCAATGTCGTTCTGAGAGGTTTTAGCTGCCTCATACTTAGTCGATTTGAAGATTGCCTTAGCATTCACAGTCGCTTTGTCGTCAATGATTGCCGAAAATTCCGCAATTTTAAGATCAGGGCGTGTGTTTCTATCCAACAGGCTTAGCTCTTCATCTAAACCTTTTTGGCAAAGAACCAAATCTACCTTAGCCCTATCGATCAAGATGCTCAGTTCGCCCGCACGCATGAGCGCAATGGTATTGAAAGCAACTGCACCAACCTTCAAGATTGCCAAAAAACACGCCACCATCATTGGGCAGTTTCTCGACCTAATCATGACCCGGTTCCCAGGCATGACGCCGAAATCTTCACTGAGAACTCTAGCAATCTGATTTGAAAGATCTCTAAGCTGCTGATACGTCAATGTACCATTTGAGCCGATTAAAGCCGGATGTTCGCCGAACCCCCGCTCCACTAAGGCATCAACTAGTTCAACTCCTACGTTTAACTTCTTTTGATATGGGTAAAGATCAATTTTAAATTCTGGCTGTAGTTCAGTTACTGGAAGGTTATTGTTGACAAATTCGTCAATATGCCCGGTTTCAAGCAACATTTTCATCAGCCTCCTAAATAATAATATTTATAATATTACTCTTATGTAAAATTTATATTTTAGATTTGATAAGATCAATTCAATACTATCGTTATCGATATAATACTTGATTTTTTATGGTCAAATTTCAAGAGCCAAATAAATGAAATGTTTTCATTTTTAAATTCTAATATTCTAATTTAAAAACTCTACGATAATATGTGGATATAAACCCCGAGGGTGACTGATGAGCCATGCACGAAAAACGACCAATCTAGCGGAAATGAACACCTCAAGTCGGGCTCAACGAATTGTTGTAATTGGTGCAGAAGGACATGTTGGAACGACGATATGTGCAGCGTTACCGGACCATCACGATGTGATTAAAGTGGGACGTAACAGTGGTGACGTAAATGCAGATATCTCAGAGAGATCCTCTATTGATGCCATGTACAAAGAGATCGGAAAAGTAGACGCTGTTGTTCTGGCTGCTGGTGCGGTTCACTTCTGCCCTCTCGAGCAATTTCCTGAAGATAAATTTTTATTTAACCTCACGCACAAAGCAATGGGCCAGATCAATTGCGTACTCGCGGGCCTAAACTATCTCAATGACGGCGGGTCGTTTACCCTATCAAGCGGTATTTTGGATAGAGACCCGATCCGAATGGCAAGCGGTGCAGCTGCTGCCAATGGTGCTATCGGCGGATTTGTGAAGAGTGCGGCGATTGAAATGCCACGTGACACTCGGATTAACGTTGTTAGCACGGGGCTCCAGGACATTTCCGTCGAACGATATGGAAGCGTTTTTCCTGGTCATACTCCTGTCTCATCGGAAAGGGTCGCCAATGCCTATCTTAAGTGCGTTGAGGGAGGCATTAACGGACAACTGGTGACCGTAGACTAAGGTGTTTGTAAGCAATGCTGCATGGGGGGGCAAAGTTTGAAATTTAAACTCGTGAGCTATAAATTATGTCCTTTTGTGCAGCAGGTATTTATAGCCCTGTCGTTGAAAGGCCTCGATTTTGACATCGAATATATCGACTTGTCGAACCCTCCAACGTGGTTCACAAAAGTTTCCCCGCTAAAAAAAGTACCAGTTCTTTTCGCTGGTACAGATCAGGTACTGTTTGAATCTATAGCAATAATCGAGTTCATTGAGGATTACGCTGAGCAAAAGACATATCCGTCGGATTTGTTTGAACGATCCCGTGACCGTGCGTGGATTCAGTTCATTAACCAGCTGATGTGGTGTCTGTATGATCTTTCCGTAAAGGGGAGTGAGGAAGAATACGGTTCAACTGTTGGAACGCTTCATAAAAAGCTCGATGAACTGGAAGCTGCCTCGCACGGTGGAAAATACCTTTTTGGCGATTCATTCTCGTTCGTAGAAGCCGCAGTAGCGCCATTACTTCTTCGCCTGAGTTATATTGACGAAATAGCCCCCGGTCTTCTTGACGAAGTACGTCATAGCAATATTTGCAGAGTCAACAACCAGTTAATGGCTGACGCAAACGTTCAACGCTCAGCTCACAGTGACCTAAAACAGGCTTATTACAAATTGCTCGGGAAGCGGCAGGGGTACTTGTCCACTTTCCTGCCTGAGAAACTCAAATCAGCTGAAAGCATGCCTTTAAGATATTGATTAGCACCAAAATACAATTTGCCAGGACAACACATTTTCATCTCAAAACCGCAGTTTTTTCTGAGTCATGCGAGCCATAGAAAATTGGAAAAAGTAATATGACGTCCACTAAAGTATTTGAAAAAACCACAAGGTCTACAATTAAACGAGCCCCTGAATACGCAGATTACAGCGAGCAAGCAGTCTACGATATATTGGATAGCGGGTATATGTGTACGATTGCGTTTGTACTCGACGGCAAGCCCCTCTTAAATCCCACACTTTACTGGCGCAAGGGTAATTACGTCTATTGGCATGGTCTAGCTGGCAGCAAGATGTTGCTTGAACAGGCCAAAAACATTGATGTTTGCTTCAATGTAAGTCACCTGGACGGGTTGCTTTTAGGACGCTCAGCTTTTCACCATTCTGTGAATTATCGCTCGGTCACGATCCATGGCAAATCGGAGCTGGTAGAAGACAGTAATGAGAAGATGGATGTTGCGTTTGAATTCGTCGAAACATTATTTCCCGGTCGCCGCTCAGAGTTGCGTGAACATAAAGAAGAAGAGATCCAAAAGGTTAAGTTTATGCGTTTGCCAATTGAGGAAGTATCCGTAAAGCATCGCTACGACAACTCTGTCATGGATATTTTGAGAAGGCAGCAGAGCAACGCACTTAAAGAGTATGGTCCTGAAGGTGTAAACCCCCACTGTTGGACAGGAACAATTCCAATTCGCACAATACTTGAAACACCAGTTCCAGATACCGCTACCGATCCAAACATTCAATCGCCTGATTATTTGTCCCAATCAAAATTCAAACGCGATTTCTGAGGCAAGCTGAAGTCTAGGTCATTACCAAGGAGGGAATGAGGTGAAGATAGTTGTCATTGGTGCAAGTGGAGATATTGGTCGCACGGTTTGTACAGAACTCAGCAAGAGACACGAAGTTATTAGAGTTTGCCGCAGTTCTGGTGACTATCAGACAGATATGACTGACATGGCATCTCTTGAAAAGCTATTCAATACGATTGGAGAAGTGGACGCTATCGTAGTGACAGCAGGCTCTGTTAAATTTGCAAAATTGCAGGAAATTTCTCAAGCCGAATTTATGTATGCACTCTCCGATAAAGTCATGGGCCAAGTGAACGTTGTTCTCGCAGGTATGAGTTATGTCAGAGATGGTGGATCCTTCACCCTAACAAACGGGCTATTGGATCAACATCCTGTTCCAAATGGAGTTGGCGCCGCGACAGCAAATGCTGCACTCTCTGGCTTTGCAACAGCTGCAGCTATTGAAATGCCTCGCAACATTAGACTGAATGTTGTGAGTCCAGGCCTCATGGACATTTCCTATGAGCGCTATGGAAAAACGCTCAAGGGACACGAACCAGTTTCTTCAAAAATTGTCGCCGCAGCTTATGCGAAAAGTGTTGAGGGATCAGCTTCCGGGCAACGTATTATAGGAGAATAAAATCAAGGAAAGAGATCTCTACTTGCTTCACATTCTTACTTGCAAACCCAATTCTAAAATGTCCTTTTGGAGGCCTTACAACGATGCGGTGTTTATTTGTCCAGATAAAATGCAAACCAGGATCGTGGCGTAGTATCGCAAATGAGATTGCCATCAAAGAACTACATTCCGAGATTTATTCGATCAACGGTGAATATGACATCATGACTAAAACATATTTGGAAGATTTCAACGAAGCACCAAACCTTGTTTCCAAAATGGTGAGCGATATCGAAGGTATTGAAAAGACTTCAACCATGTTTGCATTCGATCCATTCTGAGCGTTAGTTTTATCGCCGCCAGTTGGCAGTTTAGATATAGAGATGATCAACACTGGAGAAATGGAATTGGGATTAAATTATTTTGAGATAAACGCAGATGCCTTAAGTTCACTCCTCTCCATCAAAAAGCAGGTCCCTGCAATTGAGGAAACCCTGAAAACCTTGGTGGAGTTGCGTGTTTCACAAATCAATGGCTGCGCATACTGTGTAGATTTGCATTCAAACGAAGCTAGAAAAGCTCATGTTCATCAACAGAAACTGGATTGCTTACCGGTGTGGAAGGAAAGCAACCTTTTCTCACAAAGAGAGTGCGCTGCCCTCAGTTGGGCAGAAAGCGTCACGAGGATCTCTGAGGAACGTGAATCTGAGGGTAATTTGAACCTTCTATTGGAGACCTTCACGGACAAAGAAGCCGTAGATTTGACATTCATCGTATGCGCAATGAATGGTTTGAACCGTCTTGCTATAAGTTTTGGCGACAAACCCAAAAATTTAATTTCTAAGTAGATTTCTCATAGGAGCATGATCGCCCTGGGAGAACGGATACTGTGAAAGCTTCAACGGGAGAATGCGGGATGAATTGCTGAATGGTGAAATCTTCTACTCACTGCGCGAAGCCCAAATAATCATCGAGAGATGGAGGAACCACTACAACACCAAACGACCCCACAGTGCTCTGGGCTACCGCCCACCTGCGACAGAGGCTATCGTACCGATAGACCAAAGGCCAGTGATGCACTAACTTTCAATCTGGACCACTCAAATGGGGCTGCTCACGCTCTCTGCTTCGCTCCTGGCGTTCTAGCAGACGTTCCTTGGGGTTTTGCCCCGGATCGTCTTTTTCAATCTGATGTAGATCACCAATCTGGCGCAGGTCTTTTTGAGCTACAGGCGTGGTTTTGTTGCGTGCGACTTCATAGAGTTTGCGTCTTGCGTGGCTCCAGAGCAATACGCGAGCATCACCGGGTTCTTTTGTCGTTTCAGCAGCCGACATCTTCACATACGGAGCACCAATCCACTGGCTGCATGGTAGGGTGTCAAATCAAGAATCATTTCGGTTTCCTTAGAAATCGATCAGGTTGCAGGCTATGCGCCCGTTACCATTTGTTGGCGATCCGACAACATTAAGATGAGCTGAGACAACAGGCTGGTTGCAAAAATCCCGAAGAACAGGGGGGCTACCGTCATATTGAAAGCGCCAGCAATGACTGACCCAATCGCCATGGCAATACATCCGGACAGAAAACTGATGGCCGAGTTGGCCAGCCCGGCAATGTGTCCAAGCGGTTGCAGGGCGATTGCGTTCATATTGCCCATCATCAGCCCGCTGGCGATTGTATAGGCACGTGTTGTCCGGTTGAACAGGGTCGCGACAAGTCCGTCGCGGACCGAGACAAGACTGCCGGCGCTGCGCCGCTCAACTGGAAGAGTTTCCGGCTGGCGCGTCCAAACCCAAAACCCCGAGGCGCATGTCAGCACCAGCATGAACCAGAAGATCGACTGCCATCCCGCCAGCATCAGAATCCCCTGTCCAAGCATCGGAGCGATGCAAGGTACAATGATGAACACCGCCATCGTCAGGGACATGATGCGAGCCATGGCGGCTCCATCATATCGGTCACGAATAACGGACATAGGCACTATCCTGAGCGCAGCAGCTCCCACGCCTTGAAAGAACCGGCCTACAAACATCACTACGAGGCTGTCCGCCAGAATGCAAACCAGGCTGCTCAATACGAAAACCGCCATGCCGAGGAATAGGATTGGCCTGCGTCCAAAGCGATCGGACAACGGCCCATAGGCGAGTTGTCCGATGGTCAGTCCCAAAAACAGAACGCCAACGATCTGCTGCAATGCATTTCCATCGGCTATTCCAAAGCTCTCGCCGATGTCAGGCAGTGCGGGCAGCACAGTATCAATCGACAATGCTCCTAGCGATGTAGTCAGCGCGACGAGCGCAACAAATTCAACTTCACTCTGTTTGTTCGTTGTGGACATGTCCGATCATCCTCATTGCATGACCTCCAATCGGGCCGATGTTGCGAGGAGTATCTTTTTCGTTCATAATATAAACAAGACGCATCTTATTGAGGCCATATATGAAAAAATCTGACCTAATGAAGGTCGATGTCAAGCTGCTGACGATTTTCTGCGCAGTTGCGAAAGAAGGGTCGATCTCGCGTGCGGCTGCACGGATGGACGTCAGTCAACCTCTGATCAGTCATGCTTTGGATCGGCTGCGTTTAGTGTTTGGAGATCCTCTGTTCGTGCGAGCTGGACGTGGCATTGCCCCAACCGAGCGCGCCCTCGCCCTAGCACCCGAGGTTTCGGAAATACTAGATCGACTTGAGACACTCGTTTCGCCAGAACCACTGGAACTGGAGCAAATGACGACCCGATTTTGCCTGGAAGCGCAAGACTATGAGCGTCAGTTGATTGCCCCCGGACTGCTGGACAGATTTTTGAACGAAGCTCCGCAGGCCAAACTTCGCTTGATCTCGTCTGGCCGGAATTACCTGGATCGACTGCGCATGCGAGAGAGCGATGTTGTCGTTACACCTCTCCCTCCACCAGATCAGCTTGATATCCACAGCACTACGCTTTTTGAGGATTGCGCAAAGTGCTTCTTCGATCCCAACGTCATTTCGGAAGATGAGGTGCGTGAGAATTTCGGTACGCTGCCTCACGCGACAGTTCGTTTTTCCATGTCTGGAACGCCGTTCGAAGAACGAATCTTTGAACAACATGGTATTGAACGTCAGTTGAGTGTCGAAGTTCCTAGTTTCGAAGCCCTTCCCCCATTGATGCGTGGGTCACAGCTCATAGCGATATTACCGGCGCGTATCGCACATGGGCTGTTCAGGGAATTCGCGCACATTGAGCCGCCTTGCCCGTTTCCACCTGTTCAATTCAAAATGATCTGGCACAAAGCCACACACCATTCCCCATCGCAAAGATGGTTTCGTGGTGCAGTTCGGCAGGCGGTAGAGCAGATTGCGTAACGCTAGGTTCCAATCTCCTGCCAGTCTGATCATCTTTAACTATTGCTTGGAAAAGTGCCAAACTCTATGAAATTATGGCCACATATCAATTTTCGACATATATCATCTCAATAAAGTGCGCCTTGTTGATGTAATTCCTGATGAGTACCTTCCGGGTAGCCAGCGAAAAGAGCTGGAAATCTGAGAAAGCGTTTCAAATGGATATGAAAACCTACCGGAACGACAGTGTTGCAGTCTCAAGGCTTGGCTTGGGATGCATGCGCATGTCGATGATGCCGGACCAGCAGCGTTCCGAAAGCGTAGCCACCATTCACGCCGCGCTGGAGGCCGGCATCAACCTCCTGAACACAGGGGATTTTTACGGCCAGGATGGTCATAATGAAATTCTTATCGGTGAGGCACTGAAAAGCGTTGACCGGGACAAAGCATTCATTTCCCTGAAGTACGGAACTTTTCAGAATGCTTTCACGGGCAGCAACAAGGTCGATGTTGGCCCACAGAACGTGAAAACTTACATCACCACCTCTCTGAAACGTCTAGGTCTGGATTATGTAGACCTGTATCAACCCGCTCGCGTGGATATCGGTATCCCTGTAGAAGACACCGTTGGTGCTATCGCCGACCTGGTCGAAGCCGGATATGTGCGCAACGTTGGCCTGTCGGAAACCGATGCAGAGACCATTCGTAAAGCGCATGCCACCCATCCACTGAGTTTGGTGGAATTCGCTTACTCGATAACCGATACTTCCATCGAAGAAAGCATCCTGCCCACGGCACGTGAATTGGGTATCGGTATTGTGGCCTTTGGCGCCATGGGTTTTGGTAAATTGTCCGATGCAAAAGGCGATCCTTTGATGGTTACGCTGCGCCATATGGCCGCCGACAAAGACATTTCGATCGCGCAACTTTTGCACGGCTGGCTGTTGGCCAAGGGCGAAGACATTATCCCATTGGCTGGCGCTCGTACCACAGCCCAACTAGAGGATACACTGCAAAGCCTGGATCTAAGCCTAACCGACGAAGATCTAAATAGAATAGAAACCGCTCGAAATGCAAGCGAGCTGGTTGGCCGTTCAATGCCAAACATGGTCATCAAAAATGGTGTTCTTCTGGAGCAAGACTAGCCGGACACCTCGCGTTCCTATGAAACTTTCAGAACTATGTCTGCCAATTGAAGGAATTGATCCATGCGTCTATTCGTTAACGGCTCTGAATTTGATGTACCAGACTCATGGCAAGATGAAACGCTGCTTATGGTGCTGCGTGAACAGTTGGGTTTTGTTGGACCAAAACTTGGCTGCGGCCAAGGGGAGTGTGGTGCATGCACGGTTCACATCAACGGTGAGGCTGCTCGCAGCTGTTCCATTTATGCGATTGATGTCCAGTCTGACAGCATTACCACAATTGAAGGTCTCGCCAGCGCCGATGGCGTTTTACATCCTGTTCAACAGGCCTGGTTGGACGAGCGCGTCGCCCAATGTGGTTACTGTCAGGCAGGGCAAATCATGCAAGCCGCTGCATTGTTAAATGAAGAACCGAACCCCGACGACCAAACAATCATAGATCACATGAGCAACAATCTTTGTCGTTGCGGAACTTATAAAAGGATCAACCTTGCAATCAAGAACGCTTCCCAAGTGATGCAAACAAGAAAGGCGAGCTAGAAATGAAACCAGCTACACAAAAAAAGCGGCGCTTCACACGGCGTGGTTTCTTGAAAGCTGCTGGTTGGACAGCAGCGGGTCTAACCGTCACCTATTTCGTGGGCAGAGAGTTCGCGCCAGTCATGGCGTCGATGCGCGCACCAGACTTTGAGGAGGGCACAGCGTGGATCAAAGTCGACCTGGATGGCACTGTAAGAATGCTAAGCCCCGTGCACGAAATGGGACAAGGGTCATCCCTCGGCCTAGCCCAGATCGTAGCTGAAGAACTAAATGTTGATGTTGAGGATATCCAAGTCTCGCTTCCCTCAACAAACGACGTAACGAGACTGCAGGTCACCGTAGGAAGCTCGGGAACCAGTAACAACGCCCGTCCTCTGGCTGAAGCTGCTGCTGGTCTTCGTGAAGAGCTGAGACAACGTGCGGCCAAGCAAGTTGGCCTTGATGCCCATGCTCTTGGCGATGCTAAAGGCGGTTTTACTACCCCGGAAGGTCAAGTCGTGACCTTCGCTGATATTGTCACAGGAACAAACGAAGTGATCGATCTTGGGGACCTCCCGGATGCGACCTCTTACACGTTTGATCCAGGCAGGGAGAAGGTGCAGGTTGGCAAAACTGCTTTGCAGGTTCAAGGGCGTGATATTGTAACCGGCAAAGAGGTGTATGCACTCGACGTTCGTTTGCCGAACATGACATATGGGCGCGGCGTTCCAGCCCCCGTGGCGGGTGCCCAGATCGTTGATGTTGATGATGGTGGCGTCAGTAGTATGCCCGGTGTCATCAAGGTCGTCGTCGATAAAGAGCGTAATTTTGCCGGCATTGTCGCGGAAACGCCAAGCGTTCTTGACGCCGCACTCGAGCAGATGACTGTACAGTGGGACAGCCCATCAAGTTATACTCAAAAAGATATCGACGCGATGATTGATGTTGATATTGCTCTTTCGGCCGGGGAACTTGAGAGCATCCTCGAAAACGATGATGTCGCTCAGGATCAGGTTTGGACCGTTGACCGACGTCAGGATTTGCCAATTGTCGAACATGCGACGATTGAACGGCGTTCTGCGGTTATTCAATTTAGTGAGCGGGACGGGCGAGAAGTGGTCGAGATCTGGGCGGGCACACAGGACATGTTCGTCAATCAAAAGAAGGCAGCTGCGGAACTTGGGTGGTCAACAGACCGCGTAACGGTTCACCTCATGCGTGTGGGGGGCGGCTTTGGTGGTCGCGCAACATATGATGTTGTCCGCGATGCCGTGCTCCTTGGACGAGAGGTTGATCGACCGGTCAAGGTGGTGTGGTCGCTACGTGACGAGTTCCTCGCAGACCGTACGCGTCCGCCATCGTCTCATCGGGTTCGGATCAAAGCAGATGACGATGGGAAAATCACCGAATGGTGGCACGCTTTCGTCAGCGGACACGTCATGTTCAACGATTTTTTGTTACCTGAAGGGGGCTTGTCGCTCGTTCGGAAACTGTTTCACGACATAGGCGCCACTATAGGTTCTCATCCATTCTATACCGTTGATCGCCGCCGCATCGAATTCACTGACGTCGAACTTCCTTTCCATGTTGGCCAGTGGCGCTCACTTGGCGCGACGCCCAATTCGCTTGCAGCCGAGGCGGCGGTTGAGGAACTCGCGCGAACGCTCAACCTGGATCCAATTTCGCTACGGATACAGAATCTTGGCCCGGAACAAGACCGGCTCAAGACGTGTTTGACAAAGCTGAAAACCATTTGTGCCGCTCGCCCGCTTCCTGAAGACGCAGAGGTTGGTCGCGGTTACGCCGCTGCAATCTTTGCTGAGCAAACCCATGTTGCAATGGCTTTTGACGTATCTTATGAGAAAGAGAACGAACAAATCCGTATTGATCGTTGTTATTGTGTGCTTGATCCCGGATTTGTTTTCAGCCCTGATCAAGTCAAGGCTCAGATCGAAGGGTGTACCATGATGGCCATCGGGCAAGTCTTGGTCGAAGGGGCGCCTATCGATGATGGTTCGATTTCAGCTTATGGTTTCTTCGACTATCCGATTGCGACGATTGACCACGCGCCAGAATTTGAAATTGAACTCATCAGTGACCCCTCTGTCGCGCCATCTGGTGTTGGTGAAGCCGCGTTGATCGCTGCACTTCCTGCTCTCGTAAATGCCATCCGCGCAGCAACAGGATATCGCGCAAACAAACTGCCAATAGATGAGGACGATCTTGTTGCCACAATGAACACGAAGGGTTGATCAGAGTGAATAATCGAGTGAAGCTAGGCCCAGGACCCATTGATTTTTAATATCTTGCCTGACTTACTTTGTGAGCGTTCGGTGAAGTCGACCTGACGCGATAGGATTTGATTTTCTATTCTTCCTCCAGTTTTGTCAGCAGGCGCTGGAAGGAAGTTTGCCCGTCGCTCAGGTTGCCAGTCGCCATGGCACAAGAAAAACACGGCTATATTACTGGCTGAATGATCACCGTTACAATCCCATGCTTGAAGGGAGATCAATGCATACAACAGAAACAGGGTTTGTTTCTAACAGTGTCGTCGAGGAGTGCCTTTCGTGTTCATGCTGCGAGGAAGTTGTTCAGGCACCGCTGCCCTCCCGGCCAATCGAGCGCGGGTGCCCGGGATCAGAGTTGCTGGCTCAAATTGCTGATCATAAAATCAATCGCATCAACGATCTCATGCCATGGCGTTACGCTGCTAAATCAGCGTCACTGAAGCCCTAATTAATAAAAAGGCTGGGGTCATCGGACGCACACAGTCATGACTGCTTCCGTGATGTTGATAAGCACCACTCGCTTGTCGTTGCTTGAGCGTTGTCGTGTAACAAGGCCGCGCTTTCTAAACGACCAATGACCTTGATCGCGCCTCCTTCGGTGAGCAGCAAGGCGTGTGAAATTTCACTCATCGTCACAGGTGCTCCAGACTGGTAAACACGCCCAAGCAGTTCTTTTTTGAAAGTGTCAGTTCACATTCATCCATAACAGCAGCCTGCAACATTTGCCGAAGGCGTTCTGCTTTAAGCGGTAGCAGATAGGCCATCCTTATGTTTAGAAGCTGTTTCTTGGGTGGTAGATCTAGTTTGGTCCTCGCAATCCATATCTCTAAATATATTAATTGACAAGAAAAGTATTCCAGATAAGTATATCCAAACTTATGCGGTAATAAGTTAGACAACCTGTAGCAGCCGTATGACCATGTAAAAAAGATACGCGGACGTCCGTGCCTCTGCTGCTCACCCTTTCGTTGTTCTGTGAAGTTTTGCAGGTGCATCCAATGGCAGCAATGTTGCAGGATCAAATGGAATTTTTTCTAGAGAACTTGCCATCATGAATCGCGCACACTCACAGCGCTAAATAGGCAGGACCAGATGTCGCCTATGTTTGGCTGGATATCTTTTAAACGGGGAACTTATGGATGCGGCCCATTGAATTTACGGTAGTAATTTTCGTATTGGTAGGTGTTTTCATGACAGCTTGTGCGGCTACTCAAAAAGATCACAAGCAAGGATCTTTGAATTTCAAAGATGGAGCATTTAGGAATAACAGTCTGGTCGAAACTCACTCCTTCTGGGAAGTAGCCTGGGCAGGGCTGACCTCTGACACGGAAAGGGCTAAATGGCCGAAATGGGTGGAAACGATCACAGATCCGTCCCCGCAGGACAGAGTCAATAGCAAGGACGCACGCGTCACCTTCATCAACCATTCAACTTTTCTTATCCAGATAAATGGGTTCAATATTCTCACTGACCCAGTGTTTTCAGAACGAACCAGCCCGATTTCCTTTGCTGGCCCAAAGAGGGTTCATAAACCGGGCATAGCTCTGGAGGATCTACCAGAAATCGACGTAATTATCGTAAGTCATGATCACTATGATCATCTGGACTTGAAATCCATAAATCAGTTGATTAAGCGCGACAACCCCAAAATATATACCGGACTTGGGGTGGGAAGTCGCTTGGCATCCTCTGACAACATCAATGAACTAGATTGGCTGGATAGCGCGCAAGTGTCAGATGATTTTAAGCTTTGGTTTCTTGAAGTGCAGCATTTCTCAGGTCGTACATTGACTGATAGAAACTCCACTCTCTGGGGCGGGTTTCTTATGCAGATTGGTGGCAAGAATATCTACTTTGGCGGTGATAGTGGTTACGCCAATCACTTCAAGAGAACATATGAACAATTTGGACCTGTTGACTTGGCCTTTCTGCCAATAGGTGCCTATGCACCTCGGCATTTATTCAAGCCAGTGCATCTTGATCCATTTGAGGCTGTTAAAGCACATATGGATTTAAGAGCAAAACAGTCAATCGGCATGCATTATGGAACCTTCCAACTGAGTGCAGAAGCGCGCGTTGAGCCGGTTGAACTTCTGGAACAAGCCAAGCGTGAGGCTCAACTGTCCCCTTCTAGCTTTATCACGCTCAATGTAGGCCAGCCGCTGGACATGATCGGTGTTGGCTCCTCTGATTAGTACCAGTCATCCTCGCTGACAAAGCACGTAGAAATATAGAGAAACATGATCAACTACGTTAGGTCGCCTTCACCGAGCACCTACGCTTTACCGTTGATGGGAGCGATTTTACAACCTCTATCAATCGCATCATAGCTATCAAGGAAGACCGCCTTATGGGGCCCTCCGATTAGTGCTTAAATTGTTAGATAGGCTGTTATGGAATCTCATCGAAATCGTAGGAGCCAGCTTTTGGCGTTTCAGACAGGAGAAACACAATGATAAGATTCCAGCTCAACGGAAATTCAGTTACTACTGGCGTGAATGAAGATGCCCCTCTTCTTTACGTTTTACGAAATGATTTTTCTCTGAACGGCCCTAAATTTGGCTGTGGTGCCAGCGCATGTGGTGCATGTACTGTGCTTGTTAATGGTCAGGCCGTTCGGTCCTGTATCACACCGGTCTCGCTTGTCGCCGACTCCGAGGTGGTGTCGCTCGAAGATCAGACACCCGACAGCGTTCTTTCAGTGCTTCAACAAGCGTTCCTGGTTGAGCAGGCTGCACAATGTGGCTACTGCAGTAATGGGATGATCCTGACGGCTACTGAACTGCTATCGAGCAATCCTGCCGCAAGTGATGCAGAAATCCGTGAGAGCATGGATGGTATTTTGTGTCGCTGCGGCGCACAGGCGCGTGTGCTAAAAGCAATCAAGCGTGCTCAAGTGCAGATTTGAGGAGAGCTAATCATGATTAAGCCTGACACAGCATCACTTTCTCGACGTTCCATTCTACACGGCATTGGGGGGCTCACCGCCTATTTCGCATTGCCGGTTTCCATCCGTACTGCTCAGGGAGAAATGCGACGCCCAAATGAATCGACAGTTGATGCCTGGATTCGTATAGATCCCAAAGGCAGCGTTTACGTGTCCTCTGGCAAGGCTGAACTTGGCCAGGGAATTCAGACTGCATTTGGGCAAATCGTTGCAGAGGAACTGGATGTCGACCTTGCGCGCATAAAGGTGATCAATCCAGACACTGACCGGTCACCAGATGAATCGTATACGGCAGGCAGCGCATCGATACAGTCGAGTGGTATGACATTACGCCACGCAAGTGCCGAAATACGCCGTCATCTTGTCAAGATGGCAGCGGGCAGGCTCCACGCCAATTTGGTGGACATCCGTGTCGAAGATGGAGAGGTGATCGCTCCGGACGGCGGTCACATAACCTATTGGGCTTTGGTCGGTGGTTTGGAAATAAATATCCCGATCTCTGGCAATGCTCAACCAAAGCGTCCAGCAGACCATAAGTTTGTGGGTACGCCCCAGCAACGGGCTGATCTACCGGCCAAACTATACGGTGAAGCCTCTTACATCGTCGATATTCGCCTAGAGGGCATGGTTCATGGCCGCATCGTACGCCCCCCAGCACCGAAGTTCACACTCGTGGATGTATCCATCGACACCGTCAGTGCAATGGACGGTGTGATCTCAGTTGTACGGGATGGTAGTTTTCTCGGCGTGATTGCGGAACGTGAAGAACAAGCTGTGGCTGCAGCTGAAGTATTGGCCGAAGGTGCAAGCTGGGACATCCCGCCCATTGAACCACCGCTGGAGGAGTTGCCTGAACGGATTAAAACGCTGCCGTCATTCGACAGTGTTTTTCTGGAGGTTGGCGATGTTAACTCTGCCGGTGGCGAGCGTTTCGAAGCATCTTACTATCGTCCTTTTCATGCCCATGGTTCGATCGGACCATCTTGTGCGATTGCTCAGCTTGATGGCGATATCCTAACGGTGTGGTCGCATACGCAAGGTGTCTACCCAGCCCGGCGTGACATGGCAAACGTACTAGGGATGGCTGAGAGTAACCTGCGTCTCATTCATGCCCATGGAGCCGGATGTTATGGCCATAATGGTGCAGATGATGTAGCGATGGATGCAGCGCTCTTAGCCCGCGCAACCGATTTACCAGTACGTGTGATGTGGTCGCGTCAAGATGAGCTGGCTCATTCACCATTTGGCACGGCAATGCGTATTGAAATTGCTGCCGAACTTGATTCCAACAACAGGTTGCGCTCCTATGAGCACACGCTCTGGTCAGGTGCTCATATTGCGCGTCCAGGTTTGCAATCCCAAATGAGCAGCGGTAATCGTAGTGGCCTCATGCCCGCTTGGTCTACTAACAGCGATCTGCAACCCTATGCATTTCAAAGCGCAGCGTCTATGTTCGGGGCGGATCGTAACAGTGATCCGATCTATGATATCGCGAACAAGAGGCTGACAAAGCACCTTCTGCCCGAGATGCCTTTACGTGTCTCAGCGATGCGCAGTCTGGGAGCTTATTCCAATCACTACGCTATGGAAAGCTTTATGGACGAAGTTGCCTTTAATGCTGATGTGGACCCGATTGAGTTCCGGTTGCAGCACCTCAGCAATCCGCGCTATCGGGCGATTGTCGAAAAAGTTGCAGAAGAAGCCAATTGGTCTGGTCGTTCGAACAAAAAGGGCACTGGACGTGGTTTCGCATTTGGACGCTATCGGAATACATCGGGCATTTTCGCAATTGTCGTCGACGTACACGTAGATTTAGAGAATGGCGAGGTAGCCATATCGAAGGTCGTTGGAGCCATAGATGTCGGTCAGGTAATCAATCCGGACGGCGTGCTTAATCAGATCGAAGGCGGAATCATCCAATCCCTGAGCTGGACCTTGATGGAAGAGGTGACTTACGATCACACCGGCGTCACCAGCACCGAATGGTGGGATTACCCAATCATGAGTGTCGCGCAGTCCCCGGTCATTGAGCTTCATTTGATTGACCGCCCAGACTTGCCCTCTGTTGGAGCAGGTGAGGCTTCACAGGGGCCTACTGCTGCAGCACTTGCCAATGCCATCTTTGACGCAACTGGCGCTCGCGTTCGTGATTTGCCACTGCGGCCTGAAAAGATCCTGAAGCAAATGACTTAACTGAGTTCTTTTGACGGAGTTAAGCCAATAGGTTTTAGAGATTGTCGAACTGTGGCTCGAAGTAAAATGCAACGCGCATTTAATTTTGGGTATTTTCACATACCCAGACCAACCTATGCCTTCATTAGTTGAATAGCGGAGAGCTTTGGCCAGAACACGTCCAAACTGTAATCCGTACTGATGAGGAAAACTCGACAGATCGCAACGTTTATTGGTGAAACTTGAAGGGCACGTGTGATGCACATCCATTTGAGCATTGCATAACAGATGCCCGAAATAAAGTTTCGCCTATAGGAGACACCTGATGAGAACACTTGCAGTGATGCCTTGGACACTAGCCTTTATTTTACTTTTGCCAATAACGGTGCACGCTCAGGATTGGCGTGATGAGGCAGGTTATCTTTATTTAGCTGATCGTCTTGATCGACCGCAGGACGGTTATTGTATTGACGTGGCCGGGTCGGGCAACTGGGTAGACTTTACCATGCCGTTAAATGCGCATAATTGCAAACGGCCGGGCTTCTATGCAGACGAGGCCGTTACCTTTTCCTCTCCTGGTGCCATTCGTTTTCCTGCTTATCGGGGGTGCGTGACAGCGGTTGGTTTGAATGGGAGAACATTGCCTGGTGCCCCGCTGATGATCAAACATTGTGCTGATGAAGTTGATATCGCGCAATATCCTTTTGTGCGGGCATCTTTACAAGATTTCACACATCGTACAGATGGGCGTATTGAATTAACTGGCACGGGGCTTTGCTTCGAGGTTGGCGCAGATTCTGACAGCACCTTTTCAGAAGATCATCGCTGGCGTACCCTAAATCTGAATACCTGCGAAGATATTCCCGAAAGTCGATCAGTCTGGTTAGAATTTGAGCGAGAAACAGAATAATAACTATGTCGCAGCCAATACTTCGAAGGGTACTGTCGCAAACTTCGCTGGAATGCCCTTTTGGCTCAGTTGGCCCTTCCTGATCTTGTGGTCAGCAATTTGGCGCTATCAACCTGTTCGTCATCAGGGATGATTGGACAAGGGTTGAATATACAACCCTAGACACAAGACAATTGAGACAGCGTCATCCCAGAAATATTTATCTTGTAAGCAAACGGAAGCTATTCATCCAAAGTTCATTATTGCAAAGGCAAAAAAAATCTTCTGAAACGAATATTTTAGATTTATAGGAACTCCGTGTCAGTGCTGGATGTATTTTCCCCATTTGTGCTGCTTGAAAATTCCCCACTTTCGCAGCTTTGACTCTTGATTGAAGGGGCATGCCCCTTCAATCAAGAGTTGGCCAAACTCTCCCTCACGTTCCGGTTGGAAAAAGGGGTGCGGAAGGGGGTGGTCAATCTCGGGAAGATCGTAATGATCCATAATTTGAAGCAGCAAGGCTTGTCTATAAGTGCCATAGCGCGCAAAGCGAGCCTGAATAGAAAGACAGTCGCTAAATATCTGCACCAAGGCCTTGAAGCCCCTGTTTACGGACCTCGTCAACGTGATGGGCGTATGCTGGAGGAGTACAAAGACTACTTGCTCGAACGCCTGGAGCGGTTCCCTGGCCTGTCTGCCCGGCGCTTACACCGTGAGTTAAAGGCACTGGGATTTGAAGGCGGGTACTCCACTGTAACGGAGTATCTTCGCGAGCTTCGCCCAGCTCCGGCACGCCCGTTCGAACAGCGCTTTGAGACAGCACCCGGCCAACAGGCACAGGTGGAGTTCACCTGTGAACCGGGCGTGACGCGCAAAGTCTTTTTGTTTTCTATTGTCCTTGGTAATTCTCGGTTTGTGTGGGGACGCTATTGTTCCAATCAAAAACTGGAAATGGTCCTGCGCTGTCATATTGCAGCCTTTGAAGCCTGGACTGACCTAAAGAAAATGGAAAGCCTCTGTCTCACTATTTCTTTTCTGTCTCTCGAACGCGATTGGCGATTGATAGCCTAACGACGAGTGTCGCCTGATTGGATTGTAAAAGCCCTCAATGTAAAGGCCAAGTGCCTTTTCTGCCTTCTGACGAGTCTGAAAGGTAGTTCGCCACAACATTTCAGACTTAATGGTCTTGAGCGCGGTTTCCACCATGGAATTATCGAAGCAATTACCCTTGCCGCTCATCGAAGGGGTAATCTTGTGCCTCGATAAGAGCCGCTGATAAGCATCGGAGCAATACTGGCTGCCTCTGTCGGAATGATGAATGAGACCATTTAGAGAAGTCCGTGTAGCCAGAACTCGCTTTAATGCCGTTGTCACCAGATCGGTCTTCATGCGATTGCTGGTTGCCCAGCCTACGATACGCCTTGAAAACAGATCTACGACGATCGCCAGATACAGCCAGCCTTCTGAAGTCCAGAGTGGAGTAAGAAGCTCCAAAGAGCTTCTCCTCCCCGAACCGGACGTGCACCTTTCAGCGCATCCGGCTCTCCGTTCAAGTCTGGCTCATAGCCATTGCGACATCATGATAGCGTGAGGTAACCGTAGAGCGCTGCTCCTCTCTGAAGAGATAAGGATTGCACTCAGGATTGCGCCATCTGAACTGCGCTTTGGGACTGGTGACCAGCCGTCTAAGCGCTCTGCCAATACGATTGCCCTGTTCACTTATCCCATAGATCAGCCATGTCTTGGCTTTACCCTTTTCTGGCGCTTTGAACCACTTGCGCATCAAAGGTTTGATACGAGAGCGGTACTTTCGTGCCAGCCAATGAGCAAACTTCCAGAACACAACAGTGTCAACCTTGTGGAATACATAGGCTGTAAAGCCTGTGAACTTGTAAAACGCCGCCCAACCCGCCAGTTGGCGGTTCAGGCGGTCAATCATATCAACAGTCCTGATATCATGGTTGCCGGATAAAGCCTTGACGAGTTTATGGGTAAACGCCTTAGCCTTTTCCTTGGGTATCGTGGTGGAAACACGCATGGTGCCCCATCTGTCCCGCTTGCGAATGATGCGGTGTCCAAGAAAGACAAAACTGTCATTGATGTGAGAAATATGGGTTTTGTCCATATTCAGCGTCAATTTGAGCCTATCCTCCAAAAACGCGCGGCATTCTTCACGGATCACCTCGGCATGAGCTTTGCTTCCCTTCACGATCACGATAAAGTCGTCAGCATACCTGCAATAAGAAACTGCTGGTTTCCACTGTCGGTTTTCCCGCACCGCTATAGGGATGGCTTTTTGAATGCCGAAGTTCCATGCCCAACGATCCTTTCGGGCTTTCTTGTTCAGGTATTTCGCTTCCAGCCACATATCAAACTCGTGGAGCATGATGTTGGACAGGAGCGGCGAAAGAACGCCGCCTTGCGGAACACCTTCATTGGCAGCCCTGAACAGGCCACGATCAATGTGACCTGCTTTCAAGATACGCCAGAGCAAACTGATAAATCTCTTATCCTGAACACGGCGGCGCACACAGCGGATCAGCAGTCGATGATGGACGGTGTCAAAGTAGCTGGCCAGATCACCTTCGATGACCCACCGTCCTCTAACACAGTCTGTATCTTGCAGCTGGGTCCTTACTGTCCGTACCGCGTGATACACACTCAGCTCCGGTCGGAAGCCATAGGAATTGCGATGAAAGTCGCTCTCCCAGATAGGCTCCAAAGCCATCAGCATGGCGCGTTGAACAATGCGGTCTATCAGAGTTGGAATACCCAAGGGCCTTTGCTTGCCATTGGCTTTTGGAATGTAGATCCGTTTGACCGGCTGGGGGCAATACGTGCCCGCCAGAAGCTCCACCCGCAAACCCTCCAGATATCGATCCAGATTACTTTGCAGGTGTTGCTTGTCCATTCCATCAATACCCGCCGTTCGAGCGCCACTGGACGCCAGAACAATGCGAGCGGCCTCAGTAAGCCAGACCCGATTGGCAGCGAGCCGCAACAGACGATCGAACCGACGGTTCGGATCACTTGTGGCCCACGTTGCGAGTTTGTGTTGCATTTCACTGATTATCAAAGGTCT
>NZ_LMCK01000015.1:26359-141022 GCF_001623165.1 Pseudovibrio sp. WM33
GTCAGTTAATAACAAACGCCAAACAACTTGAACTGCTCCCCTTCGCCTTAAGACCGGCTCAGTCCGGTCTCGTGTAACAGGCTTTCCCTGCCTCAGACTACTACGGGAGCTCCGCCAGCATAGTGGTCATCGGAGTTTGCTTCCTTAGCATTCCATCCATGCCTTCCCTCGTTCATATGTTGGACTTAAAAGCGTATTGGGGAAGTCGCCGGTCGCAGTCTTTGCCCTTGCTTGCCGCAAGTCGCCATCAATGCTGTGCTCTGGCTACGTTCTCATCACAGCCCATACGGGAAGCCATACATTTACCCCCGGATGCAAATCAGCTCGCGCTACATGTGGAGCTATTCTTTGATGGTACGCCCCTTAATCCGCGTGGGCGTAGGTGACATTCCAACCCACAGATACGAGTGAACAGGTTCGTGTTCCTCAACTTTCCAATACTCAGCCTGGAGGACCATCTCGGCGTAACGGATTTTGCCTCAATCCCCTTTTCCCACGGGCTACGTCACCCTGTCAGCAACAACAGGTCACCGCCGTTTCGGCTCTTATCCCCCCGTAGCGGGAGACATGGCATGATCTCATTCTCCTTTCTAAAGTTGCATTCCAAACATATGCCTCCTCGGATAATCCGAGACGAGGCGCACCGTAGCTGATGTCAGCTCCCCACTTCTGATTGGGGCCGGTACAAGTGAAGTCCTGTTCCAGAAGGTTAGGGGCTACAGGCTTGTTGTGATGACTGACTGTAGTTCTCTTGAATTTCTTTTTCCTCTCCACTTTCAGAGAGTTATCACGCATCAGGCGAACCACGCGATGCCTACCTACATTAAGGCCGTCAGCGCTAAGTTCAGCTGCAATGCGCCGTGAGCCATAAGCTCGGTTTGAGGCTTCAAACTTGTCTTTGATATGAGCAAGGAGCACCATATCCTCACGTTGTCTGGCGCTAGCAGGCCGCTTTCTCCAAGCATAATATCCGCTGCAACTGACACTCATAAAGGCGCAGAGGCTAGCAGTCGAATAAGACGCGTTCTGTGCATCGATAAACTGATATCTCATCGACTTGTTTCCCTGGCGAAGAACGCTGCCGCCTTTTTTAATAAATCTCTCTCTTGCCGTAATAGCTCGTTTTCTTTGCGCAATCTGGCTAATTCTTTACTTGCGTCTTCATGCGGCCCTGACAGCAAATCCTGATCCCGAAATTCTTTGATCCAGCGGTTCAAGGTAGCTCGTCCCACACCAAGATCGGCAGCGATTTCAGGAATGGGCCGACCACTCACTTCCACCAGCCGTACCGCTTCCCGTTTAAACTCTTCCGTATAATGTTTTCGACCCATGAAGTCCTCCTCAATTTATCGTATCAGAAGGCTCTCCAGTTTTCCTGAGCCAGTCCAGTTTCTGCTTTTGGCAGGTGTGTTCAGGTCTTTATTGCGTAAGCGCTGCTGAGCCGTAGGTGAGCAGGGCTGCACAAATCATTGTTAAAGTGAAAATCATTGAGGTGAGCGTGGAGAGCCATGCAGGGCATCTGGTCAGGCCAAGGTATCGGGTCAGGATGATCCGCGCCTTAAACAGGATCAGCGCAGCGATGATCAGCGGGCCGACATAGACAAGCAATTCGCTGCTGAACAGGCTGAGACCGTAGCCGAGCAGAGTGAGCGCGACCAGAACCACCCAGGCTTTGAGTAGATCGTTCATCTGGATGCTTTTAGAGGGTGTTTTGTTGGTGTCCATGATTACAGCCCCTGCCCCATAAGATAGAAAATGGGGAAAATGATCACCCAGATCAGATCCACCATGTGCCAGAAGGCTGTGCCCGATTCCATGTTGTCCTCGGTCGGCCACAGGGCGATGATGCCGAGTATGATCAGGCCAAAGATCACGTGCGCCAAATGGAACCCGGTGACCAGATAGTAAAGCGTATAGAATGTGTTGGTCTCAACATTGAGGCCAAGGGCAAGCTTTTCCTTGTACTCGAAAATCTTGAGCGCGATGAACACGACACCGAGACTTCCTGCCCCCAACAGTGACAATCTTGTCTTCACGATCTCTTTGATTTTGGCAAAGCGCACCGCGATGGCAGCAAACAGGCCTGAGGTGAGCAGGATGATTGTGTTTAACGTGGCAAGAGGCACATTGAGGTGCGTGCGTGCCTCGCGGTAAATCTCAGGATTGAGCAGTTCGTTGCCGGCAAAGGCCCAAAGCGCTCCGCCAAACACGAGGATTTCGCTGACGATCAGGATCCACATCATGGGATCGCCGGGCAGATTTTCCAATGCCCAGGGAGAGACAGGCTGGTTATAGACCCGTTCTGCAGTCTCGTTTTCTTTCTGGCAAACCTCGTCCATTACGCCCTTCCAGCCGATATGAGTGTTTGATGGCAAAGTAGATCGGTTTGCCTGCGCGGTCCTTGTTGGAGCGCTAACTGTAGCTGCTCTTTGCTATCTGATTGGCTGATTGATGGTTTGTTCCACCCAGTTTTGCCAGGAGGAGACGAAAGAGCTTGCCAATCGGGACAGTGGACGCTGGTGCGGCACGAGGATGGAGTAGCCGAACGGTACTGTCGGCTCAAATGGTAAGAACGCGATCTTCGAGGCATCCCCCCGGCTGCGCTGGTAGCTGACGGCACTCAAAACATCCACGACTGCACAGATTTGTCCAGCTTCGACGAAATGGAACAGCGGCAGGAAATATTGAGTATCGATGCGGATATCAAAGTGTGCGTCACTGGATTGAAACGCAACCTTAGTGGCCTCAAAGGTGGAATGGTTGGGCTGGAGCACGCCCATAGGCACGCCGTTCAGATCCTTTGCGTGGATCACCTTTTTATCTGCCAGCGGTGATGTTTTTGGAACAGCGCACAGGCAGGTGCATGGGATTGTGGTGTTGTGAGACAAGACATCCTGCTCCGTGCCTACAGCTGCATCACAAAAGCCGATGTCAAAGCTTTGTGCGGCGATCAGGTTGAGGATTTGCGGTGAGCTGCGGGTTGCCAGAGTGACCTTCACCTGCGGTTTGTCCTCGATGAAGTTGCTGATGAACTCGGGCAGCAGATAGGAGGATGGACCGGGCATGGCAACAATACTCAACGAGCCTTGCACCTGATCGCGCATGTTGCTGAGGTTTTGCTCAACCGTCTTCAAACGATCTAGAATGCCTGAGGCCTCCGAGAGCAAATAATGGGATTCCGGGACAGGAATCAGTCGGCGCCCTTCACGCAGAAAGAGCGGCATTCCCAAATCATCTTCTAGTGCTTTGAGCGATGCGCTGACGGCGGGCTGGGTGCGATGAAGGTTTCGTGCAGCGCGGCTGACCGATCCGGTTTTCATAATTTCGCGGAAAACCGCCAGTTGCTGCAGGTTCATGGGCACCTCAATATATAAACAAAATCTATCATAACCATAATATTTCGAATTTGCTTTTATGAATAAGGCTAACCACCATGAGGCCAATAATTATAAATACCTATCACCTTAAATTGGGCTTATCTGAATTTATTAGAGGGGGGATACTCATGGGATTATTCAGTAAATGCGCCGGGATTGCGCTTGCTTGCACGATGATCAGTGGTGCAGCGGTTGCGCAGGACATCAAATTTTTCCGCATTGGTACAGGTGGTGCTGGCGGAACCTACTTCCCGATTGGCGGGATCATTGCCAACGCAATTTCCAACCCTCCGGGCTCTCGTCCGTGTGATCAGGGCGGCAACTGCGGTGTTCCAAATCTGGTGGCGATCGCGCAGTCAACCAACGCGTCTGCGCACAATGTGAACGCCATTCAGGCGGGCCAGATGGAAGCGGGCCTGACCGGTGCTGCGACACTTCATTTCGCCTATCACGGCTCTGGCAAGTATGAGGGCAACGCCAAACCAGACCTTCGTGTGATTGCGAACCTTTACCCTGAGGACTTGCATCTTGTACTGCCAAAGGGTGGTGAGCTGGACAGCCTTGCGGACCTGAAAGGCAAACGGGTTGGAATTGCGCAGGCAGGTTCTGGAACGCAGATTGCTGTTGAGCTCATTCTCGGTGATCACGGCGTCAATCGTGACAATATTGATGAGGCAGAGCTCAACAACTCTCAAAGCGCGGAGCGGACAGCTGATGGTCAGCTGGATGCCTACTTCTATGCTGCGGGAACCCCGGTTGCTGCCATGATCCAGCTGGATAACACCAAGGGCATGGATCTCTATTCCTTCACTGAGGCTGAAGTTGCTCAGGCGAACAAGACTGTTCCCTACTACATTCCTTCCACCATCCCTGCTGGCACTTATCCGGGCGTGACGCATGACACCAACACGGTGGCAGTGAGCGGCATGTTTGTGACCAATGCTAATATTGATGAGGAACTGGTCTACGAGATCACCAAGGCGCTTTGGTCCAAGACCGCCCGTAAACTGCTGGATAATGGACATCCGAAGGGCAAGGTCATCACCATGAAGAGCGCGCTTGATGGCATTGATGGTATTGGCGTGCCGCTGCACCCGGGTGCTGAGCGTTACTACAAAGAAGTTGGCCTGCTCGATTAATCACAGTCTGACTTAAAACGGCAGCGGGAGTGTTCTTCCGCTGCCTTCTGTCGCCACCGGTGGTTCAGCCTTGCCGCATGCTTTTGTTTGCGCAGCTGTTGGTATTGGGAAGAGATAGCCCAACACGCTCTTACCACCGCATGACGCACCCCAGACCCGGGAGGGTTCCATGCCCCTACAATCGCACCTTGATAACAAGGCTCTGGAAGAGCTGGAGAAAAAGTATGACTCCGCTCTCCATACCCGTGACAACGGGCCAATCCTGACAAAAGTGGTTTATTGGGCGACCATTGCCTATGCGCTCTATCACTTCTGGACCGCCGGATTTGGCACGCCGGTTGATTATGTTCACATGGGCATCCATCTGGCCGGGTTGTATTTCTTCATTTTTCTGGCGTTCCCCTTCCTCAAATCTGATCGTGCCTTGGCCAATACGCCCGGTAAGTTCCTGAGCTTTGGTAATGTGCCGCTGCTTGACTGGGTGATCATGATACTGGCGATGATGGGATCGCTGTATCTGTGGTTCAGCTGGCGTGGATTTGACCTTTTTGGCATTCAGGTTTCTGAGCAGGCCTTGCGACAAGGCAACCCAGCCGGACCGGATATCTTCTTCGGCACTATCATCATTTTAACAGTGCTGGAGATCGCGCGCCGGACCATTGGTATCGTGCTGCCGCTGATCATTCTGGTCTTCATCGGCTATGCGCTTTTGGGGCCATATATTCCGATCCAAATCCTGAAGCATCCGGGCGTTGACTGGCGGCAGTTCGTCAACAACATGTACTTCCCGTTTGAAGGCATTTTTGGCGTTACGCTCTGGGTCGTTTCAACTGTTGTGTTTCATTTCGTGCTGTTTGGTGTTGTGGCGCAGCGCATGGGGCTTGGGCAGTTCTTCGTTGATAATGCGATGATCCTAGCCGGACGCTATACAGGCGGACCTGCGAAGGTTTCCGTTGTCTCCTCCGCCTTCTTTGGCACTATTTCCGGCTCTTCCATCGCCAACACGGTTTCCACCGGTTCGCTGACCATTCCCAACATGAAGAAGCTTGGGTATCCGGGGCACTTTGCAGGCGGTGTTGAAGCAGCGGCCAGTGCGGGCGGACAGATAACTCCGCCGATCATGGGGGCTGCGAGCTTCCTGATGGCCGAGTATCTGGAAGTGCCTTACACCACCATCGTGATTGCAGCGATTGTGCCTGCCCTGATGCACTATATCGGCGTCATGTCCATCGTGCACTTCACTGCAAAACGCCTTGGGCTGGAAGCCTACCCTAAGGACCAGATCCCGCAGTTTGTGCAGGTCTGGCGTGAGGGCTGGTTTACAGTGCTGCCACTCATCGGACTGCTCGTGGTGCTGTTTTCTGGCTATTCGCCCAACATGGCTGCGTTTATTGGTATTTCGCTTTGTGTTGTTGTTGGCTTTTGTGCCATCGATAAGCCGCTGTCTCTGGCTGTGCCACTTGCCTTGCTGGGTTTCATTTTCTGGAAGGCCTCGCCATATTCCGGTGAAGGTTTCTCGCCAACGATGGCCGGGGTGCTTGGGGCGCTGACCTTGCTGGGCTGTTTGCACCGCAATGAACGGCAGAGCTTTAAAGACCTGTTCGACAGCTGCCATGTGGGCGTGCAATACGCACTGGCCGTGGGCGCTGCCTCTGCTGCTGTTGGTATTGTGGTCGGTGTGATCAATACCACCGGTGTTGGCTTCCGTCTTGGCTTTATGGTCACCAATGGCGCTGCGGATATGGCGGCCTCACTAGCACCACTGCTTGACTGGACCTCTCTGGAAGTGTTCGGGCAAGCCTCCATTCAGCAGTTCCTGTCTCTGGTTCTGATCGCTATTGCCTGTATTTTGATGGGTGCTGGTCTACCGACAACAGCGCTTTACATTATGCTTGTCGCGGTGGCTCAACCGGCTCTGGCACAACTGGGTGTGCCCGCTTTGGCAACGCATATGTTCGTGCTTTATTACGGCGTCATCTCAGAGATCACTCCACCGGTTTGCGCCTCGGCCTATGCTGCGGCGGGCATTGCAGGGGCGAACCCGTTCAGGACTGGTGTGAGTGCCTTTACCTTGGGGCTTGGCAAACTCATGGTGCCAATGGTGTTCGTCTATGCGCCAACCATGCTGATTGTTTTGCCAGAGTACTTCACCCTCGTCTCGTTCTTGCAAGTCACGCTGACCTGTGCGCTGGGTGTGTTTGCTATTGCAACAGCCGTTTCCGGTTACTTCATGGCTCCGCTCAACGGTCTGTGGCGTGTGCTGATGGCTATTGGCGGATTGATGCTGGTTGCTCCAAGTCTGGGGTCTGATCTGGCTGCAATTCTCATCATCGCGCCTGTCTTGTTCCAGCAGGTTTCCAGCCAACGCAACTTGCAGGCGGCGACACAATGACAGAAGCTGTAGTACCTGATGTCACTGTGCTTGGTGCGGGGTTGGTTGGCATTTGCTGTGCTCTGTCTCTGGCCGAGAAAGGTTTGCGCGTGCACATGGTTGACCGGGATGCTCCCGGTCAGGCCACCTCTGCTGGCAATGCGGGGATTATCTCGCCGTGGTCTGTGGTGCCACAGTCCATGCCGGGTCTTTGGAAGAAGGTGCCCGGCTGGCTTATGGATCCGCAAGGTCCGGTGACGATCAAGCCCAGTTACCTGCCTCGCGTGGCTACATGGGGCCTGCGTTTTCTCTATGAGGGACGACAGGAGCGCATTCAGCCGATTGGCGATGCCATGCATGCTCTCAATCATGACTGCATTGAGCTTTACCGCCATCACCTTACCGGCACAGGGCACGACAATCTGCTGCAAGACAGCTGGTATGTACATGCATTTCGGGATGCCTCCCAGATTAACTTGAATGGCCCGGATTATGCCATGCGCCGCGCTGTGGGGGCTGAGATTGAGGAGATTGGCGCTGCGGATTTGCGAGATCTGGAACCTGCTCTAACTCATGAGTTTGAGGCCGCCGTTCTCATCAAAGGACAGGCACGGGCTGTCTCTCCCGGTAAAATCGGTGAAGTGCTTGCCGACAAACTACGCCAGATGGGCGGAACCATTGAGCAAGCCGAGGTGCACTCCATCACGCCAAAAGACGGCGGCGGCTGGAGATATGTGACGGAGACAGGCGAGCATTTTGCACCGAAACTGGTGCTTTCCATGGGCGTCTGGTCTGCCAAGCTGCTGAAACCACTTGGGGTCAAGGTGCCGATGGAGGCTGAGCGTGGCTACCATGTGTCTTTCAGCAATCCCGGTGTTGCCCTCACGCATTCCATTATGGATATGGACATGAAGTTTGTCGCCTCCACCATGGAGAGCGCCATTCGGGTTGCCGGAACGGCTGAGTTTGCCGGGCTTGATGCGCCAATCAACCAGAAACGGCTGGATGGTTTGGTGGGGCTTGCCAGCAAGCTGCTGCCAGACTTGCGGATGGATGACATCAGCACATGGTCCGGACAACGTCCCAGCTTGCCCGACAGTTTGCCTTGCATTGGCGAAATTGACGGATTTCCGGATTTGATTGGCGCGTTTGGACACAGTCATTACGGCCTGATGATGGCCCCGAAAACCGGCAGGTTGGTTGCTGATTTGGTGACCGGCACCACCCCCAACATCAATATGACCCCCTATCACGTGACACGGTACTAAAGGATTTCGCATGACCATTCATCCTGGTGGCCAGAACATTTGCGGCGTTTCAATCGGCGTTCTTTCACTGGAGAGTTATTTCCCGAAACCTCCCGGTCACATCAAGAACCCGTCGAGCCTGCCGTTTACAACGACCTATGAAGTCCTACATGGATTGACGGTTCAGAAACTACTAGCTGATCCCTCACCTGAGTTGCTTGAGCCGATCCTCAGCGCCGCCAAGCGTCTTGAAGATCAGGGCGTACATGCAATCACCGGATCCTGCGGATTTCTGGCGATCTTTCAAAAGGAAATCGCAGCGGCCGTTTCTGTTCCGGTTTTTGTATCCTCGCTCATACAGGTTTCCCTTGCCTACCACATGACCAATGCACCCGTTGGGGTCATCACCGCGTCCGCTGCCTCTTTGACAGACAAGCATCTGGAAGGTGTGGGTGCTGCCCATGTGCCGATTGTGGTTCAGGGACTGGATGATGCCCCTGAGTTTTCTGCTGTGATCTTACGCGGCGAACGCACGCAGATGGACCTTGGCAAGGTGACAGAAGAGCTGTTTGCTGCGGCAGATGACATGATTGAGCGATCACCGGATATTGGTGCCGTGGTTTTGGAATGCACTGATCTGCCGCCATATGCGCATCAGCTGCAAGCGCGTATCAACCGACCTGTGTTTGATATCATCACTCTTGCCAGCATGACACATTCGGTGGCGCATCGGCACGCCTTTCCCGGATTTATCTGAGTGTCTTACACCCCTTCTGTTTCGCTTTCATAAGATGGCAGAGGTGGAATGATGTCATCGGTGCACAGGTAGAGGTTTTGCAGGTTGAGCAAGGGCATGGGGTTTTCCGTCAGATTGGACATGATATTCATGGCAATGTTCAGCTGAGCTGCATTGCAGGATGGTTTATGCGCCTGTGCCCACGCCGTGATTGAGTTGGCAAGGTTTTCAAGGATATCGCCCTTAGGTTCGCCGTTGTTCTGGATAGTGACGGGGGTTGGCGGCAGAAGAGCGATTGGCAGATCGATTGGCTCTTCTGTGAGGCCTTGCGCAAGATGATAGCTGTAACCGATATTAAGCTGCAGCGTAATGTCGCCAGCATACTCGCCATGAAACAGCATGTAGAAGAGATGTTCCAGATGCTCCTTCAGGCTCCGCTGATAAGGCTCATTTGTGGGGTTGCCGAGGTATGCAATGTTGAGTGGCTGAAAGCTGGACAATGTTGGGTGGAACGGGTTTTTAAAGGTGGCCGTCGGCGTTCTGAATACAAAGCCATCTGTGATTTTGCCGTGGATATAGCTGTTGCGGATCATGTACATGGAAGCCAACGCATCTTGCCGCGCGAGCACCTGCATGCCCGGCATGACGACCTGACGATCACTCAAGGGCTGCGCAATATCCTGTGTCAGATAGGTCTGCTTGCTCTTCGTTTTCTGGGTGTAATAGTAGGTGTAGGTCTGCTTTCCATCTACACATTCGCAATTGTCCTGGTGGCTTGTCCAATCCGGGATTTCGACCACAGGGTCTCCGGTTAATCCGGCAGGCTTGGTACAGTCTTCCAGGATCAATTTCACGATCCAACGCTGAGATGTTTGCTCCGTTGGAGTGCTATAATCCTGATTTTCCTCCAGAATGCTGAAACTGACTGTTTCGCTGCCCTCTTTTTGTGAGGTTGCTGCAAGCATCGCAAAGCTGCTGCTGGCGTTTGCTTTGCAGATTATGTCTTCGTTGACCTTGATGATCACAGCCAGAGCCTGAGCCGCTTTTTCGATGGCATCGGCTGACTGATTACCAGCGTTTATGATTGGAGCAAATTGGTCCAGCGTCGTGGTGAGGTTGTTCTGGATAGTGATGAACTGCACGAGTTCGGCAAAGGCATCCATGAAACCGGTGAGTTCACCTTGCGGTTTGTCTTTGAGGTTGAACTGGATTTGGCCATGAGCTTTGTCCTGAAGGTAATGGAAGTTCAGGCCGTAAGTGTATTCGTAGTTCCATTTGGTGATCTGGGAGAGCTTCTTAGCCTTCGTGTCATAGGCAGGGCCCGCTTGAGAGACCATGCGCGGTGTTTCCGGGAAACTGCGCAGCAAGATGGGCACTTTGAAAGACCCAAGCGGCTTTTCAAGAACAGGAGTGCCTTCCGCCTGGATCGGAGAGAGCCAGCTTGAGGCTTTGTAGTCGACTATGCCCTGAACCGGGCTGATCTGATGTTCGAGAGACGTGACTTTGTAGCTCAGATCCAGAGCGAGGCATTCCGTTGTCTCTCCCAGTTTTTCTGAGGCCTGAAGCAGGAAGGTGAGCGGTTGCTCTGCACCATCCTGCAATTTCAATTTGGCAGACGTGAGCGAGAAGAGGCTTGAAAGGGATTTAGCAGGTTTTGGCTCCTGCGCGTCTTCCTGTGCATCCGGTGGGCAGTCTGCCACGCTGTTCAGGTTGATGTTGCCGTAAAGCTGCGGCGTTTCTTCATCGCCTGTCAGCGGAATGTTGGCAGTGATATCCGCCCCGAATGAGAGGACAGCTTGTGTTGTGTAGAGGTTGGAAAGCTCTTCCAGCAACGTTTGTTTGAAGGTTTCTTGTGCGGAGGCTAGCCGCGTACTGGTGCCGTCCTGATAGATAGGTGCCAGCATGCGTGCTGTGATCTGTGCAAGGCTTTTCTTTTGCTCCGTCAATGCCTCCATAAAGCCGCTGACAACTGCAGGGCTCTCACCAGCGCAGGAGACACTCTGCGGTTTATTGGCTGCGAGTTTGTCGATGAACAGGATTGAGGAGGAGTATTTTGGAGACAGCAGCGCGTCAAAAAATTCAAAGTACTGCTTCAGCCAAACGTCCATCTCTACATTCGAGAAGGTGCTTTGAATCGGAGTACTTGTGAACTTTCCTGTGCTTGCGTCAAAGTCGTCCAGTCCGGCGTAGGGATAAACCGAGGCACTGCGGGAGATCAGCGTGTTATTGACCGGAAGCGGTGCGTATATTTCTGGCTGGCTTTCATCTGAGATGTGGAAGGAGATTGGATCTCCTTGCTCTGTGCCGACACGAACGCCCCAGGTTGCGTTGGAAGACACGCCAGCAGACGGCGCATATCGGTTGATGCCGGAGGCGACCATCATCATGAAATCCGGACCATAGATAGACTGCGCTACACACTGCGCAAACTCTGCCAGAATGTCTGGCTTTGGCTTCGTCGGCTTTTCGGAGTTTGCGCCACCTTTTTTAGATTTCGGCGCACTGACGGATGTTCTGATTGCTATGGTGTTGGCAACAGATCGTGTCAACGGATCGGCTGCGTAATCACCGACCGCTATGCCGTGGGTTCGTTTGAAGACAAGCTGTGTTGTGATCTCAATGATTGGTTCCTGATTGAGGCTGCTCATTGACACGGTTACAGGCAATGAGAGCGGCGGAATTGTTTCAGAAGTATCAGTTTCTTCCGGGTTGCTTTGCTTGATCAAGAATTGCTCGATGTCTTGCCACCAGCCGACCAGCTGCTCAAGTTCGTGTGCTGAGAGCTGATAGGTGTTGAGCGAGAGTGTCGAGTTGACCTCTATTGCAAAACCGTTGGGGTCATTGAACTGGGCCAGCATATCTTCAACAATGACCAGTGCTGAGTGCGCTCTTTGCTGGGCGATCTCCGGGTTTTGACCTTTTTGCAGGATGAACGGCCCACTATCAAAGCTGAAGGTGATGAGGATCGTGAAGTTTTCCGGGGTCGTTTCGGCGCTACCCTCAGGCTGCACTGTCCAGTTTGCAGAGGTCGAGGGCCACTGAGAGAGCGGGATGATCTGATCTGTGTAGCCCTGAAGCGCCGGCTTGCTGTTCAGCTTTCCTGCGGGCTTTGTGGGCTCGTCCAATACCGTGAGAATTGTATTGCCGTAATAGTCGTTCCAGCTGAGTTGAGTTTGCAGGAGCAATCCGTTGGCACTGTACGGGTTCAGTGCTGTCCCTTCTGAGGCATTTTCGGGTTTTACAAGGCTGAGATACGAAATTACGCCATGATACATTTCCGCATCGCCAGCAGACGCTTCCAGAACGTATCGGATCTTTCCCTCATTGGGCGAGGTGGACTTGCCTGAAGCACCAATGGGCAGGCCCATATTGCTTGGTTTGAAGTCCTGATTTCCCAGAATTTTATAGGCCAGCAGGCTGTAGTTGTTGAGGAGCAAGGCCGTAGCATAGTCGTCTCCTGTTCCACCCTTGGGTATCTCCGGCGCCTGCTCACGTTGCGCATTAATCGCCTGAACACCGGGGTGCTCACCAGGTTGAACAGTCAGCGGGCCAGCACGCACCGTGAGTATTTGACCGGTGACGAGCAGTTGCTCCATTTCTGCGTTTGTACTGGCAACAACGATGGGCTCTGTGCCAAAGTAATCTGCGATGTCTGACAGGCATGTGCAGCTCGACAAGTCGTTGCTCAAAGTCTTGGAGCCAATTGTCAGTTCAATCACAGGCAACCGTATTGGTGCACCTGCTGGAACTGTTTCGCCAGTCAGGCGTGGGTTTACCTGCTTCAGGGCCTCAACGCTTGTCCCAAAGCGCAAGGCGATACTTGCGAAGGATACATCACCGCTTTGAGGAACCCGATAGGTACCTTGCTCGATGCTGATGGTTTTGCCCGGTATCAGCTGGATTTTGCCGTTCGCTGATGTTTCCTGACCTGAAGCCAGAGTGTTGGCGATGAGTGAGTTGAGGTTGGAGTGATAGCGCAGTGCAATGCTTGCCAGTGTATCATCATCAGTGGTCATGTGCTCCACCAACTCGCCTTTGGCAGCTGCGGTCAATGATGTACCTGAGCCGGCGATTGGCTGTGCAGTTGCGAGCCCGTTGATGTAGGCGTGCATGTACTCCTGATCTTCATGGATGATGACCAGAGACAGCGTCGCCTCACCTTTTTCGTTAAAGATATCTGGCGGCAATCCTGTCTGCCCGTCATCTGCTGTGTAATAGAGATAGAACCCGCCAGAGTTGGTGACGCCAGCTTCCCAAAGCAGTTTGACCAGTGACATGGGCGTATTGAGAAGCGTCGGGCTCTGGCTTTCCTTTGCCGCCTCAGACAACAGCTCTCCGGTTGGATTTATCACCGTGGAGAGGTTGGTTTGCGACAGGCCGAAGGTGACATTGCTGCCGCCCTCACCCACAAAATGTGTACCGCTGCTTTGTGAGCCCTTGCTGTAACCGAGCGTGAGAGACGCAAAGCTATGATCCTCAGGCAGACTTTGCAGCAATCGCTCCAGAATGACTACGCCAGCCGAACTCACCCCATTCAGCTCATAGGTTGTTTTCAAGGCCGCATCCGGCGCCGCTTTGGCTTCTGCCGCTGGAGCGCTCGATGTTTGCACTGGCAGTTTCTTGATGGAGAACTCAATTGTTGATGCCCAGCCATAGTTCGTCAGTGGGGCTTTGATGGCCTTCCCCGTAGCAGCATCCATCGACACTTGTTCAACAAGGAGCTGAGGAGGCACAACAGCGCTGTTTTGCGCGCTGTTGGCACCAAGTGTCGTTAGTGCTGCAGAAAGTGTCCACAGACGCAGATATTGGGTGTTGGATGGCTTTTGAGGGTCGTGTGTAGGAACGTTGATAGGCTCTGCACTTTGCCAATTGATGAAGTGCGGGATTGGGAAGGCGCTTGGTTGCTGCTCAACCTTTGCAAGGAGAGATAGTTCCTCTGGTCCAGCCGACAGGTACTCTGTCTTCCCGTAGGCCGTGACGGCTTCTATGCGTTGATAGTCCTTGCTTGCAGTCGCCTCGCTGTCTGATGGTACATCCACATCGTATTTCAGGGTGGTTTGGTCATTTCCAAGTGTGATCCAATCTGCATCCTTTGGCTTGCTCAGCAGCAAGGAGAGACTGCTTGTAAGAGGTGTAGGAATGGCGAGCTGTTGACCGGACAGAGCGAACAGGCCAGCCTCATTTGGCAGACTGAGCTTTCCAGCCTCATCCTTTTCAACCCAGATGCCCTCAACAAGTGGTGTAATGCCATCTGTTGGCAGACGCATGCCGTGGAAGTAATAGCGTGAGGCCATGCCTGACAGGTGGGTTATGCCACCTGTACGCTGAACTTCCTTGATGAGCTCTCCAACAGGGAACTGAGGTAGATGCACGATGCTCAGACCGCCAGCATCTGATCCTGCGTTGGAGCCTGATGCACCAGCAAACAGATCTGCAACCTCTCCGTTTGCATCTATTGCCAGTGCTTCAACATCGGTTTCAAACTTTTGCGCGATGGATGAGAGCGTGTCTGCGTCTGCTGCCTTTTGCGTGAATGCAGGCATCAGCAGAGTAGATCCGACAACCAGAAGGTTCTCTTGTTGCTGTATGGTGTCGCTGTTGGTCAGCTCGTCGATTGTGATCCCAAGAGCAGAGGCGACTGCACACAGTGTTTGCCCTCCAGAGATGATGTGCTTCTTCTCAGTTCCATCTGATGCTGTGTAATCGATCTGCGCACCACTGCGTAAAAGGCCAGCGACTTTCTTGTTTTTACACATGAGGTCAGAGGCTTCGACAATCGCCTTGTATGGGTTGTTACTGGACAGCGTTTGGAAGGAGCTGCCCGCCGGTATGACAAGCGGTGCTGTTGGGATTGTGACGTCCGCACCTTCTGTCAGAGGGTGGCTGTTGTTGGCTTTGAAGAGATCGGTGAGTGTGAAATCTGCGCCAGAAAACGCACCTTGTTTGTTGATCCAACTCACAATGGCATTGGGTGCTTCTCCAGCTGTGAGTGGATAATTGAAGTCGCGCAGACCGCTCAAAAGGCTTTGCATCATTTGCTTCATGATAAGCATGAAATAGTTCTCATAAATATATGATGCAATTGACATTTCATCGCCAGATGAATCTACTTCAGAGGATGGTTTCTTGCTCTCTTTTTCCACCTGAACACTGAGCTGATTAAAGTAATCTGTTAAGTCCTTCAGATATTTGGTGGTTATCGTATTGTAGTCTGCAAAGGCATAGGAGAGCGCCGTTTTGCTGCCTTGTTCCAGCGCGATACTGAGCGATGGCACCATTGGGAAATAGGTTGCCTGCGCTTCACCCTGGCGTGAGGGTAAGCCAATATCAAGCATGAATTGTTGCTGTAGGAAGGAAGTGATGTCCTGCTGCGTCGGTGCGTCTGGCGAGGTTTCCAATCCGCTCAGGCTATCCAGTATGGCGTTGATCTCAACCGCACTGATCATGTTTTTGTCGATCTGGTCTGCACTGTGGCCTTCATCACCCATCGTGGCAGCTATAAGCCAGCGGGTCACCATCTTGGCCAGAGCCTCAAAACCAGTATCAGCTTGCTGCCCTGCTGCTTTCTCATAGAGTTCCGTGTCTTCCGGCGTTGCGGGGGCTGGTGCTGTAATGAACAGATTGGCGACGTAGCATGGCAGTTGGGGTGGACGGGCCTGTTCAGAGGATGACCAATTCTCATCCTTTGCCAGGGTCAAGCCGTAACCCAGATGGATATCCAGTGGGTTTTGAGAGGGGTCTGCGGCGGGTTGCAGGTTTGCCCAGTTGAACTCAACGGGAACCGTCTCATAGGCCCCCGTCAGCATTGGCAAGCGGCTGTAGAGTGTTAGGCGGTCCGCTATCGGTGCTGCGAGCAGGCCTTCATAGGCTTCTGAATGATCCAGCCAGGGCGCGTCTTTCGGGTTCTGGATTGCACCTAGTGTGAACGTGGTGTGGACGTGTGCGGAGAAGCTGAAGCTCACTTTGATGGTGAAGAGGCCTAGATCAATCTTCGCGGATGCACGGACATCCACTTTAGCCGAGATTGTCAGCGGGATCGGCTCATATGAGGCGAACTGGATCTGGGCGCTGACTTCGATCCTGATGTTGACCGAGGCCTTGATGATTGCAAAATCAATGGAGCCATAAAGCTTGCCGATGATACCGAAGGTGCCAGTGAGGGAGAAGAAGTATTCTCCCTGCAATGACAATGCACTTCCACTGCCTGAATGCGTATCATCATAGGCGTTCCACTTGGCTAGAATGCCTTGCAAAATACCAAAAGCAGTCAAACTGAAACCGGCTTTTAGAATGCCCATTTCAATAGACTTACCAAGCCCCAACTGCGCGCCGAAACCAAAGACCAGATTGGGGTTGAAGAAGCCCAGCTTGGATGTGGGCAGTCCCTTTACAGATGCGGCTGGTAACTTGCCAAAATAAAACCCTCCTCCGCCTTTTACCGGGATGCCTGGTGGGACAATGGCTTCAACTGAGAAAGAATGCGAGAAGTTGTTGTTCCAGGGAAATCCCACATCAATCTGGAAGTCGCCGTTGGTGTAAACCTCGATGCCGAATGTTGGCAGTGTGATTGTGACGGCGCCAACATCAATGCGACGCATGATTTCTGGCAGTTCGATTGAAGCGGAGAATTTGCCTAGCCCTGGTGAGACTTTTTTGTAGATGACCTGAAAATCCAGACCGGAAAAGATCTTTGCTGCTTTGCCACTGCAAGCAATCCGCAGCGCATAAAGGCTGGGGTCTGTGAGGACCACCTGAAGTGTGAAGGTGTACTTTGGGCCGCTCTTTTCCAGCTCGCCTTGATGTTCTTGCCCCAGCTCTTTGCTGGAATCGATCCTCAAAACACCGAAGTCAGTTGCAAACAACCAGTTGATATCACCAGCAAAGCCGATATCCGGCACTTGCCCCACTGAAGGTTTGTGAAGATCCGCCAGTATATCGACAGCCTGCTGTACCGTGGTGACATCTTGCAGACCTTTGACGTCTACATGCTGCCCACCAGCGAGCAAACGCAGGTCAAGATACTTGTTGCCTGCGCCGCCGGGACTTGGCGTCGTAGAGGGCTGATCAGCTCTCCATGGCGGCAGTTTTGTTGTTTCTAGTCCGGTATGAGGCAGCCAGAGAAAATCACCTTCCAGCTGAACGAAAACACCTGCCCCCTTCTGATAGATGAGCGAGATACCCGTTACTGAGGCGATCAAGAGATCGATGGGGCCGATCTTCACATCAAACTCAACGCTTCCGGTTTTGAAATTCCATTTGAGTTCGAAATCGGAAAGTTTGACGTCATTCAGCAGGTCAAAAGGTGCAGCGAGACCAAACTTGGCACCGGTCATCCATTCCACAAAGGTTTCGACCATGGCACCAAGTGTAGTAGTATCTGTGAACTTGATCGTCGCAGTCTGATCATCGTCTACTTCCGCCGAAAACTGACCCCATGTGATGCCGAAGTGAGAATGGGTTTTGGCATACTCGTAAAATACCGTGAGTTCGATATTTTCCCAAAGGATGTCGGCAGTCAGCAAGGCATATTTGCCGTTTGCTTTTGCCGTTTCATACCGGACCAATGATCTTTCCGGGGTAATGAAGATAACCTCGTCATGGTCATCAAGTACCGGAATGCATGCTTTACTGCCGGGTAACAGCAGCTCACGCCCCCCCGTATCTCCAATTTTTGCTGTGAAGGTCGCATCACTCGGAAGCCAGTCTGGTCCGTTATTTTTGAGATCAACAGTGCCCCCGAACTCGTAGCAGGCCGCTGATGTTCCGGTGCCCGTTGAGAAGGTCACATTTAGGCCTGAGACGTCGATATCAAGAGCGCTGGTCGCCCAGCCACTTCCAAGGTAGGCAGAAATGATCTGACTGATCTTGATGGATGTGTCGCCCTGTTCCCCGCGGAACGTCCAGAGATGGTTTTGCGTGTTAAATGTGGCTGTCACATTAACCGGGACGGGCTGAACATTTGGCAGACCATCAAACAGCGTTGTAGAGGCTTTGATGGAGCCTACCGAGTTGGTTCCAACGCCTTTGACTTGGATGTAGATGTCGTTGAGCTCAAACTTTGCGGGTGGCCAGGTGATCTGCCAGCCTTTCAGATTCACGCCAGCTTCAACGGAATAGGTACTGCTGTTCTTGTTCTGCCCCGGAGAATACTCCAGTGACAGGTTTGCAATATCGGCATCAACGTCAAGGTGGTAACCGCTTGGCAGCAGTGCATTTACAAAGCCCGAGACAGGCAGGTTTGCCCCATCCGGGCTGAGTGTTGCCGTTACTGTGGTTTGCGGATAGGTGGCAGAAAGATCGAGAATTGCTTGGTTGCTGCTTGAAGCGATCATAGCATCTGTGGATGCCACCCAGCTTATCTGACGCTTGCCGGTTGGCTGTGAAGCGGTGATCTCAAAACTCAGGTTCTTCAGGTTCAATCCACCAAACAGATCCCATTCCTTGCTGTCTTTCAGGGAAACCTGAAAACTTTCTATTCTCTTGTTTTTTGAGTCATAGTTGAAGCGAAGGCCATCCACACTCAGCTCATTCAGGTCGGCGAATTCTGAGGGGATCGAGTTTGCAAAGTTCATCCCGCCGATGAGTGCGAATAGGGAGTTCAGTGACGGGGCTGCCTCCTCTGCAAATGCCCCCTGCACCACCATCTTGTTTTTGGCAGAGCTTGGGAAATCCATGTTGAATGGAATGAGCGTATCGCCGACCTCAATGGAAGTTTGCACACCGCCTGTGAGACGCGCACCATTGCTGGAAAACTCAACGGACAGACCTGTGTCTTCCAGTGCGAACCATTCGACGCCTGGTAACTCAAGCTTTTCCAACGAGAGTTGGAGTTGGACTTTGTAATTGCGTTGGTTTTTACTCGCTCGCCCTGTGCTGGAGACGGTAAGTGTGACTTCCAGTTCTGTGCCGAGAAAATCCGAGGTCTTTCCCTGTACGATGATCTTGCTGAGCTTTTTTGAGGTGTAGACGGGTTTGATCGTCACAGGGCTTTTTGCGGAGCCAATTGTCAGTCCGCCTGAGCCCAGTACCGTTTGCAGGAAGGTGTGGAACGGTCCCTCTTTCAGCACATTGGGGATCAGAGCGAGCATCCCATTTTTTGTATTTTCCGTCAGCGAGGTTTGCAGTGTTTGCAGATCAGAAAAAATACTGTCGGAGACGCCACTTGCGACTGAAACAAGAGCAAATCTGGCCGCTAAAAAACCGAGCGCTTGTAAGAGCTTATCGTTTTGAGGTGCGGTGTAATACTGTTTGAGGCCGTCAAAATACTCGAAGTACTCACCCTTTTCTGAGCGAAACTGGGTCACCATATCCGATATGGTTTGCGCCAGTTCATTGGGCGGCATGGTTGCTTTGTAGCCCTCTTGAAACGCGGATGTTCCGAGAGCAATCTGGTTTTTTGAGGTATCTAAAAGCGTTGCGGTGGTTGGTGTTGTGCTGCTGGCGGCTTTGCCCTTGCCGTTTCCAAATGTGCTTGGATAAGGGTTGGACGTGAAATTGCCGAGTTTGAAGAACGGCTTACCCAGGTTTACAGCCAGATTGGCGCTTTGAGTACCTTCCAGAACGCTTGGCAATGTGGCTGCGCCATACAAATAGTCAATCGCGTCTGGCGGCAGATCAGACAAGGTGGTGACAACCGTTGCACCTGGTTTCAGTTTGCTGAGGAAAGCAGCCCCAGCAGAGCCTGACAGGTCTTTATTCAGGTAAATACCAGTACCTGAGCCAGAGGTATTTCGGAACACTTGCTGGTTCTTGCAGTAAGCGTTGATGTTCTTTGTCAGCTCATCACGAGACGTGCTTGTGCCCTGCTTTACCGCGTTCTTTTGAGGAAAGTATCGCGCAAGTGTTTGCCATGTGGAATTGCTCAAATCATCCAGAACAGCGATGACAACGGGCTTTTTGGTAAAGCCTTTTTGCTTTTGCAGAAGGGCGGCTGCGGCGATGAGCTCAAAAGCAATCCCTTCTGCATTGCCGACAAGTGATGTTTTGTCTATCGATGAGCCTGGCAGGCTCGCAACCGGAAAGAACTCGATGCCGGATTGGCCTGATTTTCCAAGGGCATTGCTGATGTTCTGCGCCGCACTTAATGCCTTGGTGTTGACCTCCGGGGTCTTTCTCAGGTCCGCCCAGTTGAGCTTTGTGGTCAGGTCATGTTTGAAACTGCGATAGGCAAACTGTGAGCCTTGCAGAACGAGCTGATCATCGAGGTTTATGGTCTGTTTCAGGCCCGGTAGCACCACCAAGGAGTTGGCGGAACAGGCCTCCCCAGCCTGCGTGCAGGTTTCGGCTGTCCAGAGATAGGGTTGTAGCAGGACAAAGTAGCTGCATTTCACTGCAGTCGCGATGCTTGTGTTGTCGATGTTGGGAATATTACCGCCGCCACATAGACATAGCGGCATCGTGCCAGACAGGCCCGGCACGGAACGATGGGTTATCTCGCCTACGGTGGATTCCTGATAAGCGTGAAAGGTGATTGTAACGCCGTCCAGCGTCATCGATGCGCGGGTGGTCGGGTCAAAGCCGGGTAGCAGCTGCGCCAATTCCTGTAAGATCGTTTTCTGGCCACTGTCGTAAATCAGGTCCACATCTACCTGAAATCCAAAGGAAATCATTCGCTTTAGGAGGTTGATGGTATTGGCGGCACTGCCTGATCTTTGGTCTTGAGAGAGGAAGTAGCGCAGTTTTTTACCACGCAGCAAATCCGTGAGCCGACCAAGGATGTGGTTGGAGAGCGTCGCATTCAAATCCTGTGCAGCAGAGGCGAACATTTGCACCAGATTGGCAAGCTCTGAGGACAGGCTCTCTTCGTCTGGCGTGGCTACGCGCTCGAGTGGTTCGATTGGACTGTGCTCGTTCATCTTGCTGCACCAGTGCTGATTGAAGGAGTGATTTATTTGCTGTCGGCGGGCTCGTTGTTGTAGACCGCGTACCAGGCCAGACCTGTGGTTTTGGCCGAGCCCTCGTTGCTCTCATCTGGCTCGGAGAACAGATAGAACGATGTGGCGCCGCTTGGCGGGATCTTGGCCAGCCCCAGAAACTTGATGGCGATCTCATTGAGAACAAACATGTATTGCTTGCTGGCATCAGCCTCTTTGCTATTGGGGTTTTCGGTGTAGAGCAGCTGGATCGGGCCGTAGGACATGGAAAGCACGTTCTGTAAGCTGATGAGCGAGGCACCGTTGGAGGAGCCCGGCATTTGAATGGCAGTCTTGGATTTGTAGGTTTCGCCCGTGGAGTCTGGTGACCATGCCAGCAGCAAATCAGCGGTGAGGCCCAGTTTGCCTGCGAGGTCTCCGGCGGTGCCGAGGCTGATCTCGAACTTGAGGCCGTTCCATGTGTCTGACAGGCCTTGCTGGCGGACGTTGGTCACAACATCCAAGTATCCCATGGAAGCTGGCGTTTTATCTGCGCTGTCGGAGCTGACAAACCCTTTCAGTTGAAATGGCATAGTGGCAACAAGGCTGCCGCTGCGAGGCGTGCTGTTTTTGCTGTCGAATGTCAGTTGAGAGCTGTCCCAAGTGATCTTCTGGCTCTCATAGGCGTTTTCTTGCGTGAAGCTCATTTGCAGGCCGAGCTCGTTAAACGCCAGCCCATTTTGGCTGGTTTGCTGGTCTGGCTCATTGCCGAAGGAGAACAAGTCGACCGTCTCGTTCTTGCCTGTACTGAGGATTGCGAAATCGAGGAAGCCAGTAAAGGCGAAGCGGATGAGTGGTTCTGTTTGATTTTCCTGCGTTTTTCCGTGTCTGGAGATCGTGTTCATCCGCGCGGATGTGAACTCTGTCTGCTCCAGGATGTTGTTGTCGACCGTGAACAGATAGGGATGGGTTGCGGCCATGGTGTAGGACGGGTGGTTGTTGTTGTCCTGATAGCTTGCTTTCATAATCAGCGACTTGTACTGGCTGCCTTTGGGCTGTGGTTGGCCTGTCGGTAAAACGGGCTTTGAACTGGCGGTCTCGCTGCCAAAAATCCTGGTCATGGAGAGCTGTGCGAAGGAGGAGAACTTCTTTATTGCCGAGTTCTCAAAAAGCACTTTGAGCGAGAGCAGGATGAAATCATATGTGCGCGTTGCAGAGGGCACAACTGGCTCCGGGCTTGTCGCTCCCTTTGGTACAATGAGATCACTGTCTTCATAGTAAATCAGCCCATAGACTGAGCTTTGCTTCTTTATTTCGATTTTTTCACCACTTGCACCTGCCTTGATCTGATTGATGCGGATGGCGAGGTGGTGGGCATAAAACTTTGCCGGATCGCGCACGCCAGCCACAATCCCAGCCAATTGCTCGGGCGGTGATTTGATACGCGCGCGTAGCATAAGTACGCCGGTCCAGTTGGGATCAGCGGCAGTCTGGTTGAAGCTTTCGAAGTACTCTGTTGCCGGGTTTTCATAGGCTGCTTTGAAGTAATCCTGAAGCCATGAGGAGACATTGACCAGCTGGGCTTTGTCTGGTGTGTTTTGGCGTTCGGTTGTTGGAGCGGCGAAGGTTTCTTTTTGGGTCCATTTTTGCGGATTGGAGATGAGGTTGTCTTTTTCACTGCCCTTCGGGTCAAAGAGTGGGCCGCGTATTCCTTTAATAATCAATATGTTGGCGTAGTCGCCGAAATCTGGTGAATTGCCGACGTCGGCTTCGATTTGCCAGTCTTCGATGTTCAGCGTGTTGAGGAAGGTTGAGCCTGCTTCACCTAATTCTGATGGGTTTGCAGCCACCAGAAACAGCTGATTGGTCTGGAAGGCCTCTATGAGTTTGGGGGATAAATCTTTGAAGGCAAAATCGGAAGGTGTTGGTACTTTGATTTGAGCGAGCTTGACTTCCTTCCAGTGACTGGCGTCTGTGGGTGATTGCAGCGTGGCGATCACGCCCAGTGGGGTTGTCAGGGTTGCATCCCCCTCTCCTGTTTGCGCCTTAGCCTCTCTGGCGTTGGATTGAGCGTTGGTCAGAGATGCAATCACCTTGCGGCGGGTCGGAGCAATGATGCTTTTTTCAAACAGGGCGACATCGCACTGGGAGTAACTCGGGTCGCCCTCATCCGTGCCGGCGTAGGGGAACATGGGGAAGGCCTTATCTTCCATTGGCGGCAGTGTGTAGGCTGGACTGACAGTACCCAGCAACTCCTTGTTTTCCTGCCAGATTTCATCGTCATAACCGTGCAGTGCGCTGCCGTGAGGTTGCGCCACATAGGTGATGGATGTTCCGCTTTTTTCTGCGGCATTATCTGGCGGGAACACCTGCACATACGACGTTTTGTAGTTGCCTTTGAGCGGTGCTCCTTTGGGTGCGGGGCGTCCAACGGGAGACGACACAGGCAACGGGAAAACCGGCGCATAGGCAGGCTGATTGGGTATAAACCGCAGCCGTGCTCCCTCAGAGAGCGCGTGTTCTGCTGCGCCAGGGACTTCCAGAAACTCTGTGCCGCCCAATCCGCACATGAAGCGGGCTTTTGTATCGTCTTTCGCGGCCGGTGCGCAGACGAGGAAATCACCAACAGGACTGGCGATAAAGCTATGAAGCGATGAGGTATTCTCGTAGCTCGGGGTGAGTATAATTCCTGCAGACTGTGCATCAGTCATATGACTGTCAGCGGTGATACTCTGTAAAACAACAGGAGCGCCGTAGGTGGTCCGGTAGAAGCTGTTCAGGGTTGGACCCTGCCCGCTTTCCTCTTCGGCGCGGAAATAGAAGGCGCAGCGGTTGGGATCTGTTCGATTGTGCGTCGGATAGATGTTCAGCGCGTCGGTGACGTCCACAATGAGCGTCATAGGCAGAGGATTACGGCTGCCATTGTCGCCTGTGCCCAAGGCGAAGCGTTGACCATTGACGCCGGTTTTGGTCTCCGCACCTTTCGTAACCCATTGAAAACCCAGATTCCATTGATCATGAAGGGCGCCGCGCTCGAACTCGGCATCAAACACAATGGCACCGCGATCCGGACCGGAGCAGCGGATGTCTGCCTTGCTCACCGACCCCGTGTCCGGACTGAGATATCCTCCCAACTGGATGGCAGATTCCGAGAGTTGGAGGTTCTCTTCATCTTCAGAAACACCAATGTAAGCGCTTGAATAGAACTCGATGGTGAGTTCGGGTGCCAGAAGGTAGGACAGACTGCTGGTTGTCACTGTTCCCGCTGCATTAATGGAGAAGAAGGCCGGGCGTTGGCCGGTATAGTCATGAGGGACTGGAAGCGGCGTTAAGCCTCTGGGAAGCCACATGAAACCGCGCAATACATTCATGCTTTGCAAGTAGGCATGCAGGCCGGATACCAGGTCCTGCTGACTGCTCTCTTTGCCTCCACATTCAAGTGGGTCCGGGCAGTAGATGAAGGAACCTGAGTAAGTTTTGCTGGTGAGCGCGTCTTTGAGCGAAATGCGCTTGGGGAGTTTGGCTCTTCTGGTGGCTACCTTGCTGACAACAAACGCAAAACCACCGGCGTTGTCGCCAGAGTTTGGAGCCAGATAAAGGCTTTTGCAGGTTTGTTGCAGGAAATCCATTGCTCAGCTCCCAAAGCCCATTCCATCAACGGGGATAAAGACAGAATTCGGGAGCACTGCTCCGCGCTTTTAAGGGGAACATAGGGTGCAGGCAGGCTTCAATTTGCGACAATTGAAGGTTCACAAAGTGAACTGAAAAGGTTTCATCTGTAAGAAGTTGTTTTCGCTTCACAGATCAGAATAGATTTGATTTTACTTATAAAAAACAGAGCGTTAGTGCGCTTTACACACCAAATAAGTTGTGAGCTGAAAAATGATCGTGTTTTTGTGCGTTGGTTTGCGTTTTTTACGTGTGAGCTGCGTTTTTTTGTAAAACACACAAAAGGCAGGCTGATGGATGTTCAGCCTGCCTTTTGCTCTGCCAAATCAGTTTAGGCGAAGGTGACGCCTGCCTTGGTCATTGGGAGTTCGGTCACACGTGGTCCTTTCGCTGCAATGGCATTTGCCAGTGCTGGAGCGGATGGTGGTGTGCCCGGTTCGCCGACGCCTGTGGGGGCTTGTGTGGAGAGGACAATGTGCGTTTCAATCTCGCCGATATCTCCGATGCGGAGCGGTTCGTAGTCCGGGAAGTTTTGTTGGATAACTTCACCATTCTCCAGCGTGATCTCATCGCGCATGGCGTGGCCAAGGCCGTAGCCGATGCCGCCTTCCATCTGTGCCTTGATCACATCCGGATTGACCGGGATGCCGCAATCAACTGCGCAGGTGACTTTTTCGATCTTTACGCCGTTTTCTGCATCACCTGAAATCTCGACAACTTCGGCAACATAGCTGCCAAAGGATTTGTGGACCGCGACGCCTTGAGAGCGCCCCTCAGCGTCTTTGCCCCAGTTGCTTTTTTCAGCAGCCAGTTTGAGAACGCCCGTCAGTCGTTTTTGATCTGGCGTGTCGCCTGCCAGATGTGCCAGACGGAACTCAACCGGATCACGACCCGCTGCTGTTGCAACGGCATCCATCATGGCTTCCATGACGTAGGCGGTGTGGGTGTGACCAACAGAACGCCACCACAAAACGGTTGTGGCTGGTTTGATGTCCGTTAGGCCAGCAAACATGCGCGGAATGGAGTACTGCGTCGGGGTGACGCCTTCTACGGAAAGATGATCGACCCCATCATGAACCGAGAACGCCTCAAACGGGGTGCCCTTGGAGATGGATTGACCTGCCACGCGGTGATCCCAACCAGCGATGTTGCCATCTGCATCAAGACCAACACGAACTTTGTGCGCAAATGCCGGGCGGTAGTAGCCACCGGTGATGTCATCTTCGCGAGACCACACCAGTTTGACCGGGCGGCGGCGATCCGTCATCACAAAGGAAAGCGCGGCTTCCACCTGATAGTCTACCGTTGGTGTTGCACGGCGACCGAACGAGCCGCCAGCGAACATGGTGTTGACCTGCACCTTGTCCATAGGCACCTGAAGGATTTGCGCAATCGCTGCATGTGGTGAGGTTGGCATCTGACAGCCGTCATGCAGAATAACGCCGCCATCTTCTGTCGCCTCAATGGTGCAGGTGAGCGGTTCCATTGGCGCATGTGCGAGCAGTGGGAAGTAGAAGGTCTCTTCCACCACCTTGTCTGCGTTTTCAATCGCACCTGCAATCTCGGCCTGATCGTTTTTGGTCAGGTTGTATTCCGGCGCTGTGTTGAGCGCAGCCATCAGCTCTTTGTAGACGTCTTCAGAACTGCGGCTTTCAGCTGCTGAGTTGTCCCAGGTGACTTCCAGAGCTTCACGGGCCTGAAGAGAGGCCCATGTATTTTCTGCGTAAACCGCAACGCCAGCTTTGTTGGGCAGTGTGGCTGCACGGATGAAGCCTTTGACATCCTTTGCGGCGCTGTCGTCAAAGGACGTGACAGTTGCACCTTTGCGGGTGGCCCGCTTGATGGTGACGACCATCTGATTATCAAGCTGGATGTCCATCGCGTATTTGGCGGTGCCGTTGATCTTTGGCGGTGTGTCCTTGCGGCGCACACTGGCGTTGCCGATCAACTTAAACTCGGATGGATCTTTCAGGCGCGGGTTTTCAGGTGCTGTCAGCTTGCTCGCGGCGGCTACGAACTCGCCGATTGGCGCTTTGTTGCCATCACCTGAGATCACGCCATCTTCCAGCTTGAGCTGGGCGGCGGGCACATCCCAAGCCAGTGATGCGGCTTGCAACAGCACGTCGCGGGCCGCAGCGCCTGCCTGACGATACTGCTTGAAGCTGTTGAACATGGCGGTGGAGCCGCCAGTACCCTGGATAGGTCCGAATGCCGTGTTGTTGTAAAGCTTCGGGTTGGATGGGGCGAACTCATACTCTATCGCATCCATGCTGACGCCCAGCTCTTCTGCAATGAGTGTGGTGAGGCCGGTTGCCGGGCCCTGCCCTTTTTCAAAATGTTTGACGATCGCAGTCACGGTGCCATCTGCTGCAATCTTTACAAACGGATTGAGCATGGTGGTGTCTGCAGCATTTGCAGCGGCCATAGAGCCGGATGGGGCCACACCAATAACAAGAACGGCGGCAGCAGAGGCTGCTGCCCCTTTGAGGAAGCCACGACGAGAGGACAACACGCTCATATCAAGCCTCCATAATTTCTGATGCACGTACGATAGCGGAACGAATGCGCTGGTAGGTGGCGCATCGGCAGGCGTTGCCGTCCATGTAATCGTCAATTTCTTCCAGTGTCGGCTTTGCGTTTTCAGAGAGCAGGCCAACGGCAGACATGATCTGGCCGGACTGACAGTAACCACACTGGACCACGTCCAGCTCTGTCCATGCCTGTTGCACGGCTTGTGCTGGCGTGGACTTCAGGCCTTCAATTGTGGTGATCTCAGAATCTTCCACATCTTCAATAAACGTTTGGCAGGAGCGGACCGGCTCGCCATCCAGATGAACGGTGCACGCCCCACATGAGGCGACACCACACCCGAATTTTGTTCCGGTGAGCTTGAGTTCATCGCGGATCACCCAAAGAAGCGGGGTTCCTGGTTCGGCATCGACCTTATGCGTCTGGCCGTTCAGCTTTAAAGAAATTGCCATCAAAAAAAATCCCTTTTTTGATCCGTAGCGGTTGGCTGGGTCAGCAATAATCTCAGGCATTGTTTGAATGGGGCAGTGTTGTATGCGGAATGCGCTTTTCTGCTTTTTGAGCCTGAAACAAATGATCTGTAGTTATCCCTAGCACTCGCCTCTCTCGCTTTCAGTGGCAAATCGCGCCAAAGTACTGCCATATCGCGCCACTATGTAAATTGGTACTGGCACACCTAGCAAAAATTCGAGATGAAAGAGTGGCAACACCAATGAGACCGAGCCGAGCATGACAAAACACGCACATCTTTACCCAGGCGCTGCCATGATGGCGCAAATCATTCAGTACCTTGACCTGTCTGTTGACCGGGTGATGCGCCGTGCCGGAGTTTCCATTGAGCAGCTGGGTCCGGCGGCCAAGGGCATCACGCAGGCGCAATATTTCGCCATCTGGCATGCGTTGCATCAGGAATATGGCGGCAACGATCTGGCAATCAAACTTGGGCACACCATCAAGCAGGGCAGTTTTGTTCCACACGCCTTTGCGTTTTCCTGCAGTCCAAACATTGAGGAAGGCGTGAAGCGTCTTGCGCTGTTTAAGCCTTTGATTGCGCCGATCCGGCTGGAAGTTGAGCGTACGGACAGCACAGTGTCAATCTTGTTTACTTCCAGCGATCCGACGGAACCGTTTCCTGAAATTCTGGCTCAGTTCGAGATTGTCTACTTCACCAATTGCAGCCGCACCTTTACCGGAGAGCAGATTGTGCCGCTCAGTGTGGGAGGCCCTGTTGGAGATCTGGACTGGTCTGCTGTTGAAGCGGAATGCGGGGTGAAGGCAACCCCTGCTCCGGTGGCGCACATCACCCTTTCCCTGCAGGATGCCACTCGTCCGCTGATCACACAGATGGAAGGCATGTGGGACACGTTTGAAGATGGGCTGCGCCAGAAATTACAGAGCACGGGCAGTTCTGACGAGATGTCCCGCCGGGTGAAGAATGCGTTGCTGGAAAGCCTGCCAGCGGGGCAGAACACCATTGACGTGATCAGCCAGAACCTGAACGCCAGCAAGCGGACCTTGCAACGCAAGCTGAAGGAAGAAGGCAAGAGCTTTCAGGATATTTTGAGTGAAACCCGCGCTGAACTCTCCCAGCACTATCTGGTGCGTAGTGAGCTGAGCATTCCGGAAATCTCTTATCTGCTTGGGTACAAGGATACCGGCTCGTTCTTTCGCGCATTTCACAGCTGGACAGGTAAGACGCCGATGGAAGTGCGTGGGATTGCTTAAGGGCGCCCTAATTTAGCCTCTCATGAAGAAAGCTTCATGAAACCTTGGGCTGGTAAGAGCCCGGCATGGCTATTCTATTTGTTCTTTCGGGATTGCCTGGTGTTGGTAAAACGACCTTGGCAAAGGCCCTTTCTCCGCGCCTGCAAGCCGTTCATTTACGTATTGATTCACTTGAGGCTGCCCTCAAGACCTCCGTTCTTGCGATTTCACCAGCAGAAGATGCCGGTTATGTTGCAGCAGCAGCCGTTGCCAAAGACAATTTGTTGCTGGGCAACAATGTGATTGCGGATGCGGTGAATCCGATCGAGATTACCCGCAACATCTGGCTGGAAGCGGCGCTTGGCGCTAAGGTGAAAGCGCTCAACATTGAGGTGATCTGCTCTGATGAGGCTGAGCACAAGACACGTGTTGAGACCAGACACAACGATATTTCCGCCATGTCCCTGCCTAGCTGGGAGGATGTGCAGCGGCGACGCTATGAGCCGTGGAAGAAGCACCGCCTTGTGGTCGACACCTTTGAAAAACCCGTTGAGGAAAGCGTTGAAGAGATCATCGAGGCCTTCAGCCAGCTGGTGCGTTACGGGTCTTACTGATGTTTTGCACCTTTCATAGTCCTGACCGCAAGCCCCTCATATTTTCCTTAGTTTCATAATGGCCTAAGAGATTTCTTCAGGCACAATTCAGTTTCATGTTCTTTGTAGATGTGAAAGAGTTGAGGCAAATATTGGGTGCACTTCGCCCTAGTGGAAGGAACACATGCGCGTATTGTTGGTTGAGGACGAGCGGCTGATTGCGGATGCGATCAAAGCTTTTCTGGAGCGGCATGAATTTATAGTAGACTGGGTCGATGATGGTCTTTTGGCAGAAGACGCTCTGAGAACCGGAGAATTCGACCTGGTTATTCTGGATCTGGGTTTGCCGGGACAGGATGGACTGGAGTTTTTGCGGGCCGTTCGTGATGACAAGGCAGATGTGCCTATTCTGATCCTGTCTGCTCGGGAAACCACCAAGAACCGGATCGACGGGCTTAATCTGGGTGCGGATGATTATCTGACCAAGCCGTTTGATATGGAAGAGCTTCTGGCCCGATGCCGGGCGCTGGTGCGCCGGTCTGCCGGACGGACGCGGATGCTGCTGCAACATGGGGTGTTAACGCTTGATCTGGATCAGCAAAAGGCCTGCTACGAAGGCGTTGAGGTTGTGCTGCAGCCCCTCGCCTTTAGACTGCTGACAATCCTGCTGGAGCGTCGTGGCCGTGTGGTTTCCAAGTCAGACCTCATGGAAAAGCTCTATGGCTGGGAGGAGAATGCGGAGAGCAATGTGCTTGAAGTTTATGTCTCTCAGATCCGCCGCAAGACCACCCCAAAGCTGATCAGAACGATCCGGGGGGTTGGCTATATCGTGGATGAGGACATCCCGGCATGAAACTTTCATCAATCCGCAGCCGGATCCTGATCCTGCTGATCCCGCTGCTCTTTGTGGTTTGGGGCATTTTCTCTGCCATTGTCTACGATATGACGCAGGAGGAGCTTTATGAGACCCATGACGCGCAGACTTTTCAGCTTGCACGCGTAATTGCCCAGCTTAAAGGAGACAGCATCTCTCCAGATTATCTGGAAGATGACCATGTCCTTGGTGAGTACTTTATTGTAATCCGCGATGGAGATGGCAACGACATTTACAGGTCTACGGATAAGGTCAAAATCCCGCAGGATCTTAGGCCCGGTGCGCAGGAGTTTGAGAGCAACGACGAGGACTGGCTGGTCTGGACTTTTCCTGGTCAGAAAACAGATCAGCTCTACATTATCGGCGTTGTTATTGATGAAGCAACCGAGCTGGCCGAGCAGACGATTATAACAGTCTCTGTTCCGCTGGCACTTGTGCTTGTTTTTTCCATTATAGCGACAGTGTTCATCGTCAAACGCGGGTTACGTCCGCTCACCACTCTTTCTGAGACACTGCAAACTCGGGAGCCTGAGAGTCTTGGCAAGCTGACAACGGAGAAGCAGGCAGATGAGCTTGTGCCGATTGTAAACTCCCTGAACATGTTGTTTGACAAGATTGAAGACTACCTTGCGCGCGAGCAGCGGTTTATTGATGATGCGGCGCATGAGATCAGAACACCGCTGACCGTGGTGAAAGCCCAGTGTCAGGTGATTGAGCGGGACGCGCTAGATGATGCGACACGGCTGCGGTTTGACAACATCATTGAAGGCGTTGACCGGGCCACGCATCTTGCCGCCAAGCTTTTGGAACATGCTCGTGCAGGTCAGGATGCCCACAAAGAGATAACAGAGCACGACTTGCTGCCTGTTCTTCAGGAAAGCCTTGCACAGCAGGCCCATGCGGCACTTGATAAAAATGTGGAGCTGCAACTGCTTCAATCAGAACATGTGGCAGCTGTTGTTGATCCGGAAGATCTGGGCGCTGTGCTTGGTAATCTGATTGGCAATGCAATCCGGCATACACCGTCTGATGGTGAGGTGATCGTGGTTCTTGAGCGCGGTGATGATCATATTCAACTGAGTGTTGAAGACAGCGGACCGGGTGTGCCTGAGAAGTACCGTGAGAAGGTGTTTGAGCGGTTCTTCCGCATGCCGGGGCAATCAAGTTCAGGTGCGGGCCTTGGCCTGTCTATTACGCAAACTCTGTGTCGTCGCAATGGGATCGAGATATCCCTTGGCAAGAGTGAGCGACTGGGCGGAGCCTGTTTTATGCTCAAGCTGAGAAAGTAGTGTCGTAAACTTCAGGTAGGTTTCAGCTTCCAAGTGAATTTAGGGGAAGCACTCAGATTGAAACCTACTCCGAGGCTGCATCTGTAGCTTCATTTGGGGTGATCTGATTATGAATGGTGTGCGATGCCCCCCAACGGTGTCACTCACCTTTCATAGCCAGAGTTTCATCTGAGTGCGCATCGTCAACTCAGATGAGCGTACCGGAATGAAACCGATTGGCCTGACCTTTATTATCGCCAGCATCCTAGTCCCCCTTTTGATTTTCTCCCAGTTTGGTAGCCAAGCAGACTCAGGTGCCTTGCTGAGCCAGTATTTTGGCATGGTCTCACTGATCTTCATGGGGCTGGTTCAGGTGATGGCCACACGGATGAAAGGCGTTGAGGCTCTGTTTGGCCCGCTGGATCGCGTATATGTCTTGCATAAATGGCTGGCTATTTTCGCAATTGCTGCTGCTTTCCTGCATGAAAGCATTGATGCAGATGCCCTTTCAAGCGGCGATACGGATGGACTGGCGAAAGAGCTGGGTGAGATCGGGTATAATGGTATTTTAATCCTCGGCCTTGGTTCTCTGGCGACCTTCATCCCCTATAATATCTGGCGCTGGACCCACCGTTTGATCGGTATTTTCTTCGCCCTTGCTGCTGCGCATTTCCTGATGATCCCCAACGTGTTCTCTTGGAGTGATCCGCTTGGTCTTTACGTCGCCTTCTTCTGTTTTGCCGGTGTCGCGTCCTTCTTGTACCTGACTTACAAAGGCATGGCCGGGCGCACAAAGACCTATGAGGTAGAAGATGTTCAGATTTACGGGCGCATCACCAGTGTGACACTGAAACCTGAAGGCAAGCCTATTTCTCATGATGCCGGTCAGTTTGCTTACCTTTCCTTTGATCAGGAGGGCATGGGCGAAGTACATCCTTACACGATTGCATCTGCACCGCGCGAAGACGGAAGACTGCGGTTCTGCATTTCTGCACTGGGTGATTACACATCTCGTGTGCACGAGCTTCAGGTCGGCACAAAAGCTCAGATCAGCAAGGGATATGGCGGGTTCCGCCCAATTGCTTCCAATCGAGACCAGATCTGGATTGCGGGCGGTGTCGGGATCACACCTTTTCTGTCATGGGCGCAGACTTTGAGGGGTGATGAGACCGGACAGATCTATCTTTACTATGGTGTCCGCAACCGGTTGGAGAACCCGTTTGAGGAGGAGCTGGACGCACTGCAAAGCCGTCTGCCGAACCTTCATGTACAGTACTTTGAGTCTGACATGGGCGAATACATCGACGCGCGGTTGCTGAAAATCCTGCAGGGAAAATTCTTTGATGTGATGCCAATTGCGTTTTGTGGTCCAGAAGTTATGCGCAAAGCGTTGATACGGGATCTGAAAGCCCTGAAGTACCCAATGCGCCTGTTTCATTATGAAGAATTCCAGATGCGCTCCGGCCTTGGTTTCCGAAAACTGTTTAAGTTTCTGCTTCAGCAAGTTAACCGGCATTCCGGCAAGTTCGCCCCGGCCAAGTAGAGCTTGGCCAACATGAGGATCGCTGCATTGCCTGGCGGTGCGGCGATCCGCTCTTTCAAGCCAGATGCAAGGTTTAACTGTCTGGCTTCATGGTCCCTTCGAAAGGTGCCGGGACTGAAGGGATCAGTGAAATTAAATCAATATATTAATTGAGATTTGGAGGGTTCAATCAGAACCAATAATTCTGCTCTTTTTAGGATCATTGGCTCATGACAAAAATCGCCTCCCGCTCGATTACGACCGACATCCCTGCTCCTTCCGAAGATCGTCGCTCCAAGTCTCCTATTGTTTGTTACGAAGTAGATCATTTGCCTGCCTATAACGCTGAGCTTTATCAGCAGGCAAAGGAGAGCCTGGAGAAAATCGGGGACGTTGTCGTGCCGCCGCGTGATGGCGGTCATTTCAAGGTGCCTGCTGGTCACTTCTTCCGGATTGTGAGCGTTGAAGGCCCGCAGGTTGGCGATCTCAACTTGTGGAATGCCAATGACATTAATGAGCGGTTTTTCAGCGGCAAGACCCGTCAGCTGCACGCCTCGCACCTTTCAACCGGAGACCGGCTCTGGAGCACCATGCCGTATCTGCGCCCTATGGCGACGATTACACAGGATACGCTGGACTGGTACGGCTGGGATGAGGATGGTGCGGGCGTCCATGATGTGATTGGGACGCGCTGCGACCCTTACACCAACCACATGCTCAAGAACGTGGATTACAACCATTGTTGCCACTCCAACCTGACCCGTGCACTGGCAGATGCAAAGGGTCTCTCGATAGATGGCGCTGAGCCTCATGTGCATGATGTGATGAACGTTTTCATGTGCACGGGCTTTACCCGTGACACCCACCAGTACTTCATGAAAGCCAGCCCTGTTCGTCCGGGTGATTTTATTGAGTTCTTTGCAGAGATCGATCTTCTGGGTGCCCTTTCTACCTGTCCGGGTGGTGATTGCGGCAGCAGTCACTCTGACGACAATACGCCGTGTTATCCGCTGCTTGTCGAGATCTTCAAACCGGCAGAGGGTAGTTTGAAAGGCTGGTCTGCCGCAAAACGCAGTGGTTATGCAGGCGGGCACCAAGCCTGATCCTGTTTGATTTGGCCAGACGCAGTTGTTCTTCGTGTTACGGCACGAGGACAGCTGCGCCGGATAGTCGTCCCCCTCGCAAATCTTCCAGTGCCTGATTGGCCTGTTCCAGTTTGTAAGGAATACAGTGGGTTTGCACGCCTGCTTTTTTGGCGAGGGGAAAGAACTCCAGCCCGTCTTCTCGGGTCAGGTTGGCAACGGAAACAACCTCCCGCTCCTCCCACAACAATGCATAGGGCATTTGCGGGATGTCGCTCATATGAATGCCGCCGCACACCACGCGCCCACCTTTGCGCAGAGCTCTCAGCGCTGTTGGAACAAGTGGCCCCACGGGGGCAAAAATGATGGCCGCATCTAATTTTTCGGGTGGCTGGTCTTCAGAGCTGCCTGCCCAAGTGGCTCCAAGCTCTCTTGCAAAGTTCTGCGCCTGCGTGTCGCCTGATCTGGTGAACGCATAGACATCACGGCCTTGCCAGATGCAGACTTGCGCGATGATGTGAGCAGCGGCACCAAAGCCGTAGATGCCTATCTTTTTGCCTTTGCCAGCCTTTTTTAAAGAGCGCCAGCCAATCAACCCGGCACACAGGAGTGGCGCAAGCGATACCGGATCTGCGTCTTCATCCAGCTCAAATGCAAAATGCCGGTCTGCGATGGTGTGGGTCGCGAAGCCGCCATCGCGTGTGTAGCCCGTGAAAATGGGGTGATCACAGAGGTTTTCCTGATGATTTTGGCAAAAGGAACAACAGCCGCACGTGTGCCCAAGCCAGGGGATGCCTACTCTACTGCCGATTTTGAGATCCTGAACACCTGCCCCACATGCACGCACTCTACCAACAATCTCGTGTCCGGGAATGAGCGGGAGTTTTGGTTTCGTGAGATCGCCGTCCACGACGTGAAGGTCTGTCCGGCAAACCGCACAGGCTTCAACCTCAATCAGGATTTCGCCGGTACGCGGTGTTGGTGGCGCAGCACGTTCCTGCAAAACAAGTGGCTTTCCAATTTCGGTCAGAACCATTGCTTTCATGAGGGCATTCCTTCTCACGGAGGCTTGGATTGTGCTCAGATTATACGCTGTTGTCCTAAGAAAGTCTGGCGTGGTGTTTGCGGTTCCCCGTTGTTGCTATGCGTTGCAGAAATAGATCAAGAATAAGAGAAAACCGAACCATTTATCACAACGCATATTTCATCTGGGTCCGTCATAACAATCTGGTGCGCGTGTGCGCGACGACTTGTTGGAGTGGAGCCTTGCGGAGATGCCATGTGCGTCTGCCCGCTGGTTTTCCTGTTTGAGTACCTCTCATAATTAAGGTGAGTGAACCTCCGATGCCCGGAAATCAAAATACCGATACTGGCACTGACACCAGTCCTATTCCTGCAGAAGACCAAATGAACCAGAGCGAGGAAACCTGGGCTCAGCAAATCTATAAGCTATGGGGCGAAATGCTTCCAACCTGGGCAGATGCATTTGGCGAAGTTTATGAAGCAGAACGGGAACGGGAACGGGAAGAGCTTGCACAGGCAACAGCCCGAATGGATGAAGATGACCGTCGTCAGGCTGAGCAGCAAGTACGAAGTGATGCAGCTTCTACATTGGCATTTGAGAATATTGAACGAGTTTATGAACTTAAAGAGGAGCTGACCTTACTCGATAACAATCCCCTTGAAATGGTCGATATGCCTGATGCTCCTGACAGGACCTTCGGCAAGGTGATCAGCGACCAGATCGCAGCTTTCAGGTTGCAGAAAGAAGAGCTTTTTCTGGAAGTTCAGATCTTCACGGGCTTGGATATGGAGAAACAGGCTTTCACAACCGCGAATGAGCTGGTTGGGATGCTTTTAGGCAAAGCCCTGGTTCAAAGCGGTGTTTACAACTTTGCTGCTTGCGAAGTGACATTGGCTGAGGTGGAACGCAAGCTCAAAGACATGAAAAACCTTCTTCGAGATGCCCAAGTGCATCCAGCAACCTATGTCAGTAACGAAGATCAGGTTCTGATTGGTCAGGATGTTAAGAAGGTGAAGGAGATCATCTTCAATTTGCAGGACGCTGGTTATACTGGATTGGGAACAAGCCTGCTCATTGAAATGAACCAGTATCAGGATGCGGTGTCACGGCCATCCGATGCGCGCTGGACAGAGCTTATGTCTGATGCGGAGGCCTGTAAAAAAGCTCTGCCGGAACTGCGCAGCTCGGCCAAATATATTGAGACCCTGTGCGAAAGCATGACCATGGCGCAGCCAACAACTGCTGCATCAGATACGCTTGAAGAACTCCGTGACTATCAAAGTGAAAGTTCCCGCGACCTTTCATCAACCCTGCGCGTTATCGCGAGTCTCAAGGCTAAGGCTGAACGCCGTGAAAGGTGGATCAAACAAGAGGAATGGGCCGAGAAAAATCTGGATGTACGCACCCAAGCTTATCGAAAACAGCTTGAGAAGTTTGTCGTGTTTGATGCAGACCATCAGGTGGTTACCAAAGAAAGCAAGACTGAAGCCCGTGCTCGCGCTGTTGATACTGAAGGGCTGGATAAAGATGTCATGGCAACAATGCCGAAGCGACCCGGCGGCAAGGATGTTAAGGCTGTTCCCCGTGCGACGATCAACAAGCTTTTGGAATCTTTTGAGTTTTTGGATGAAATGCGGTTATCGGGTGTGACAGGTATGGAAGCCATTGCACTTGAAGAGTTTATCAAGACAGAAGACATTCTGGAAGGCATCAACTCCAATCCAACCGGATATGATGACCTTCAAACACGCACGCAGAAGATGCTTGATAAAGTTGCAACCACCAAATCCGGCAAGAAAGCGATTTATTACGTTGAAGCTAAGATGAACCTTGAAGAGGATATCCGTCTCTTACGCGAACAAGCACCGGATATGAACATCAACAAGGCTCTCGGTCGGTGCAACAAGCTGGAAGGTACACGATTTCATCCACTCCTGAGACAGCTCGAGGAATCCCTCGCCTTCAGAGAGGTCTTTGAGATGAAGCTGGAACCGATTGAGAAGATATTCAAGGAAATTCCGGGCTTGCTTGCCAGGCTGGGTAAAGCTCGCCCTGAGCTTGCCATGAGATTCAAGAAGATCTGGCAGCCCAAGCAGGAGAAAGTCTATCACGGTGAACTGGAGCTGGAACTGAAACAGGCGAAAGTCACCGCTCATAACGCTGCCACTGTTGATGATGTGAAAGAGGCCATCTCACAGGTGAATACCGTCAAGATTAAAGCGGACAAGTATGTTGAAGAGCTGAGAGCTCGTGTAGCGCTGCTTGGCGAGGATGTGGATGGACCTGTCACCACCCCTGAGCGGGATGAGTTCTTTGAGAAAATCGAAGAAGACTACAAAAATGGTGTTCAGCTTGAGATTGACCGCAAGGTTGCCAAGGGCAAATTCAATGAAACCTCCGGCCCTATGAAGGATGAGCTGGATATGCTCACCGCGAAGTCCAAGAGCTGGAAAGGTGCAAAGGCACTTTTGAAGGGCTTCCCCCGTATTGACGAGGCCACTTTCGATCCGACCCGTTTCAAAGATCTACTGACAGAGGTAAAGCTGCTTGAACAGGAATGCGCAGTAAACTCCTCTTATGATGAAAACATGGACCGGCTGAAAGAGCTGAAGGGCATGTATGATGCCATGCGCGGCGAGCTGACAGGCTTTAGAGAAGACATCGCCAAGGATGTCGTTAAAGCCGCAGAGAAAGCTATCACGCGTATGGAATCTGCAAAGGCGTTTGCTGAAGGCGACTTCATCACCGGTGTTGCCAGCCAGCAAGAAGCTGGCGAAGATTATGTCAATGCGGGCAGTTTAAAGCGGTTCACCACCTGCGTATCAAAGCCAATCATACCAGGTGAGCTGCGAACGTATGCGCAGGTCATCGGCGACAGCAAGAAATCACTTCAAGAGCGCAAAAAGGCCCGCGAAGAGGCGTTACGCCTTGTGCGGCCCTTGCTGGCACGGCTCGACAGCGACAAGGCGGTCAAGCTTTACAGGCGGCATCCCTTCAGCGAACTGGACAATGACATCAATGTCCTGAGGCCCGTTCTGGTGCAGCTTGAAGTTAAACTGCTGACCCTCGCGTCCTGATGCATACGAACCCTGCGGCACCGCATGTGGTCGCAGGGCACATTACACGCAACTCTAAAGTGTGATTTGCATTTATACTCAGCAGGTTATCCATGAGATGTATGCGGAGGGTGAATTAGTCCTTTTCCTTGAGGTTTTAGTCTGGTAGTTACCGATTTGCTCAGCAATGAGTGCCGGTCGCAGCCTACCCGGCAACAGCGAAAACAAGGACTAAACCTTATGAAGACTATCGTAATCTGCTCAGGCGGATTGGATTCGGTCACGCTTGCCTACAAGGTTGCGCGTGAAAACGAATTGCTCGGCCTCGTCTCTTTTGACTATGGCCAACGGCACAAAAAAGAGCTGGACTATGCAGCGCATGCTGCAAAGCAACTTGGTGTGCCACATCATATTCTGGACATGAGCCAGATAGGAGCGCATTTAAGCGGCTCCGCTCTAACCGATGATGTTGATGTTCCCGATGGCCATTATGCCGAAGAGAACATGAAGGTCACTGTGGTTCCCAACCGAAACGCAATCATGCTGTCTATCGGCTTTGGCATTGCGGCTGCTCAGCAGGCCGATGCTGTGGCTGCGGCGGTTCATGGGGGTGATCATTTCATCTACCCGGACTGTCGCCCTGGCTTTATCAAAAGCTTTGAAGCCATGCAGAAGCTGGCTCTGGACGGCTATGCCAATGTGAGCCTTTACACGCCATTTGTAGAAATCTCCAAAGGTGCCATCGTTGAAGAAGGTGCCCGGATCAACGTGCCGTTTGAGGACACGTGGTCCTGCTACAAAGGCGGAGAGAAACATTGCGGGCGGTGCGGCACCTGTGTCGAACGGCGAGAAGCCTTTGATCTGGCAGGTGTTGAGGACCCAACAGAATACGCGGATCCCGACTACTGGAAATCCGTGGTGGAACGAGCGGAACCATAATGTACAAAATCACCAAGGAATTTCACTTCTCGGCGTCGCATCAACTCTGCGAAATGCCGGAGGGACATCCCTGTGCGCGCCTGCATGGCCACAACTACATTGTGGTGATTGAACTTGCCAGCAAGAATCTGGATAAACACGGTTTTGTGGTGGACTTCACTGAGTTGAAGCCGCTCAAGCGTTTCATTGATGATGAGTTGGATCACCGCCACCTGAATGAGGTGTTCGGACACGATCAGGTCACCTCTGAGTATCTCGCCAAGACCATCTACGAGTTCTGCAAAGGGCACTGGGTGGAGACCTGCGCTGTGCGTGTGAGTGAAACGCCGAAAACATGGGCGGAATATCGGCCATGAGTAAACTCAGTATCAGTGAGATCTTCGGGCCAACCATACAAGGCGAAGGTGCTTTGATTGGTGAACCGACCGTGTTTGTACGCGCTGGCGGCTGTGATTATCGTTGCAGCTGGTGTGATACATTGCATGCGGTGGACAGCGCTTATCGTCATACCTGGGACCAGATGGACAGTGCGGACGTCTGGCACAAGATTGAGGAACTGTCCGGTCATCAACCGATCACGGTTTCCCTTTCTGGCGGCAACCCTGCCATTCAGGATTTCTCAAAGTTGATCTCACTCGGTAAAGCGAAGGGTTACAAATTCGCAATCGAGACACAGGGATCAGTTGCACGGGACTGGTTTGCAGATCTGGACACGCTGGTGCTGAGCCCGAAGCCGCCTTCCTCTGGTGAAACTGTCAATTGGGACAAGTTCGATGCCTGCCTGGACGCGGCCCTCAACTCTGCCACCTGTGTGATCAAAGTGGTTGTGTTTGATGATGTCGATTACGACTGGGCCAAGGACGTTGGTGAGCGCTATCCTTATCTGCCGATGTACCTGCAACCGGGGAATCATACCCCTCCTCCACCCGAGGATGATGATGCGACCATTGACATGGACGGCATCATGGATCGCATGCACTGGCTGGTGGACAAAACTGTTTCCGACCAATGGTTCAAGCCACGCATTCTGCCACAGTTGCATGTGCTGCTGTGGGGCAACAAGCGCGGCGTTTAAAGCATATTCCGGCAAATTGATGATCAGCCTTTGATGACGGAAATGCATGAGAACGAAGAATTCGAGAGAACAATGAGCAACGACGATATCTATAAAAATCTGACCATGCTGGGCGGTGATACTGTTCAGCCGCAGTCCCCTGAAGAAGCGGTTCTGGAACGGGTTCCAAACCCGCAGCAGGGCACGCCTTATGCAATTCGCTTTACAGCGCCAGAGTTCACCTCCCTGTGCCCGATCACCAATCAACCCGATTTTGCTCATCTGGTGATTGATTATGTGCCGGACCAGTGGCTGGTTGAGAGCAAATCCTTGAAACTGTTCCTGACATCCTTCCGCAACCACGGTGCCTTCCACGAGGATTGCACTGTGTCCATCGGTAAGCGCCTTGTTGACACGTTGAACCCGATCTGGCTGCGCATCGGCGGTTACTGGTATCCGCGCGGTGGTATTCCGATTGATGTGTTCTACCAGACCGGTGAAGAGCCAAAAGGCGTCTGGATTCCAGAACAGGGCGTGCCGACCTATCGCGGTCGCGGCTAAACATCTGTTTAGCGTGTATTCAGTTGGGGTTGCGAAAAGGCTGCCAACCCCAACTCTACTTTTTTGATAAGCCTTAGGCGCCCATCAGGGCTTCGACTTCAGCCAGAGTTGGCGCAGATGTGGCTGCACCATGTTTAGTGGTGGAGAGAGCGCCGCAAGCAGCTGCGAAACGGACTGCTTCAGCCAGAGATTTGCCGCTGTCCAGCGCATACGCCAGACCGCCGTTGAAGCAATCTCCTGCTGCCACAGTGTCGATCGCGTTCACCTTGAACGGCTCCACGAAGCCTTCACTCTCATCATCCTTGAAGTAAACGCCGCGTGCGCCGAGTTTCACAACGGCAGCTGCAACACCCTGTTCGCGCAACAGGTTTGCAGCATGGGCTGCTTCTGCTGCATTGGATGGGCGGAAGCCTGTGAGGATTTCGGTTTCTGTCTCGTTCGGCGTTACAACGTCTACGTTTTGCAGGAAACCTTCCGGCAGACCATCGACGGGTGCAGGCGCTGGATCGAAGATCACTTTACCGCCTGAGGCGCGGACTTTTTTAGCGGCGCTCAGGCACGTTGCGACCGGAATTTCCAGCTGCATCAGCATGATTTTAGCGCTTTCCAGAACATCTGATGTGCGTTTCAGATCGCTTTCGTCAACGGCAAGATTTGCGCCACCAATCACGGTGATGCTGTTTTCGGAATTTGCGTCCACACCGATCACCGCGATGCCGGTGCCGTGGTTTTCATCCAAATGCACATGTTCGGTTGAGACGCCCATGTCTTTCAGGTGCTGGGCTGCGATGTCGCCAAACCCGTCTTTACCGATGCGGCCTACCAGTTTGGCCTCACCACCTAGCTTTGATGCTGCAACAGCCTGATTGCAGCCTTTGCCGCCCAGGTTGATGGCGTAGCTGTGTCCATGCAGCGTCTCGCCCGGCTGTGGCAGCCGGTCAGAACGGGTTGTGATATCAACATTGATGGAACCGACAATGACGATGGACATGAATACTTCCTAGTTAACAACAGAGCTGCGGACGATCAGTTCCGGCACCAGCTTGATGACCGGTGGCATTTCTGTTTTTTCTTCCAGATGATTGATCAGCGCTTCTGCAGCGCTCAGCCCAAGCTCAAAGCTGGGCTGTTTGATTGTTGTTAGTGTGGGTGCCATGTAGGACGCGTACTCAACATCATCGTATCCGATAACGGAGATATCTTCGGGAATGCGCAGACCACGTTCCTGAATAGCGCGATAGGCCCCCATCGCCATCAAGTCGTTGAAGGCAAAGATGCCTTCGGGCTGGCTATCAGCCTCCAAAATCTGCTTCATGCCTTCATAGCCGCCAGATGCGGTGAGAAGACCGGCGGATTGCCATTTAGCCTCAACAGGTAGACCTGCCGCTTCCATGGCTGATTTATAGCCTTTGTAACGCTCAATGGAGCGCGGATGATCCTGCGGTCCCATGAGGCAACCAATTTTGGTCAGGCCGCTCTTGATCAGATGTTCTGTTGCCAGCCTGCCACCTAATACGGAGTCATCCTGCAAAGTACAGGCGTTTGGGTGCGGAGCAGAATCGAGGATTGCCTTTGGCAGTTTGCCGAGCTTGCTGAGCTGCTGGTAAAGCGCAGGGTCTGTTTTGGTGGTCATCACCAGAAGGGCATCAATGCGGCGCTGAAGCAAGGTATTGAGGTTTGCCAGCTGCCTGTCAGATTGATGACCTGAGTTACACAGGATGAGACTGAAATTGTGTTGGTAACACCCCTCTTCCACACCGCGTACCACGTCTGCGAAGAAAGGGTTGGAACTGCTTGAAACCAGCATGCCGATGATGTTGGTTCGCTTTACCTTGAGCGCGCGCGCCATCATGCTTGGCTGGAAGCCGAGAGCCTGAATAACTTCCTCGACTTTTTGCTTGGTCAGGGGTGCAACATAGCGCGTCTCGTTGATCACGTGAGACACTGTAGATGCGGATACCCCCGCAGCTTGTGCAACATCCTTGATACTGACCATTTCCGCTCCGGTTCTAAGGGTCGGGCCTGGCGCTTACGCCAAACCCGATCTTATTCAGATTACTTGCACTTACTTGGTAACAAGCTTCAGCGCAACTGGGGTATACGCATCGACTTTTTCACCTTTGAGGACTTTGTCCGCAGTGTCTACGCCGATGGAACCAATCATGCCAGCTTGCTGTGCAACAGTTGCCAGCATTGTACCTTCTTCAACAGCTTTTACGCCATCGTCGGTGCCGTCAAAGCCAACAACGAGGATGTCGCGGTTAGCCGCTTCGATTGCCTTGATTGCGCCAAGAGCCATTTCATCGTTGTGTGCGAAAACAGCATCGATTTCTGGCTGTGCCTGCAGGATGTTTTCCATCACGTTCAGGCCTTTGGTGCGGTCGAAGTCTGCTGGCTGTACAGCAACAAGCTCGATGCCAGAAGCGCCGTGCATTGCTTTTTTGAAGCCAGTGCCACGATCACGTGCAGCAGAAGTACCTGGAACACCTTCCAGCTCAACAATCTTGCCACTGCCACGCAGGGTTTCAACGATCAGCTCACCAGCCATTTCGCCGCCGAGGATGTTGTCGGAAGCCACGTGGGATTCCACCGTGCCACGTGCTGCGCCACGGTCGAGTGTGACCACTGGTACGTTTTTGCGGTTTGCAGCGCGGATGGAACTGGAAACAGCGTCAGAGTCTGTTGGGTTGATGAGCAGGATCGAAACGTTCTTGCTCAGCACGTCTTCCACGTTTGCCAGTTCTTTTGCTGGATCGTTCTGGCTGTCGAGAACAACAATCTTGTAGCCGAGCTCATTTGCGCGTGCTTCAGCACCTTCTTTCAAGGTCACAAAGAACGGATTGTTCAGGGTGGACACGACCAGAGCCAGTGTGTCCTGTGCCATTGATACTGCTGTGGAGCCGAGAAGAAGAGCAGCACCTGCTGCCAAACTTACTAGTTTTTTCATAGAAACCTCCCGAGGTTCAGTTTGATTGCTCACGCGTTTGATTTGCCACGGCTGTCGACGACAACCGCCAGAAGGATAACCGCACCTTTCGCGATCATCTGGTAGTAGGATGAAACATCCATAATATTCAGTGCGTTATTCAACACACCGATAATGAGGGCACCGATGATGGTGCCAAAGATCCGCCCCTTACCGCCAGCAAGGCTTGTGCCGCCGAGAACCACGGCTGCGATCGCATCGAGCTCGTATCCCAGACCAGCAGTCGGCTGGGCAGATTCAAGGCGAGCTGTCAGGATGATGCCTGCCAGTGCAGCGAGCGCTCCGCTGAGGGCGTAGACAAGAATTTTGACTTTTTTGACATTGATACCGGACAGACGAGCCACGTTTTCATTACCGCCAATGGCGTAAACGTAACGACCGAAACGGGTCTGGCTGAGAACGAACCAGCAGAGCGCGAAGATGACCACCATCAGGATCACCGGGTTCGGAATGCCGAGAATATAGCCACCGCCGAACTGGTAGAAGCTTTCAGCCACATCAAAGTAACCTGTAGAGATTGGGCGGCCTTGCGTATAGACCAGCGTCGCGCCGCGGATCATGGTCATGCCAACCAGCGTTGCGATGAACGGCTGAACGTTGAAGTAGCTGATGATTACGCCACTTGTTGCACCAAGGCCCGCACCAACCATAATGGTGGCGATCAGTGCGATGATGAGCGGCGTATCCATGCCAATGAGACTTGCGCAGATGGCACCAGCGAAGGCCAGAATGGAGCCAACCGCCAGATCGATGCCCGCCGTCAGGATCACAAAGGTCATGCCCATGGCGATGACTGCGTTGATCGAGGTCTGACGCAGGATGTTGAGCATGTTGTCGATGCCAAGGAAGTTGGCATTGGCGAAGGACACTGCGGCCATCAGGATGATAAGGCCAATCAGAGACTTGTTTTCACTGATAAAGTCGTTGAGCTTCATCTGTTTTACCCGTTTGTTTGGCCAGCAACGGCGCAGCGCATAATGTTTTCTTGAGTGGCTTCGGCTCGTGCGAACGATCCGGTCAGCTTGCCGCTGGACAAGACGTGGATGCGATCAGAGATACCCAGAAGCTCTGGCATGTCGGAGGAGATCAGCAGGATGCAGAGCCCTTCTGCCTTCAGCTTGTTGATGAGCGTGTAGATCTCGCGTTTTGCGCCAACATCCACACCGCGTGTGGGTTCATCAAGAATGAGGACCTTGGGTTCCGGCACCAGTGACTTGGCGATGGAGACCTTCTGCTGGTTACCACCTGACAGATTGGAGATGATTGTGTTTGCATCTCTGGTCTTGATGGCGAACGCTTCGATGTATTCGCTGATGGTGACGGCTTCAGAGGCTTTGTTGACGAACCCGAGCGCATTGCAGAACCGGTCCAGCCCTGTGAGGGACATGTTCGCGCCAAGCTCCTGCGACTGAACGAGGCCTTCCTGTTTACGATCTTCAGTGACGTAACCGATCTGCGCTTTCACACCATCCTGTGGTGATTTGAGGCGGATTTCCTTGCCGTCGATTTTGACGGTGCCGCTTTGGATTGGATTGGCGCCAAAGATCGCCTTTGCAAGCTCGGTGCGCCCTGCTCCAACAAGGCCTGCAAAGCCGACAACTTCACCTGCATGTGCAGTAAAGGAGACTTCCTTTGCGCCGTGGGCAGTAAGCTTTTCAACTTCAATACGTACATCACCTGGAACGGCTGGTACGAATGGATATTGATCGGAGAGTTCACGGCCCACCATGTGGCGAATCAGGTCGTCCTCGGTGATTTCAGAGACCGGCCCCTGATGGACCATTTCACCGTCACGGAGGATGGCGATGTCATCACACATCTGGAAGATTTCGCCCAAACGGTGTGAGATGAACACCAGACCTTTGCCTTGCGCCCGCAGCTCGTCCACGACTTCAAACAGGATTGCTGTCTCAATATCGGTGAGCGCGTCTGTTGGCTCATCCATAATGATCACTTCAGCGTTCAGCGAGAGCGCTTTGGCGATCTCAACCATTTGCTGCTGTGCGATGGAGAGCTTGCCCAGTGGCGTTTTAGGATCGATATCCTGCTTCAGCTGAGCGAGGTACTTTTTGCTTTCCCGCTCGATCACATCCCACTGGATTTTGCCCAGTTTGGTGGGTTCCCTGCCCAGATAGATGTTTTCAGTAACGGACAGTTCAGGCAGCAGATTAAGCTCTTGGTGGATAATGCCAATTCCGGCATCCATGGACTGACGTGCCGTGGTGAATTTGACCTCATTGCCCTTATAGATCACCGTGCCTGCATCACGCTGATAGATGCCCGATATAATTTTCATCAGGGTTGATTTACCGGCTCCGTTTTCACCGGCCAGCGCCACAACGCGCCCAGCCTGGATCGTCAGATCAACGGATTTGAGCACGTTGATCCCGGAGAAGGATTTTTCAATTCCCTGAAGTTCAAGAAGGGTTGTCACTGGGTGTCCTCTCCCAAAGCCCGAATTATCTCAGATTTCCCTCAGAACGTTACGCCTGAATAAAAAATCACATTGGCGTAGGGCGTGCATTCTCCCGTGCGCACCACCGCCCGGCATTTACCAGTTAATGCCTTGAATTCCTCATGAGAGACAGTTGTGGTCTCTACGCTGTTGCCCTGACACTTTGCGATTTCAGCAATCAATGATTGCAAGCGCATGTGATAGGCTGGCTGGTGTTCAATCAGCTCTTCAGCAATGACAACCCGCTCTACCTGCATCTCAGCTGTGATCGCGCTTGCCGTTTCCAGCATGCCTGGCAAACCCTTTGTAATGGCAAGGTCGATGCGCTCGACATCCTTGGAAATTGGGAGCCCGGCGTCTCCAACACACAGACCATCCCCATGGCCCATATGAGAGATAATGCTAGAGACCGGAGCGTTTAAAAGTACACCCTTCTTCATTGCAGCAGTTCCTCCGCGTTGTCTCGATTGAAGAGACGTTAGCAGGCGCGCATGGGTTACGCAACCGTTTGCGCAAACGTTTGCGCGAGTCAATTTCTGGAATTCTTCCAGTTTAATTCAGGCATACTGAAAGAGCGTCTGACCTGAACAATGAGAGGTAAGTGCAAAAATATCAGAGGTTATATGGCTTTATTGCGGATGCACTCTGGCCGCCTGAAGCACGCTAAAAGCAAGAGCCTGTCCGACAACTGAGACAATTTGCGCCTATTTTTCCATACTTAGATCTTGAGGATATTGAACCGAACATCCTTCAGGCAAGCAAAAAGCCCCGCTTCTTTTCAGAGCGAGGCTTGAGTCATTTCAAAGATTAGATGTTGTTTACTTCAGATCAGGAACTGCAATGTGGTCCATGTCGGTGAACTCCTGATTTTCACCGGTCATTCCCCAGATGAAGGTGTAGGACTGGGTGCCGACACCGCTATGGATGGACCAGCTTGGGGAGATCACTGCCTGTTCGTTGTGAACGAATAAATGGCGGGTTTCCTGCGGTTCCCCCATCATATGCACCACTGCGGCATCCTCCTTCATGTTGAAGTAAAAATATACTTCCATACGACGATCATGGGTATGCGCTGGCATGGTGTTCCAGATGGAGCCCTGATGCAGTTTGGTCATGCCCATGAGCAGCTGACAGGTTGGGAGTACATCCGGCACGAAGTACTTGTTGATCGTGCGCTCATTGCAGTTTTCAGCATCGCCCAGAGTGACCGGAGAGGCTTCTGCCAGTGTGACCTTCTTGTTTGGATAGGTTTTATGAGCCGGGGCGCAGTTGTAATAGAGCTTGGCCGGGTTCTGCTTATCGATGCTTTTGAAAGACACATCTTTTGCGCCCATACCAATGTAAAGCGTTTCTTCCTGTGCGACTTCGTAGGTTTCACCATCTACTGTGATGACAGCCGGGCCGCCCACGTTGATGAAGCCGATTTCGCGACGTTCCAAAAAGTAGGAAACGCCCAGCTTCTTGCCGTAGTCTGCCACCAATACGACTTCTGTGTTCAGTGGCATCACACCACCTATGATGATGCGATCTACGTGGCTGTAGGTCATGGTGACTTCATCGGCAGCAAATATGCTTTCAATGAGGAACTCACGGCGCAGGCCTTCTGTATCCAATGTTTTAGCTTGGTCGCTGTGAATTGCTTGTCTTACTTCCATGGTGATCTCCTAAAATTCGGCAATTGAGCGCACTTTTCCAGTCGCTCAGTTTTTCAACTGCGCGTTATTTGCTTTTGGCTTTGTGTTTCAGTTAGCGGGCGAGCCAGCCGCCATCGACAGCAATGGTGAAGCCGTTGACATACGAGGCTGCCTCAGGACGCATGGTCCTGCGACATCCGTCGGTTCGCCCCAGCGCTCTGCCGGGATGCGCTCAAGGATCGCTTGGTTTCTGTCTGGATCGGCCCGCAAGGCGGTGGTGTTGTTGGTCGCCATGTAACCCGGCGCGATTGCGTTGACGTTGATGCCGTGCTTTGCCCACTCGTTTGCCAGCGCGCGGGTCAGGCCCAGAACAGCGCTTTTGGAGGCGGTGTAGGATGGCACGCGAATACCGCCCTGATAGGAAAGCATGGAAGCAACATTGATGATTTTGCCACCGTTGCCCTGCTTCACGAACTGCTTTGCAACCAGCTGAGAGAGGAAGAAGAGTGAGCGGATGTTGAGGTTCATCACCGCATCCCAGTCGTCTTCTGAGAAATCCAGAGCCTCTTCGCGGCGGATGATGCCTGCGTTGTTGACGAGAATATCAACCTGACCAGTGGCCGCGACAGCATCAGCAATGATGCCCGGCAGCGCTTCCTTGTTACTCAGGTCAGCACGCAGATCGAAGAACTTGCGGCCAGTTTCCGCCATCAAGTCCACTGTCTCTTTTGGCTCAACCACGTTGACGCCGACCACATCACAGCCCGCCTTTGCCAGACCAACGGCCATAGCCTGACCGAGGCCTGTGTCACAGCCGGTTACGATTGCGGTTTTTCCATTCAAATCAAACTGTTTCAGCATATGTCCTATTCCTAAACAACACAGTGAGAACTTGCAGGTTTGCTGAAGCAAACGTTGGTTACGTGGCCGAGTTCCGCCTCTTCCGTCGACCAGCCCTTCGGCAGCGGTGCGGGTCTGTGGATCACGACATCATTGCAACGGACGTTGTTGGCATGATCCAGCCAGAGGCCCGGCAATCCGTTCAGATAGGGTTCAAGGCCAAGGACTTGCCCTGCCTCATTTTTAACCCATGCGTTGCGGCGGCCTTGCTCGGGATTATCAAGCAGGTTCACATCGTGCGGGCTTGGGCGCAGATCGAGATAGTAGGCATCCGAGAACTTGCCGGTTTCCAATGTGAGTTGGATGTTGCTGAGCGAGACACTCTCGATCTTCTGGGTTTCGTGACCAACAATGTTAATCGTCCCTTGTGCTCGCCCCGTGATGCCATCGGCAGATACATCGCGCACGTAGCCAGGGACATCACCTGCCACACGTGGCAAGGCGTTGATGGTGATGGCCTCTCCACTGCCCCAGAACCCGTCCGGCGTTTGCTCACACTGGACTGTACAGTTGGAGAAGCGAATGCGCTCGATATCGCCGCCATCGCGGGAGAAAGTGCTGAGCGTCCCCCATTTAGCTCAGGGTCAGTGGCTTAGCGGTGTAGGAGGAGTTCTCCTTCACCTCGACTGCAGGTTCAACAGCAGTATCACTTAAAGTTTGCTCTGACATAGTGCCCTCACGAATGACGAATGCGTGGATCGGTCAGCACCAGCAAGATGTCTGAAAGCAACGTGCCGATGATGGTGAAGACGCTCAGTATGAGAATGAAGCCACCAGCCAGATACATGTCCTGATTCTGCAAGGAGCGCAGAAGCAGTGGGCCGGTTGTTGGGAGGTTCAGCACCACGGCTGTGATGACATCGCCAGAGATGAGTGCAGGCAAAGCCCAGCCAACGGTGGAAATGAACGGGTTGAGTGCAACGCGCACAGGGTAGCGCCAGACGACCTGTCGCTCGCTTAAGCCTTGTGCGTAGGCGGTCTCAACATACGGCTTGCCCAGCTCTTCCAGCATATTGGCGCGCATGATGCGCAGCAGGCCAGCAGCACCGCCGGTAGACAGTACAAGCACCGGCACCCAGAGGTGGGAGAGACGGTCAACGAACTTGGCAAAGGACCACGGTGCATTTTCGTAGGCTGGCGAGAACAATCCACCAACGTGAAAGTTGAAGTAGAGGAAGCCCATCCACATCAGCACCAAGGCGAGGAGGGAGTCCGGAATACCGCGCTCGAGGAAGCCAAGAACGGTGAACAGATGATCGAGGAATGAATACTGACGCGTGGCGGAATATACGCCGATAGGAATAGCGATCGCCCATGTCATCAACAATGAGAGCATGGAGATCAGCAGGGTGAGACCGATACGGTCTCAGATCAGCTCAGATACCGGGAGTTTCCAGTCGAGAGACAGCCCGAAGTCACCATGAAGCAGAATTCCGCCGATCCATGTGAGGAACTGCTCGTACATTGGACGGTCCAAACCAAACTCATGACGTATGTGAGCAGCTGTTTCCGCATCAATAACTTCGCCAGTTTCTACCAGTTCTGCAATGTATGCTGTTACGTAATCACCCGGTGGAAGCTGAATGATAACGAATGTGGCAATCGTAATAACGATCAATGTCGGGATCGACCACAGTAGGCGATGCGCAATATAACCTGCTATATCCCTTTTCCGTTTTATTGTACTTGCAAGGAAGCATTGAAGTTGTGAACTGGTGGCGGCATCGGAATCGCCGCCGCCAGTTCAACCGCAAGGCAGGTTAATCTTGGGAGAAATAGAACTGCTGCGGATATGCGAGGCCAACGCCGCGTAAAGCGTCGTCGTGGACGAACCCCGCAGGGAAGTTTTTCAGGCTGTTTTTGCGCACGTAGACTGCAGGCGTTTCTCCAACGAGCCCCACATGCCAGCCGTATTGCTTGTGCAAGGTCACCATCTGCTGCGCATAGGCATTGCTTCTTCAAGGTTATGTGCGGTCTGGGCGCTTTCCCAAGCTTTCCAGACTTCTCTGATCAGATGATCTTTCGGCGGCTCTTCGCCGGCCTTACCGTTGGTGCTCCACCAGTTGAAGTAGCTTGGTGCAAAGCCATAGCGACCGAGGAAACGAAGCGGGCCAGCTGTAATGACGGAGGAACGATCAAACATATCGAGGACCAGATCGAAGTCTGCCGTATCAACGTGCTGCTGATACAAGGTGCGATCGATAATACGCACCAGAACTTCAATGCCAACATTCTGCCAGTAGGTACGGACCACTTCGAGCAGCTCACCCTGGATGTCCCAGCGGGTTTCCAGCACGAGGCTGAGACGACGACCATTTGGGTTCAGACGATAGCCATCCCCATCTTGCTCGGTCAGGCCGATCGCCTCCAGAAGTTCTGCGGCTTTGTCCGGGTCATACTCTGTCCAACGCGCTTCAGCTTCTTCATCGTAAAATGGAGAGCCAGAGATCGGCGAAGCCTGACGCGCCTCACCCAAACCAGAGAACGCCAGTTCGTTGATGGTTTCGCGGTCAACAGAGATGTTTAGTGCTTCGCCGAAGCGAATGTCTTCGAACAGAGCCTGCTTGACTTCATCTTTGGAGTTGAGGTTCGGAATGATCGACCATGTCAGCGCCTTGATCCATTTTTCAATGGTGAAGTTGGCCACATTGATGTGGCGGTTTTGGAGGTCGGTTTCGCCCTGAATAGCCATGAAGTTGATGGCTTGCGGGTCCTGGAACAGGCGGTGTTCGATCTGATCGATGTAAGGAAGCTGATTTCCTTCTGCATCCACGCCGTAATAGTAGGGATTATGCTCCATGACCACTGTATCGGAGGGCGGCGGTGTTTTCACGCGCCATGCGGTGAGAACCGGCATATTCGGGTTAAACCACCACGCCTGAATTTGGCCCTTGGAATCCCAGAGATCCGTCCACTTCTTGACGCCATTCTTGGCAATGGCTGCCTCCAGTTTGGCAGAAACAGCGTAGGCTGGGTGGTAGTCTTTGAGGTAGCGGAATGGTTCGATGAAGCTAGGGCGATCCAGACCCGGACGGCCTGTGCTTTCCTTGGCCAGCACGGTCAGGAACAGCGGGTATGGCTTTTCAAAGGAGACGGTGAAAGTGTAATCATCCGCGAAAGACAGCTTCATACTAGAACCGTACATCGCGGGTGGTGACAGGTGCGCCGTCGGACCAGCGCAGACCTTCGCGGATTGTAAAGGTGAACTCTCGGGCGTCCTCACTTGCAGAGCATTCGCCGATCCAACCAGGAACCAGAGACAGGTTCTTGTCCCCATCCATGTAGGTTTCAACCGCACGCTCTTCCATGAGCTTGGTTGGCCCCCAACGGTCGGTTGGGCCTTTGAACGCACGCTTCAGGACGCCACCATGGATGCCGATGCTGTCGTAGACAGGAACGACGCGTGGATTTTTCGGCAGACGCTCTTCAACCGGTGGCAATTGACCGGCTTCAACCAACTGCTTGAGCATGGGCGCCTCGTTATAGGCCCAGCCATTGGCGGCCAGAAATGGCAGCGTCAAAGCAGCAATCGACGTGAGTGTAACGCTCTTCATCAAATTCTCCCCCAACACGTTTTGCCAGATCCTCCCCGTCAAAACGCATTACTTCTATTAATGCAACAAGCCCACCTCTCTGCACCTGCAGCCCGAATATGACCTTGTTGACAATCAGTTACCCGGCAAAGGCGACAGGAGTCCCGTTTGACAACAAGACGCCTTTATGAAAACTTTTTCATGATTAGTCCTTCAACTTACTTTGAGGTCATCACTCAATCTGGCTCATTCGCAGCCACGAGTTGAGCGACGTATATTTTCTTCAATTTATTCGTATTGTTAGATCATACTAACGATTGTCATTGTGAAATTGTCTAAGTATCAAATGCATGTTGGATAAGTAAAATTCATCAATCTGTTCCTCTCAGTGATACACAGCAGCGCGCACGTAGGCGTTGCACATGAAAAGATTTTCATTCAATAATTGCCTGTCCTATTGATGAATGGTGGAAGTCGCGTGGCAACGGGTATCAAGCAGATCGCAAAGCTTGCGAACGTGTCAATCAGCACTGTTTCTCACGTTTTAAACGCTTCTGCTCCTATCGGCAGTGAAGTGCAAGAACGTGTGTTAGGCATTGCGCGTGAGACAGGTTATCTTGCCAAGCGGAGACGCAAAGCTTCTATCTCCCTGCTCTCTACAGTGCTGCTGGTTGGCACCAAGAAAGCTTTCCTTAAATACGATCGCAACTTCGTGGCCTGGACCAGGCTGAACGCCTTCAGGAAAGAATGCCAAAGCCGTGGTATTCGCCTCAATCCTCAGATCGAGGAAGAAAATGAAACTAATCCGGACAATATTGTTGAGGCCGTTGCGAAACACCGCCCCCAAGGCATCGCAGTCATGCAGGATGACAGGTAATGTCTCATCGATATGCTTTACAAACTGCCGTCTGCCTCCGTTATTCTGAGTGGGCAAGATCAGTCGATGAGAGTGGATACTGTTGCTCCCAGCAACCGGTTTGGGGCAAAGTTGGCGACTGTTCACCTGCTGGAATTGGGCCATAAAAAGATTGCATTGCTCACGTGGGGCAATCGACGCGTCGCAAAGCAATGGACTGAAGGATTTCTGGATGCCTTCAGACAAGCTGGGCTCAACGTTCCTGTCTCCGACATTATTGATGTTGGTGACAATCAGCAGGATGTGGTGGAGACCAACTTCAGAAAATGGCTGAGCAAACACAATGGTCCCTCCCCTTACTCTGCGTTCTTTTGCTCAACTGACAACGTTGCACTTGGTGCGATGAATGCCCTACAGAACCACGGCTACTCCGTTCCCAACGACATTTCAATTATGGGCTTTGACAATGCATTATTTGGCAAACTGTCCAGCCCTTCCCTCTCTACCATCCATGTCCCCATGGAAGAGACCGGTCATGTCGCGTTGAATCTGCTGGAAGAAGCTTTAACCCTGCCTGATGGCGAGCGCAGTGCCCGTCGTGTGGAGCTTGGATGCCGATTGATCCTGCGCAACAGTACGGGCGTTCCAAACTCATCTTTTTCCAAGTCATAACACGTCAACACCTCCCCTGAGGGGATCTCTTTTAGATTCAAGTAAGGTTAGAAGACGGTTTCTGCAACCATATTTTGGTGGCTTTGCCTTGCTTTCTATTGTCACCACATCAGGCCTAAAGCCCTATAGTTCTTACTTTTACCGCTGTGTCAGATGAGACCAAAGCCATTGGCTACTCAGAGTATTTTCTCTTGATTAGCAATCAAACAAAATTTGCGGCGTCCCGAAAGCAAATCTCTAAGAGGGCTGTTCTATATTCCCGCAAAGCACTATTGCGCATGGGTTCTCACCTACTTCTCCTATCGGCTTGCGCTGATGATGTTGGGAAATGTGCGGAAGTATTCTAATTTCCGCCGCAACATGAATGTAGATAATGGAAAACAAGATTTCATTATATCGTCCGCCAGCACCCTATCCGGGAGAAGCCGCAGAAGGCTGGAGAAACTTCAGTAATTATTTGAGCTCTGACCCCCTTGGCGTCATCCCAAAGGAGCTCTACGAGTGCGCGATTTTTCAGTTTGACGATGATGACCCGCGTAAGTTCCTCGTAAACGAGCCTAAGTTGCTGTCCAGAGTTCTGGAAGAACAACAAGCGATTTTCCCAAAAGGTGGTGGAATTGCGGAGCTGTTGAAGCCGATCCTGCATAATGGTCTGGTTTCTGCAGAAGGTGTTGACTGGCAAGACCAGCATGAAATGGTTGCGCCTATTTTCTCAAATACCAGCGTCCGCATCTCATTTGGCTATCTGCAGGAGGCCCTCAGCTCGTTTGTTGAACGTATGCTGCAACATGCTGAAACTGGTCAAGCCGTCAAACTCGCTGAAGAGATCAACTTTCTGGTTGCTGATGTTAATTTCCGTTGCGTGTTTTCAAAACCCATTGAGATCCAACTCGAATATCAGTGCTTTGATTCTATTATGAAGTACGAGGAACAAGTTGCAGGCACTGCACTGGACCTGAAGCGCTTTACCGGTCGAACTCCGCCGGCGTTTACGGAAGCAGCTTTGAAGACTGCAGAAGACGTGCGTGCCGTCATTTCACAGATCATTGACGAGCACATGCACAACAAGCCTCCGAATGCTCAAAACTTCTTTCAAGTGTTTCAGGATGCGCGTGTTCCATCGACTGGCAAGCGGTTCACGAAGTCACAGCTTGTTGACCAGGTCGCGAGCATTTTCCTCTCCAGCCACGAAACAACGTCTGCAGCGCTGTGTTGGTCTGTCTATATTCTTGCGCAATGCCCAGAGATTGTTGAGCGCATTCGAACAGAAGTGCAGCTGGTTACGGCTTGTGGCCGTATCTCGTACGAGCACTTGCCCCGCCTGCGTTTTACGCGTGACGTCTTTAAAGAGGTCCTGCGTCTTTATCCTCCTGTGCTTTATCTCTCCCGCGTTGCACGAGAAGACACAACACTCGGGGACACTCTAATCCCTAAAGAATCCATGGTAATCATCAGTCCATGGGTTGTTCATCGCCATCGTTCATTCTGGGAAAATCCAGATATGTTCGATCCTGATCGATTTTCGCGCGGAGAAGCAAAGGCGACACTTGGGAGTTATTTTCCCTTTGGTCTAGGACCGAGAATGTGTACGGGCGCCAGCTACGTCACCTTCCTTGGCATTAAAGTAATCGCGCGATTGTGTACCATGTTTGATTTTGAAACGCTCAACACTGATGACGTACGCCCAGACAGTACTCTTTATTTAAAACCGTCGAGACCAGTTTTATGTAAAGTACACAAAAGGAAGTTTAGTAAGTAGTCGGAAGATCAAACGTCGAGGTTACCCAATGGACCCTAAAGAACTACAACAGCTAAAAGCAGGCATTCAAAAGGCACGTAAGCAAGAAGTCAACTTTGCTTATTCGCCAAACAAGAATCCAAAGGAAGACGACGCTTTGATAATTCACCCGCGGAAAAAGCCAAAGATGCTTTTGGTCGCGGTGAAGAAGGAGACCCAGAACCCCAAGAGCATGTGTGGGGTTGTGACCATCAAAAGTAAGGAAATGACCATCGAATGCGTTGGTAAGCCACCTACCCAAGGGCTTATCAAGATGATGCGTAAGTTCCTAATCAGCCAAAAGCTAAATTTCAAGATCCATGTGAAGGATGAAGAGGGTAACACCGTTCACTCTGATCACGCAGAGGACGAAGGTGCAGAGACTCCAGATCATATGCTGGATACGTTCTCTCATGAGACTGATGAAGTTTCAGACACCGGCAGTGATGAAGCCTTTACCGATGAAGAGCTGGCTGCCAGTGGCGAAAATCTGAACGATACTGAAGAAGATGAGGACACATTTGCTGAAGATGCCGCTGCGGCTGCCGCAGAAGACGCAGCACAAGAAGAAATTCTGCGCGACAAGCTGACGTCGATCTTGGCCGCACTCACCCATAAAGTTGAGAAAGCACTCGGCAAGGATGAGGAATATAATGGCAAGCTGAGGCAGCAACTTGCAGCGGTTCAAGCCTCCGTCAATGCGCTGGACGATCCCGGTACGCAATCAGGCGTGAAAGCGATGCTTGCTCTGTTGACGCAGGCTCCAACACCTGAGAAGGTCGACCAGAAAGAGGTCTTCGCCGCGATCAAAGAGTTCCAGGTTCAGCGTGCAAATGTTGAAACAGAAATTGGTAGCCTTCTCGCCAAGCTGAAATCCCATACAGACCCACGTATGCGGCTCATTCAGGCTAAGGGCCCGTCTCAAGCATTGACTGGTGCAGCCAGCGTCCTCCAAGGGAATCTGGATGCGGTGCTCGGTGATCTGAAAGACTGGGGCGCAGCTGATCCAAAGCAGAAAGTTGCTGTTGCGAAGAAGCTCTCTGCGAGTATCACAACGCTTAACAAGCATATGGCCTCAGATACACTGATCGACTTGCTCGAGAAAAACCCACTCGGTGTATCAGTTTCAATCAAAAAGCCGATTGAAGCTGCACTGAAAGATATCGAACAGAAGATTTCCATCTGATCTAAACGCCCCATGCTGCAGTTTTTGTAGCATGGGGCGACCTTTGTTTACGGGAACAAGCCGAAGGAGCGCCCCGCATTGCCTTGCTTCTGTTTTTGCCCAGACATCATTCCCGACGTCAATCTCAACCTGCTTGTTCCTCTCGTATTGAAGGCAGGAGAAGCTACAAAAATACCGCGCATTATCGGACCATCACTGCGAACAACACCCTTAAGTTCACTTTTACGATTTCATCCCTATAACTTCCTAAGTCTGGCAGAGCTTCTACAGTTAAGTTCAAGCATAAACCAGCGTTTGGCGGCAGCGGCTGATCTCGCCTTAAGGTTGACGGAATCTGCGAGTCTGCCTGCTGCTAAACTCAAACTTAAAAAGCTTGCACAGACGAGTGCAAAATTTGCGTTGCCACTTGCTGCAAATTTGGCGTCGTTGCCTGGTCATATTCTGGCCAAGCTAGGGTTGGCAGCACAGCTGGTCTTGCAAATTAAAGGATTGGGACTAAACCCTTTTAATCTTGGGAATGCGAATATTAGTCTTGGCAAACTGAATCTCATCCTTCCCAAAGTAAGAATCTCATTGCCTCTCATGGGACTAGTTGATCTAGGTCTGAAACAGAATCTGAATATGAATGCCAAAGCTGATGTCAAAGCACTTGCCAACACGCTTGGAGATTTTGGCCGTTGGAACCTTGGGTTCAAAGCCGATCTAAAAGCTACTTTCAGGATTTTGTCTGCACTCAATATCATCGGCCTTTTGCAATCAGCCTTTGGCGAAAATCTGTTTTCTGGAAATCCTCGCGCGTGGGCCCGTCTCACAGCAAAGTTGAGCATTTTTTCCAAACTTCTTCCAAAACTGGCTTTTAAAATACCGTCTGCAAAGCTGGATCTTAGTGATCTCGATCTCAATATTGGTCAGGAAAACTGGCTCAAAAAAGCAAACCGTATCTCAGTCAGAGCTGCTGCTCATGCTTCATTGAGAGCCTCAGCTCGATTAAATCTAAATTCATTTGCTCGAATAGAGGCTGCCATTGGGCTCGCCTATGCCCTCTCCGCAGCTCTTAATATCAAGCCCACGACTAGGTGCTGCAGTCGCTGTGCGTTAATATTCTGACGCGTTCTTCGGGCACAAATTTCAGCAGTTGAGTTACCATTTGCCGCCAGTTTGGTGTTAATTTTCTGAGGTCGGGGTTGCACTGCCGAAACGCAATGGCAGCTTCATATGTATCCTTGATATGGTCCCGATATCCAAACATCTCGCGTATAATCAAGCCTAGTCCATAGAGGTCTGCTTTCTCGGTGATCTGATCCGTGCCTAACCCGAGTTGTTCTGGTGCAGCATAGTTCAAATGACCTGCAAAACTGCTACGAGGTCTTATAAACGGCAGTTCATCAGCAAAGGCACAATAGGCAAAATCCAGAATGACTAAGCTATGCTCTCCCTGGTTGCTTAGCATGATGTTGTTAGGAGCGAGATCTAGGTGAGTAATCCCTGCGTTATGGAGATGATTGATCGTCAGAACCAATTGCTTACAGAGTTGGACACATTCTTTTGAGGAAAGCGACACCTTACTAAGCCTATCGGCAAGTGTTTGACCTTCCACCAACTCCATGACCAGCTTGACGTTTCCAGTTCCGTCTTCGGCTTTCAGCTCCACAAATTTCGGTGCAATGGTGCCGGACAAAAGCTGTAGGGCTTTCGCTTCTCTAAAAAAGAGTTGCTGAGGAGCTGATGATGAGATGAGCGTCTTCTCTGCCAACATGCGTTTTGTCGACGGGCACTTGTAAAACCTGACAGTGCTTGTTGATGTGTTCTTTGCAGGTTCCAACACAATATCCTCATATCTGTCAGAGTGTTCTGGTTGCAGAGATACTTTTCCCTATCAAGTCAACGAGTTAATAACGATATTACCAGTTCCTCTTATACTGTACACACAATGAAATGATCTTGCGGAATATTATAGGCCCATCTCGAGTGGTCGCCCCACTCATTTGGCAACCTCTACCAATCCTATGCGCAAATACTTGGTAGTGATCGGACTTCCAGTCCCAATAAGCAGTAGCAGAGCGGGATAGATTTCGAATGGATCCAACGGCTTCCCTTCAACCTATTGAGGAGAATGCACCTTGCGGGCCGGATCTTGAATACGATCCTGACTTCCTGACGATGGAGACTGCTGCCAGTGGCACCCAAGATCACCAGATCGGGGAAGCCATTATCAAAGGGGAAGAGCCTGACTGGAAGGAAGCGCTGCGCCTCTCCACCCAGCTGCTTACGCGGACCTACGATCTTCGCGTTGCCATCATTCACGCACAATCTCTAATTGCAATTGAAGGATATCCAGGCTTCGCCAAAGGCATGGATTTCATTGCACAAATGCTGGATTCCTTCTGGGATACGCTGCATCCAGAACTTGATCCTGCAGAGGGGCATGACCCGATCATGCGTGCGAATGTCCTTTCCGCTCTCAACGACAGACGCACAACGCTTGCTTTGATCAGAAATGCCTCTTTGGTTCAGTCTCGTATCTTCGGGGCATGGTCTCTCAACGAGATCGCTATTGCCCGCGGGGAGACTGAACTGCCGGAAGGGCGAGATAGGCCGGACATTGCCTCTTACGATGCAGCGCTCAGAGAGACTGATCACGAAAACATTGCAGAGGTTGTTAATGCAATCGAAACTGCGATCAAAACATCCGAGCACATCCGGGATTTTTTCGGACAGCACGGTGGTCTGATCCTTGACGATCTGCTGCGAGAGCTACGTCAAGCGCAGTTTTTATTGGCTCCAGCACTGGAAATCGAAGAGGAAGAAGAGGAGGAGGATGGAGAACCTGCCTCTGAGGCAAAGGGACCAGTTAAAGCTCGAGCAGGCAAGAAAAGCGCAAGTTTTACCGGAACAGTTATAAACCGAACTGACGTATTAAGGGCTCTTGATGAAGTTTGTGCGTATTACAAGCGCAGCGAACCTTCAAGTCCGGTTCCACTTCTACTGGGTCGGGCCCGACGTCTTGTTGATCTCGACTTTTATTCCATCATCAAGGACCTCGCTCCAGATGGGGAAGCACAAGTTTTGAATATCAGGGGGGTACGCCCCGACGACGATGACGAACATTCTGGTTCAATCGAATAACCCAGGTCTGAATAAGAACAAAAGCACCGGGAACCCGATCACATGGCAAAACAAAGTAGTCAGAAATTTATAGCGAGGAACAGAGCCCCTCGAGTGCAAATTGAGTACGATGTTGAATTGTACGGTGCAGAAAAGACCATCCAGCTGCCTTTCGTAGCCGGTGTAATGGCTGATCTTTCTGGCAAGCCCGACGATCCACTTCCTCCTGTAGGGGATCGAAAAGCCCTTGAGATCGACGTCGACAATTTCGATGAACGCATGAAGTCGATGAAGCCACGTGTGGCATTCCGTGTTCCCAACACCCTAACAGGCGAAGGAAATCTCAGTGTTGATCTGACCTTCGAGAGTATGGACGATTTTTCTCCGGCAGCAGTTGCTCGCAAAGTTGATGCTTTGCGTACCTTGCTGGAAGCCCGTACTCAACTTGCAAACCTGATGACCTATATGGACGGCAAGTCCGGTGCCGAAGAGTTGATCGGTAAGGTTTTAAATGATCCTGCCCTTTTGCAAACACTAGCTGCCGCACCGAAGGAAGGTGATGCTGCTGCTGAAGAGAAGGACGAAAATAATGCCTGAAGCTGAAAAACAACCGGAAGTCGAAGCCGAAGAGGCACAGGTTGAAGCTATTGATCCTAATAACTTTGAATCTCTACTCACTCAAGAATTCAAGCCTAAGTCAGACAGCGCAAAAGAAGCCGTGGAAGGTGCAGTGGCAACACTGGCTGAGCAGGCTTTGGCAAACACGACGCTGATTTCGGATGACACGCTGAAGTCAATCGAGTCAATTGTTGCCGAACTTGACCGCAAGCTTTCCGAGCAAATTCAAACGATCCTTCACCACGAAGACTTCCAGAGCCTTGAGGGTACCTGGCGCGGACTTCACTATCTCGTCAATAACACTGAGACTGACGAAATGCTGAAAATCCGGGTGATGAACATCTCCAAGAAGGAACTGAGCAAAACTCTGAAAAAATACAAGGGTACAGCGTGGGATCAGAGCCCGGTCTTCAAGAAAATCTACGAGGAAGAATACGGTCAGTTCGGTGGTGAGCCTTATGGTGTGTTGATTGGCGATTACTACTTCGACCACACACCACCAGACGTAGCGCTTCTGAACGAAATGGCAGAGATTGCTGCGGCGGCTCATGCTCCGTTCATTGCAGGTGCAAGCCCTAGCCTCTTCCAAATGGAATCCTGGCAAGAACTCTCAAACCCCCGCGATCTCACCAAAATCTTCCAAACACCAGAATATGCCGCATGGCGATCACTACGAGAATCTGAAGATTCTCGTTATATCGGTCTTGCAATGCCGCGTTTTCTGGCCCGGTTACCTTATGGTCCGCTTACTGAGCCAGTAGATGAGTTTGATTTTGAAGAGGACACATCAGGTGCCTCCTCCTCAAAGTACGTCTGGTCTAACTCTGCTTTTGCAATGGCAACCAATATCACCCGTTCATTCAAGATGTACGGCTGGTGCTCCCGCATCAGAGGTGTTGAATCTGGCGGCGCTGTTGAAGGCCTGCCTTCACATACATTCCCAACGGATGATGGCGGCGTGGACATGAAGTGTCCAACTGAGATTGCCATCACTGACCGCCGTGAAGCTGAACTTGCGAAGAATGGTATGATGCCATTGTTACATCGCAAGAATTCGGACTTGGCGGCGTTCATTGGAGCACAGTCTTTGCAGAAACCAGCAGAGTATACGGACCCTGACGCGACAGCAAATGCGAACCTTGCAGCTAGGTTACCTTACTTATTTGCAAGTTGTCGGTTCGCTCACTATCTAAAATGTATTGTTCGAGACAAGATTGGTTCGTTCAAAGAACGTCAGGATCTTCAGAACTGGCTGCAAGATTGGATCATGCGTTACGTAGATGGCGATCCTGCAGGTTCGAGTGAGCAGACAAAGGCGGAAAAGCCTTTGGCGTCAGCCGAAGTAGTCGTCGAAGCCGACGATTCAAACCCAGGCTACTACAGCGCGAAGTTCTTCCTGCGTCCTCATTACCAGTTGGAAGGTCTGACGGTTTCTTTGCGACTGGTTTCAAAGCTTCCGTCAGCCAAGGGAGGATAAACCTCAGGCTGACGCGGAAGACGGCAGCGTTTTTATCAAACCCATTCAAAACGCTGTTAATCGGCACTACGCCTCATGCGGCAAGCCGTTTAGTGCCACAAAAAAGTAAGCAACAAAAAGTGGAGCAAGCGTCATGTCAATTGATGCATATGTAATCTTTGAGGGGCCCGGTGCCGGTGCTATCGCCATTGAAGGCGAAACACAAGATGACGAAATGGCAAAAAAAAAGGCCTTCGAAATCGCCACTTTCAGCATGGGTGCTGAAAACACTATGGACATCGGCTCCATGCGTGGCGGTTCTGGCGCTGGTCGCGTGAAGTTTAAAGAATTCCAGATTGAAAAGAAAAGTGACCGCGGTTCGCCAGGCCTTTTCCTTGCTTGTTGTAACGGCGGTATTTACGAGACAGTGACACTTTTGCTTCGCCGTTCTGGTGGTGCATCCGGTAAAGCTGGTGTGATCTTCCTTACCTTCACAATGAAGCTGGTTGCCATCAAGGAAATCAGTTGGGAAGGTAACGATGAAGAGTGTAAAGAATCCATCCAGATGGAATATGGTGCTGTTCAGATTGATTACACCATGATGGATACCACTGGTGCGATGGGCAAGACACTTACCGAAAAGTGGAGCCGCATCAAGAATACTCGCGACCTGGTCGTCAAATAATCGAGTATTTCCCTACCTTATCTGTTTGCCGGGGGCTTCCCCGGCAAACCTTCCTCATCGCAATAATCTGGAGTGATCCCGTATGTCTGCGAAGGAACATCTAGCCACAGGTAATTTACAAGAAGCGCTCAAGATCACTCAGGAGCATGTGCGAAAAAAGCCTGAGGACGTCAAAGAGCGCATCCTCCTTTTCCAGCTCTATTGCGTCAATGGAGACTGGCTCAAAGCCAAAAAACAACTTCCAATCATCCGGCAGTTTGATGAAAGTGCCGTGCCTATGGTGGAGACTTATTCCCGCTTGCTGGATATGGAGCAATTGCGCGAAGAAGTCTTTTCAGGTGACAAGACGCCCCTGCTCTTTGGCGAACCCAAAGAATGGCTTTCTTTCCTGGTTCAAGCCCTCAAGTTCGATAGTGAGAAGAACGAACAAGCGGCAATTGAGCTTCGGGATAAAGCCTTTGAAGAAGCAGACGCTATTTCCGGAACCATCAATGGTGAAAAGTTCGAGTGGCTGGCAGATGCCGACCCGCGGCTTGGCCCAGTTCTTGAGCTTATGATGAGCAACGCCTATTATTGGGTTCCGTACTCCGCAATCAAATCCATCAGAATTCCAGAGCCTCGTGATCTGCGGGACATGTGCTGGACACCTGTGAATCTTCTTTGGGTCAATGGTGGCCCTGCAAATGGTTTCATTCCAACACGTTACGTTGAGACTGTTCATTCAGACGACCCAAACCTCAAGCTTTCCCGTTTAACTACCTGGAACGAAGACAGACCGATCGGGCAACGTACGTTTGCGCATGAAAGCGCAGAGATCCCTCTGCTTGAGGTGCGAGCGATCAACTTTGACACTGAACTGGATATTCATAAGGACATCGGCCCCGTAACGGGCGCAGATGATGCCGCATCTTCAACGGAGGGAGGCCATGGTTGAACGCCCTCTTGCTGATCGGTTGGTCCCGTCTTTGTTGGATCGTCTTACAGATGACAACCCGTTTCAGCAGGTGGAGCCTCGCGAAGCCCGTGTCACCAGTTCGGTTAATCTTCGGTATTCCATTCAACGTGATTTGGAGTGGCTTTTTAACACAACCCGCCTGGCATCAGACATTGATTTGACACCCTATCCCGAAGTCCAGTCCTCCGTCTTAAATTTTGGAATTCCAGACCTAGGCGCGATGACAAGCAAAAGTGCTGAAGAGATTGAAGACATCTTGCATGAGGCAATCGTACATTTCGAGCCTCGCCTTATCGCAGATAGTCTTTTGGTTTCTATCGTTGAACCTAATAAGCCACGCCGCTCCAATCGTCTGGACTTCCAGATTGAAGGGCAGTTGTGGTCCCAACCTTTGCCACAAGCCTTGTACCTGCGCACTGAGTTCGACCTTGATGTGCATGCGGTGCAAATAGCTAAACCGCGCCAGCGAGGTTCTTGACATGAAACCTTGGCTGCTTCCGTATTACAACAGAGAATTACAGCATATTCGCGAAAGTGCCTCTGAATTTGCAGAGGCTTACCCCAAAGTCGCCGGACGCCTTGGGTTGAGCGGTTTTGACTGTGTAGACCCGTACGTTGAACGTCTTCTGGAAGGCTTTGCATTCCTGACTGCGCGTGTTCAATACAAGCTAGACGCTCAATTCCCTCAGTTTACGCAGCACCTTCTTGAGATGGTGTATCCTCACTTTCTGGCTCCAGTTCCATCCATGCTTATCGCAAATTTAGAACCGGATATGACGCAGGGTTCCCTGAAGGATGGGTATGTGATCCCTCGCGGAACGCAGTTGCGCAGCCGCAAGAGTGCCCGCGGAGCGACGCCTTGTATCTATAACACTGCCCATGAAACAACCCTTTGGCCAATTACGATAGAGGCCATCGATTATCTGGCGAGCCCAAGCGAACTGGCCGCTCAGAAGGTTGAGGTGAAAAATGGAGCAAAAGCCGGACTTCGCATTCGACTAAAAACGGTTGGCAATATTCCATTTAACGAGCTCGCACTGGACGAATTGCCGCTGTATCTGCGCGGTGGAGGCTCACAACCGGTGAAGCTTTATGAGCAAATCATCGGCAATTGCACTGGCGTTTCGATCCGTCCAACAAGTTTGCCTACTCCCTGGGAAATCAGTCTTTCCTCCGAGATCGTGAATACGCGTGGGTATGGAGACGAAGATGCGCTTCTTCCTTATGGTCCACAATCCTTCAGCGGGTACCGTCTGTTGCAGGAGTACTTCGCATTTCCGCATCGTTTCCTGTTTGTTGAACTGACCAATCTGCAACCTGCCGTTCGTCAATGCGAGACGGATGAAATGGATATCTTCCTGCTCTTTGATCGGATTGACAAAGATCTGGAACGTGCCGTTGATCGTGCTAACATCTCTTTGTTCTGCACGCCTGCAATCAATCTGTTCTCAACGCGCCTTGACCGTTTGCATATCAACGATAAGCGCAGCGATCATCACGTTGTACCAGACAGATCGAAACCGCTCGATTACGAGATTTATCAGTTACAAGAGGTTGAAGGGTTCAGCTCGCAAGGCGATGCCCCGCAGATCTTCAAGCCGTTCTACAGCCTATCAAGTACGCAAGACCTACAAAGCGAAGGCGCCTACTACACGGTGAACCGCAAACAGCGGCTTGCAACGGCCAAACGTCAGATGATAGGTGGGCGGAGTAATTATCTTGGCACAGAGATTTTTGTCAGTCTCGTAGATGCGAAAGACGCTCCCTATAATCTGGCACTCAACCAGCTGGGCATCCGCGCGCTTTGTACAAACCGGGATCTGCCATTGATGATGCCGATTGGTGCGGGAAAGTCGGATTTCTCCCTTCCGGAAGGTGGGCCAGTTGAAGCGGTCAAATGCATTGATGGTCCTAGTCGCCCACGTCCCTCAAACATCTTTGGTGAGACCGCATGGCGTTTCATCAATCATCTTTCACTGAACTACCTCAGCATTGCAGACAACAACGATACTGATGGTGCGCAAGCGCTGCGTTCCATCCTGCATCTGTATGCGCCATTGGGTGACAGTTCCACAACACAACAGATCGACGGCGTACGCTCAATCAAATCCACACGAGCTGTTCGCCGCCTCCCCGGACAAGGCCTTTCATCCGTGGCGCGCGGGCTTGAGCTCAATATTACGCTTGATGAAGCCGCCTTTGAAGGCACGGGTGTGTTCTTGCTTGGTGCTGTGCTCAATGAGTTCTTTGCTCGTTACGTTTCGATCAACAGTTTCACCGAGACGGTGATCAGATCCAACGTACGCGGTGAAGTGATGCGCTGGCCCTGCCAGATCGGGAGGCGTCACAGACTATGACCGGTTCGCAAACACCACCCCCTCCCGGCTCTTCTGGTCCACCCAAACCTCGCGATGGGCAAGGCGCACTGCCCGTACCGTTTAAGGCAGACGTAGCGCCTGAAGCTCGGTGGAAGCAGCGCTTGCGCTCGGCTGAGAAAGATTACCTCAGTTACGAATTTTTGCCTTTGGTGCGGCTGATTGAGTGTTCTAACCCGGATATGCCTCGGATCGGAACGTCACGGCGCTGTCAGGACGACCCTGTTCGATTTTCTCATGAACCGCATTTGCAGTTTGAAGCCTCAACGATCACAGCATTCAAGCAAGGTGTTGGAACAAAACCCAGCCGGTTAACCAGCAGGTTTTTAGGGCTATTTGGACCCAACGGTCCAATGCCGCTTCATCTGACTGAGTATGCCTTTAAGCGGGAACACCAGCACCGCGACACCACTATGCGTGCATTCGCGGATGTCTTTCACCACCGTATCCTGAGCTTATTTTACCGCGCGGCGATTACGGGGGAACCCGCGTTCAGCTTTGATCGCCCCGAACAAGACCGGTATTCGATCTATACCGGAGCACTCGCGGGGTTTGGACCGACTGAATTTCGGCATCGTGATGATTTGCCGGATGTGGTGAAGTACCACTTCGCTGGCCGTCTCGCCTTGCAAACCCGCGGAGCTGATGGGTTGCTGGCTATTTTGAGCTGTTACTTCAACCTTCCCGTCGCTCTGGAAGAGTTTATCGGAGAATGGCTGTATCTACCCAAAAATCAAGTGACGACCCTCAACGGCTTTCGCAATGCCGGACTTCTCGGTGTTGGTGCTGCACTGGGGGGGCGAGTTTGGTCCAGCGACACAAAGTTCCGTGTGGCATTCGGTCCTCTGAGCTTACGTGACTATGAAGGTCTGCTTCCTGATGGTGTTTCCATGCCGCGTTTGCTTTCAGCCGTCAGAGCCTATTGCGGCGATGAGCTGGAGTGGGATGTGGCTCTTGTCCTTAAGCGCAATCAGGTGCCGACTACCCGGCTTGGACAATATGGAAAGCTTGGCTGGACCACCTGGTTGTCTCCTAAAAAACAAGGCGATCCGGTCCGAGATCTCAATTTACGCCCACGACAAGTCACTGAAAAATCAAAAGCATCTGTTCACAACAACAATCGTGCGAAGGCTGCCTAGGAGTTCCCATGAGTGATATCAAACGAGCGTCCCTCTTCGGTAAATTGAATCCGACCTGCTATCAGGCAATCGACAGCGCTACGACCTTTTGTAAGATGCGTGGCAATCCCTATGTGGAGTTGGAGCACTGGTTCCAGCAGTTGTTGAGCGGTCAAGATTCAGATCTACACCGCATCTTGCGGGATGCAGAGATCGATGAGGCCCGGCTCGCAAGTGATCTCACCAAGGCCTTGGACAAGTTGCCCCGAGGAGCCAGTTCAGTCAGCGATCTGTCTCAGCACGTGGAAGAGGCCGTTGAACGCGGTTGGGTTTATGCCACTTTGATGTTTGGTGATAATGCCATCCGCAGCGGTTACCTTCTGATTGGCATCCTAAAAACACCGGGCCTTCGCAATACTCTCTTTGGCATTTCGCGTCTGTTTGAGAACATTTCAGCTGATGATGTTGCGACACGATACAAAAAGATCACAGAAGGCTCTCCTGAAGAGGGAAAAGCCAAAGATGGAACGCAACTTGATGCTGGCGAGCAGAAAGCCACCACTCCGGGTCTGAAATCCGCTGATGAAGCGTTAGACGCCTACTGCACAGATATCACGGCAAAGGCAAAAGCTGGACAGCTGGATCCGGTTATTGGCCGTGAAGAAGAAATTCGCCAGATCATCGATACGCTGATGCGCCGTCGTCAAAACAATCCGATCCTGACTGGAGAAGCGGGTGTTGGTAAAACGGCAGTGGTCGAAGGTTTAGCCATCCGCATAGCAGAGGGCGACGTGCCCCCATCCATCAAAGATGTGCGCATTCTGTTGCTTGATGTCGGGTTATTGCAGGCTGGTGCTGGCGTAAAGGGCGAATTTGAAGATCGCCTTCGCAAGATACTGGATGCGGTGCGCTCCTCTGTGCAACCGATCATCCTGTTCATTGATGAAGCTCACACGCTCATTGGTGCAGGCGGTGCTGCGGGAACCGGTGATGCAGCCAACCTCTTGAAGCCAGCTCTTGCTCGCGGTGAACTACGAACAATCGCCGCAACAACATGGTCTGAATACAAGAAGCACATTGAGAAGGACCCTGCCCTTGCTCGCCGCTTCCAGAACATTTTGGTTGAAGAACCTGATCCAGATAAAGCCGTTGCTATCATGCGCGGTGTGGCAGCGATGCTTGAAGAGCATCATCAGGTCCAGATTCTGGATGAAGCGCTTGAGGCTGCCGTACATTTGTCGATGCGTTTTATTCCGGCACGGCAGCTGCCAGATAAGGCAATCAGCCTGATTGATACAGCGTGTGTCCGGGTTGCTCTTTCACAGCATGCGACCCCAGCCGCTGTAGACGACTGCCGTAAGCGTCTCGTTATGATTGAGACGGAACGAGATATCCTTGAACGAGAAGCGCAGTCCGGGTTTGATGTTGGAGATAAGCTAACTGACGTGCACAAGAAGCTTGCAGAGCTTGAGAAAGAGCGTGAGGCTCTTGAAGCTGAGTGGTTGAAAGAACAATCACTTGTTACAGAAATTCTGAAACTGCGTGAGGTGTTCCGCCAGACCAATGGAGATGAGAACGCTGATACGGCTCCAATCAAGAAGGAGCTGGATCAGAAACTTGAGGAACTGACCGAACTACAAGGTGAGCATCCCCTCATTCTTCCTGAAGTAGATAGCCAAGCTGTCGCAACGATTGTTTCTGACTGGACGGGTATCCCAACCGGGCGCATGGTCTCTAACGAGATTAAGACTGTGTTGCATCTGAGCGATATCCTGAGGAAACGGATCATCGGCCAAGATCACGCTATGGAGGTGATCGCTCGCCGCGTAAAAACCTCCCGTGCTAATCTTGATAATCCAAGTCGCCCAATTGGTGTGTTCCTTCTGGTTGGACCAAGTGGTGTTGGTAAAACCGAGACAGCCTTAGCGCTTGCGGAGACCCTTTATGGCGGTGAGCAGAACCTTATCACCATCAACATGAGTGAGTTTCAGGAGTCCCATACAGTCTCCACGCTCAAGGGCTCTCCTCCAGGTTATGTGGGTTACGGTGAAGGCGGCGTGTTGACGGAAGCTGTGCGCCGCAGACCTTATAGCATCGTGTTGCTGGATGAAGTTGAGAAAGCCCACCCTGATGTGCACGAACTCTTCTTTCAGGTCTTCGACAAGGGCATGATGGAGGATGGCGAAGGCCGGAAGATCAATTTCAAGAACACTTTGATCCTACTGACCGCCAATGTGGGCAGTGACCTCATTTTGGATATGTGCGCAGACGAAGATCTGACACCTGATCCAGAGGGAATTGCCAAGGCTTTAAGACCCCCACTCCTGAAAGCCTTTCCGGCAGCCCTTTTAGGCCGACTTGTAACCGTGCCTTATTACCCGCTGAGTTCCCCTGTCATTCATAAGATTATCAATCTGCAACTTGACCGGATTGGTGATCGTATCCTTGAGAACCACAATGTGACGTTCACTTGGGATGATTCAGTTGTTGCTTTGATTGAAAGCAGATGTGCGGAAATTGAGAGTGGTGGTCGTATGATCGATGCAATCCTGACCAACACCCTTCTCCCGGATATCAGTACAGAGTTCCTGAAGAACATGAGTGAAGACAAGAAGATCACAGAACTCAAGGTTCTGACTGATGGTGATGCATTTGACTACAAGTTCAAGAAGTCACCTGTGGCTAAAAAAGACAAGCACAAGAAGAAATAAGCCCATAACAGGAAAATCAAATAAAGCTGAAAGCAAAATCAAAACATAGGCTTATTAATTTTTTTTACCACAGAAACTAACTGAAACAAAACACGTCGGAACTACTTTTCCAAGTGACTAGGAGTCCAACGATGCAGAAAATTAAACAATCGGCGAGGAGAAGGTCGGCACGCATTCCTGCGTGGCGTCTTACTTTGCGCCGTATTGTTCGTTCTGATGCTTTTCAGTACACTTTTCTCATCTTGATTGTTGTCAACGCGATCAGCCTCGGTCTGGCGACATCTCCCGCAGTGCGACGCGTAACCGGTGATGGACAGATCATTTTTGACGACGTGATTATCGGACTTTTCATTTTAGAATTTGCCCTGAAAATCATGGCGTTTGGCACGCGTTTTTTCAAAAGCTGGTGGAATATCTTCGACATTTCAGTGGTTAGTTTCTCACTGCTCCCACAGTCAGGTTACCTCAGCGTTTTACGTGCCCTTCGTGTTATGCGGGCCATGCGTGTCCTGTCCTTCCTGCCACAATACCGACAAGTGATGCAGGCGCTATTGGATGCCCTGCCTGGCATGTTCTCCGTGATGATCGTTCTGGCGCTGATTTATTATGTGTTTGCGGTGATGGCGACTGGCTTGTTTGGTGCAAGCTTCCCGGACTGGTTCGGAGACATTGGCCGATCCTTGTACTCGCTGTTCCAGATCATGACGTTAGAGAGCTGGTCGATGGGGATCGTACGTCCCGTAATGAAGATCTATCCTTACGCCTGGGCCCTTTTCATCCCCTTTATCTTCCTGACTGCATTTGCGGTGCTCAATCTGTTTATCGGTCTGATCGTCAGCTCCATGCAGGGCATCTATCAGGAAGAACACAGTGAAGACGTCGAACGCCTTCGCCTCCTCGTATCCGCAGAAAACCGTGCAATCGCCGCTCAATTGGAAGCAGCACAGTTACAGGTAATCAAAACCCTCGAACGTCTTGAGGACCAGATAGAAACCAATAAGAGAGATTCTGATGAGTGACTCTGACAAGGACGATGATCTTGACGCACTGCTCAATGACATCATCGAGGAAAGTGATGCTCCCACAGAAGGTGAAACCGCTGAAGGTGCATCTGCAAGTGTTTTTGAGCCCGATTTTGGCGAGGTCACATGTGAAGCCCCAAAGCTCAACATCACGCTGGATAGTCCATTCCATCTTGCCGTGATCGGTGATTTTTCTGGTCGTGCCAACCGTATGGCTCTCTACGATTCTGATGAGCTTGCTGTGCTCAAGGGGCATAACGTTGATGTCGATACTGCAGAAGATCTCCCTGCCCGTTTCAAGATTAACATTGAACTCGACCTTGCTGGTGATGAAAAAGTCATTCGGTTTGAACCTAGCTGCATTGAAGACTTCCATCCTGACGAAATAATCGATGAGTTCGAGATATTTGATGAGCTGAAGGCTCTGCGTTCCTCCCTCAAGAACCCCGGGACATTCAGCAATGCGGCAGCAACCATTGATGAGTGGCTAGAAAACAAAGGTGAAAAGCCTGTCTCACAGCGCAACTCGCGTGGATCCGTCATTCCAGTTGACAAGAAGCTAAGTGATTTTTCCGCTCTCATTGATCGCCCAGTTAAAGAACATGAAGAGGCCGACGACTTTACAGATCTGATCGGTAAGATTGTCTCACCCCACATTACTCCAGCCGACAACCCACAACTCGATGATTACCTTGAGATCGTCGAGACTGTGATGACTACAACACTGCGGAAAATCCTTCAAAACGCTGATTTTCAGTCTCTTGAGAGCGTTTGGCGTGTCATTGATATGTTGTCACGCAGAGTAGAGACTTCCACTGTGCTCAAGATAACGCTCTACGACATTTCTGCGGAAGATTTTGCAAGAGATCTCAGTGCGACCAACAAGCTTGAAGAAACAGGTTTGTATCGTCTCTTCGTGGAAAATGCGCTGCAGGATGAAGGTGTTGGCACGCCGAGTGCAATTGTTGGCCTTTACACATTCGACATGACACCACCTCATGCAGAGCTTTTAGGGCGTATGTCAAAGATCTGTGCGCATGCACATGCGCCTTTCCTGACATCCCTAGACCGCAACAATGCCACAAGAAAATTTACTGAGCTTCCTAAGATTACCGAAAAGACGTGGCAGAGTCTGCGTGCCATGCCAGAAAGCAATTACATTGGCCTGAGCTTGCCACGCTTCATGCTCCGAATGCCTTATGGCGCAAAAACCGACCCTATTGATGCATTCAGTTTTGAAGAGTTTGACGAGCAAGTTGGCCTGAAAGCCATGTTGTGGGGCAACCCAGCAGCCCTGATCGGTCTTGTGCTTGCAAAAGACTATGAGACCAATGGCGGCGGCATGAAGCCAGGATCTATCCTGACACTCAACGAAATGCCGTTTCACTACGTTCACGACCAGTACGGTGATCAGGTTGCCCTGCCCTGTACTGATCGCATGATCAGTCATCGCAGCGTCGAGCCTCTTATGAGACAGAGTTGGATGCCCATTGTTTCAATGAAAGGACAGCCCGAAGTTCGCATAGCCTCTCTTAATGGCCTGGCCGGTGACACGATTTCTGGACGCTGGTGCGATCAGATTGCAGTGACCAAAGCTGCCGAGACACCAAGCCCGAGTGCTGGTGCGCGTGTCAGTATTAGTGGTGGCGACGGCTTAACCCCAGGCATTCAGGCAACAAAAGGTGCTGTTGTTGTTGAGACCATCATTGATCCTAAGAAAACACCAGAAACTATCTTCAGAATTGAAGCTGAACCGCCCGAACCTCAAGAGAGTGAAGCTGAGGTCGCTGAGGAAGAAGACGAAATTGAAGAGGCACCAGCGCCTGCGCCAGCCGCTGCCCCGCCTGCAGCTGTCCATGACACGACAGAGTTGGACAATCTCCTAGCCGATCTTTCAGCAGATGATGAGGAAGAAGCGGATGAAGAGGGTATGGATCCGGAACTCGAAGCACTGCTCGCCGATCTATAACAATTGATAATGGAGTTTCAAATGGCTGAACTCATTGAGATAGAAGAAGTACCTGAGATTTACGTCATGGAGTACGGCGGCAACTATTACCTTGTTCGCGGCGCTGCTTACCTCGACCAAATCCTGTTTGGCAAAGAGCCACTCAGCTTCCCCGTGCTCATCAAATCCGTCAAAACCTGGGATGAGGTTCTCGTGAATTGGGAGAATACCGGGGGCTCCATGCCCTGGATCCTCAATCCCAGCATCGTTGAACGGATGGAACGAGACAATCGCAAACTGACCTCAGACAGCTTCAACGCCTGAGACCGAACGAGAAACGTTTTAGAAATAGGCAGGTCCTGGAATGTGTGCGAGCAAAGTAACTGAAAATCGGCTGTTCACGATCAGCTTCGATGGTGGAGATGACAGCTTCCACCTTTGGAAGATGAAGATGACCAGCGAAATGAGTGAGCTCTACGAAATGGTCGTAGATTGCCGATCATTCGAGCATGACCTGAGCCTTGATAAGATGCTTGGGCAGACACTTACGGTTGAAATGAAAAAAGTGTCCGGCACAAGCCTGTCTTCTGACCAGTATCTGAATGGGTTTGTAACCAAGGCTATCTATACGGGCCAAGATCATGGGTATTCAACTTACCGACTTATTGTACGCCCGTGGCTTTGGTTTTTGACCCTCACCAGCAACTGCCGGATCTTTCAGGAAAAATCGATACCAGACATCTTGAAGGAAGTCTTTCAGGAAGCAGGTTTTACTGACTTCAAGAACAAGCTGAGTGACAGTTATGATCCTCGGCCCTATTGCGCGCAGTTTCAAGAATCCGACTTTAACTTTATCTGCCGCCTGATGGAGCAGGAAGGGATCTATTATTACTTTGAGCATGAGGACGGCCAACACACGATGGTATTGGCAGATTCCTATAGCGCTCATGAGGACATCAAAGGCGAGTCCAGCCTTCCCTTTTATTCTGAGGAAGACCATTTCCGTCGCGGAGCGGATCACTTTTGGGACTGGCGACACAATGAAGAGATCCAGACGGATGAAGTTGAAATCAATGACTATGATTTCACTAAACCCACGAGTGATCTGAAAGCTAATGCTAGCGAAAAGAAGTCCCACCAGCTTTCTGGCCGCACGCGTTACATGTATCCCGGCCATTACGAGGAAGTCAGTGTAGGTGAAAAGCGAGCCAAGGTGCGCGTTGAAGAAGCCAGTGCGGCTTACGCTAAGGTATATGCTCGCGGCAACGTACGTGGATTGCGACCCGGTTACCTTTTCAAATTGGATCAGTTTTCAGACGACCCAAGTCAGGAGAAAGAATACCTGATCACGAAGGCGATCTGTGAGGTCTCAATCGAATTTGCACGCGATGAAGAGCAGGAGTTCTACGACGCTATCACTTATGAGATTGAGGCAGTCGATTCCAGCGTTCAATACCGTAAAGCTTCTACCACACCCTGGCCTAATATGAATGGCTTGCAGTCCGCAATCGTTACTGGTGCGGATGGTGAAGAGATCTGGACCGATGAGTATGGCCGGATCAAGGTGCAGTTCCATTGGGATCGTGACGGACAGAACGATGACAAATCTTCTTGCTGGGTGCGTGTCGCGCAAATGTGGGCAGGTAAAGGTTGGGGTGGTCTCCACATTCCACGTGTTGGACAGGAAGTCCTCGTTGATTTCTTAGACGGAAATCCTGACCGACCTATTGTTGTGGGCAGTGTTTACAATGGTGAACAGACTGTTCCTTACGACCTGCCCGGTGAAGCCACGAAATCAACGCTCAAGAGTGAGACTTCCAAGGAAGGTGGCGGTAACAATGAGTTTCTGTTTGAAGACAAGAAAGATGAGGAACTCGTTCAGCTCACGGCTGAGAAGGACTACGAGCGCACCGTCAAAAACAATGAAACCGTCAAGATTGGTTTCGACAAGCAAGAAGATGGTGACCAGACAATTGAGGTCTATAACAACCGCAGTCTGACGGTCGATCAGGGTGATGAAACCTACACAATCAAGACCGGTGGTCGTACGACAACCGTCGAAAAAGACGATGCCCTCTCAGTCAAGTCTGGCAACCACACCATCACAGTTGAGAGTGGCGACCAGAGCATCTCTATGAAGCAAGGTGCGCAGACTGTTGAAGCCATGAAAGACATCGGTGTGACCTCGCAAACTGGCGATGTGAAAGTGGACGCATCCGCAGGATCTGTGAAGGTCTCCGGAACTCAAGCCATCGAGCTCACCTGTGGTGGCAGCTCGATCAAAATGGATCCCATGTCGATCACCCTTACGGCTGGTCCTAGCTCCCTCAAGCTTGAGGCCGTTCAAGCTGAGCTGAAAGGCTTAATGGTGACCGTAAAAGGTGATGTTCAGGCGACCGTCGACGGGACCTTGACCACCTTGAAAGGCGCAGGCATCACAACGGTACAAGGTGCCCTTGTGAAGATAAATTGAGGCGAATTATGGAAAAAAGCGTGACAAATACTACACTGCTACTCAATTCCTTCAAAGATTTACTCAAAAGAAGACCTTTAGAACTTGGAGATGAGGCATTACCACTGATAGAAGATCAGAAACCTTCTATCGAAGTTGTGGATACCCTGGCGGAAGCAGAGCTTACATCAGACGCGATAAAAGTTCTTGCCCACGCTCTGAGTAAACCACGTGCAGTGTGGTGGGCCAGTCAAGTCAGCAGAGCAACCTTTCCGGAAGGCAGCCAGCCCCCGAATGAAGACGAAATTGCGCTGAAAGCCGCCGAAGACTGGGTCCGCAAACCCGATGAAGACCTGCGTCGTGCGGCAATGAAAATTGCTGATGACGGAGGATATAAAAGCGCCGCTTCTCTTGCCGCTGCAGCGGCTGGTTGGAGTGGCGGAAGTATGGGTTCCCCCGAATTTGACCCCGCACCTCCCCCAGAAAACCTAACTAGTATTGCTGTAGGGTCGTCTATAGTTTTGTCAGTATACGACAGTAACGTGGAGGACCCCGAAGAGTTCTTAGTCAAAGCTTACAAGTTGGGACGAGCACTCGCAGATAATGAAATAGAGGCCCTATGAGTTTCCCAGCAGCACGCATGACAGACATGCACGTCTGTCCAATGGTGACCGGTATCGTTCCTCACGTAGGAGGCCCGATATCTCTTGGAGCACCGACGGTTTTGATCGGAAACTTACCCGCAGCGCGCATGACTGACATGTGCGTGTGTGTTGGGCCTCCAGACACAATTATGAAAGGCAGTGTCACCACATTGATCGCCGGATTGCCGGCGGCGCGTATGCTGGATGTCACTGCTCACGGCGGCACCATCATCCTTGGCTGGCCCACAGTTTTAATCGAGGGCTGAGGATATGACTGATAACACGAGCATCGTTTTAGTACTCATTTTGACCAAGGGGCATGAGTTGGTCGACACAGGAAAGTGCACGCGCATACTGCGACAGGAACGCTGCGTCATTGGACGTGGAAGCAGTGCGGATTGGATTCTACCCGATCCTGCAAACCAACTTTCGCGCCGTCATTGTGTCGTTGAATGGAACGACGGGGTCTACCGCGTCGTCGATACCAGCTCCAATGGAACCTTTGTTAATGATTGGGACGAACCAATTCCCAATGGTGAGGCCTGTGGCCTTCAGGATGGCGATGTTATCAGGGTCGGAAACTATTACATCAGCGCACAAATGTTGCCAGAAGATGCTGATGCCCGTCTGAAAGTGGATGACTTTCTTGCAGAACCTGAGACCCCTGATCCACTTGCAAATCTTCTTCCTAAAGAACTCGATATGGAGGATGACGACTGGGTCGATGACCAGATCGTTACCCCCGAAGACGAACTTTCCGAGGTTCTCAATGACCCACTCGAGTCTCCAGAATCTATTCTCAGAAAGGCGACTGAAACACTGGACTCCTACCCTGTCAGCACCGGGAAAGAGCCTATTCCACCAGTTAGTTATGGATTTGAAGGATACAAGTTTTCCAGCTCAGTGCCGTTTGAAAGTGAAAGCGGTATCTCGAGCGAAGAAGGTGCGAGTGCGTGGGATCACAACCGCACGGAATCTGATGCATTTAAATTGCCCAGAACGCATCACCAGACCATTCCTGAGGACTGGGATGTAGCCCCGAAAAAAGACATTCAGAACAAAGCTCGTAAACCAAATGACGATTAGCCACATCAAACGCATTGCGTACACTTTGCTTTTGAGTATCGGTCTGGCCTCCTGCTCTGCCGAGATGCCGATGCCTGTCATGATCACGACGACAGTCATCGCGGACAAGGAGTTGAACCAGAACGCAGATGGGATGTCGACGCCTGTTCAGGTGAAGATCTTTTACCTTACGTCTGATGCCGAGTTTAAAACTCATGGCTTTTTCACTTTGTTTGAAAAAGGAGACCAGGTTCTCGGCAAAAACCTGCTTGCTATGAAGGAAGTTTTCATAGCTCCCGACAAGATCATGAAGGTAGCAGTCAAGGTTGACCCCAGTGTGGCGTTTGTCGCTGTGCTCGGTGCCTTTCGGAAAGTGGACACAGGAACATGGAGTTCGGTGATTATGGTTCCAAACAATCAACCATCGAGCCTCATTGCGTATTTGAGCAAGCTTGAAATTACTCTGCAGCCCGACAAGACAGTAAAAGAAGGATGGTTCTATTAATGACCACTCATAACAAAGTTGTCTGGTCAGAAGGTCTATTTCTACAGCCGCAGCACTTTCAGCAGCATGATCGCTATCTGGAACAGCTGGTCAGTGACACCATCTCAAGCATACGTCCTCACCCATGGGGCCATACAGAGCTGAAAATCAATCAGGAAGCTCTGAAACTGGGCCAGTTTGCACTCAATTTTGCCAGCGGTCTGATGCCGGATGGTACACCTTTCAAGATGCCACAGGAATGTGACGCGCCTGCGTCTATTCCAGTTCCTGAAAGCGTAAAAAACTCGGTCGTCTATCTTGCACTACCCATTCGACAACCTGGTGCCTACGAATATGAATATCCAGGTGTACAGGAAACAGCTGCGCGCTATGTGGTGCATGAATCAGAGGCGCGAGATGCGATCACGGGTAGTGATGCCAGCGTGCAAATGGAAACTGGTCGCCTGCGGTTCTCTTTTAAGTTCGACTTTGAGGATCTAGAAGGCTGGATCTGCCTGCCTATCGCTCGCGTGATTGAAGTACGGGCAGATAAGCAAGTTATTTTAGATGACGAGTACATCTCCACCTGCCTCGCATCACATTCCTCTTCGGTGCTTTACGGGTACATTCGCGAGATCTGGGGCATGCTGAGCCATCGCGCGGACGCACTTGCAGGGCGCGTTTCAAACTCCGGTAGTAAGGGTGTTGCTGAGATTTCGGACTTTCTGCTTTTGCAAACCGTCAATCGCTATGAACCACTCTACGCCCACTTTGCACAAACGCCGTCACTTCATCCTGAGGCGTTGTACCGGATTTCGATCCAGCTGGTTGGTGAACTTGCCACATTTACGGCGGCAGCGCGGCGTCCTTCAACGCTTCAACCTTATCGACACGAAGCACTCACGGAAACATTCGCTCCTGTGATTGCCCATTTGCGGCAGCACCTTTCTGCTGTTCTGGAGCAGACTGCCGTGCCGATACCACTGGAAGAACGCAAGTACGGCGTTCGTGTAGGCATGCTGCTCGATCGCAGCCTGATCAAGTTGGCTCGGTTTGTGCTTGCTGTTAGTGCTGACCTGCCATCGGAAGTGATCAATCGACACTTCCCGGGGCAGATTACGATTGGGTCTGTTGAACAGATCCGAGACTTTGTGAATTCTGCTTTGGCCGGCATCGCAGTGAAGCAACTGCCAGTCGCGCCAAGACAGATCCCGTATCACACGGGCACAGCATATTTCGAACTGGATCCGGCCTCATCACATTGGGACGAAATCCGTGTTTCTGGCGGTCTGGCGATGCATGTCGCGGGTGATTTCCCGAAACTTGTGATGGAACTCTGGGCGATCAGAGAGCAATAAGCGGCTAACGGACTGAGGAGTTGAGATTATGGCAAAGAAGGATTTCACTGCCCTTTCGGTGGACTCAGTCGACACTGTCATCTCGACTGATGCTCCCAATCCTGATCATCCTGACGCCGGTAGCACCAACCTTCCGGCACAAACGCCTGCAGGCTATTGGTTCCTTGGCGCTGACGATATTCAGTTCGTCCCACTCGGGAATAATCCTCTTATCAAAGCAGCCTCCAGTTTATTGGCCCTAGCTGCCCGCTTGCGAAATCACGCTCAGCACCGCGATGTAAATGCCCTGCGCTCTCATGTTATTTCCGAGATCCGCGCTTTCGAACATAACGCTATGCTAAACGGTCTTTCTTCTAAGACCATTCGCATTGCCAGATATGTGGTCTGCGCAACCCTTGATGATGTCATTCTCAATACTCCATGGGGTAGTCGCAGCATTTGGGCAACGCAAAGCCTTGTCAGTAACTTCCACAAGGACGTGTCCGGTGGCGATCGATTTTATGATCTATTGAGAAAGACGCAGGCCAACCCAAGTCGTGATAAAGATCTTCTGGAATTATTGTATCTTTGTATTTCTTTGGGGTTTGAAGGACGCTTGCGGATCATGCCGCAAGGCAGCAATACGATGTCGCGTCTTCGTTATGGCATATCGCGCCTCATTCGCTCGTTGAGAGGAGATCAGGAAACCGACCTTTCTCCTCACTGGAGAGGCGTTGAAGATGCATACCGACCTTTAAAATGGTCTATTCCGGTTTGGGGCATCTTCTTTGGCGCAGCTCTCCTCGCTTTGCTGATTTATGCTGTGCTCGCGCTTTGGTTAGGCGAGAAAAGTGAGCGCATTGCGTTCCAGTATGAATCTTTAGTCAACACAAGCCCAATCGACCTGACGCACCACCCTGCACCGCCACGGGCAGCTCTACCGAACTTACCACAACAACAAGCAACACCTGGCACTCCCTCCTCACCTCAAGTCGTTCGTAACAGCACGTTACCTGCTTATCTGCAAGTTAGCAGGTTCCTTGCTCCTGAGATCCGGCAGGGTCTTGTCGTCGTGATGGATGTGCAAGGTAACGTGGTTATCCGTCTGACGGGTTCTGGCATGTTCGCAACTGCAAGAGATACGCTCACGGCCCGCTTTATCCCAGTCGTCAATCGTGTCGCTGAATCGGTGAACACGCAACCTGGTACAATCAATGTAGTTGGTTTTTCAGACAATATTCCAATTCGAAATGCCCGTTATCCGAACAACGTTGCACTTTCCAAGGCACGTGCCCAGACAGTTGCAGATCTCATCAAGGTCAGACTGACAGACAAGACACGTGTCAAAGCCATCGGCAGAGGATCAGCTGATCCAATTGCGACCAATGCAACAGCTGAAGGGCGTGCTCAGAACAGGCGCATCGATATTACGCTTATTCCGCCTTCTGGCCAGGGAGGCCAGCAATGAAGAAACTCAAACGCTTTTTCCCCTTTTGGTTTGTTACGCTGCTCATCACACTAATCTTGTGTGCGGTCATCTGGATTTATGGTCCAAGTCTATCGATCTTCGGCGCAAAACCTTTTGCGATGGCTGTCGTTCGTATGCTGATCGTAATGGGCCTTTTGATGATCTGGGCCGCGATCAATATTGGGCGCGTTTCCCGGCGAGCAAGAGAAGCAGAAGCCAAGAACGAAGAAGAAGAGGAAGAAGAAGAGCCTGAAGTCGATCCTGACGAGCTGGCGAAGAATGAAGCAGCGCTGGTCTCTGGCAAGGTTGAGAAGAGCTTGAACATTCTCAAAACGGCAAGTGTCGATGGTAAACTAGGTCGCAAGGTGATTTATCAGCTGCCCTGGTATCTGATGATTGGGCCAGAGGAATCTGGCAAGACCACTGCTCTTTTACGTTCTGGAATGAAGTTTCCACTGGCTCACAAACTAGGCCAGAAAGTGGACGCGGCAACGATTGAGCCCACTGCAGAATGTGAATACTGGTTCAGCAACAACGCGATCATCGTTGACAGTGCTGGCCGTTATACGATGCAGGATCAAGATGAGGTCATCGATGCCTCTGGCTGGAACACACTGCTTTCATTGATTAAGAAAAACCGCCGCCGTCAACCACTGAACGGCATGATCATTGCGATCAATCTTGCAAAGCTTGCAACGATGCGATCGGATCAGCGTCTAGATATGGCGCGGACGGTCAAACAACGTTTCAAAGAAGCTGAGAAGCAACTGGGCCTTCGCTTTCCCATCTATGTCATGTTCACCAAGCTGGATTTGATCGCCGGTTTTGCCGACTACTTCCAAGTCCTTGGCCGAAATGAGCGCCACCAAGCCTGGGGTATGACTTTCCCCGTTGATGACGGCAAATCCTCCGAGAATGCGATCAGTCATTTTGATGAGGAATATGAGTTGCTCATGGAGCAGCTCAATTCGCGCGTCTACGACTACCTGAACAAAGAAACGGACATTCAGCACAGAAGTCTGATCTTCAGCTTCCCACAACAAATGGCGTCACTGCAAACCGTGCTGAATGATTTCCTGACCGAGATGTTCCGTCCCAATCGTTATGAGGACCGCAGCTTTCTGCGTGGGGTTTATTTCACCTCTGCGACTCAGGAAGGTCAGCCTGTTGATTTGCTTGCAGGCTCGATTGCGCATGCCTATGGGATTGGCCGACAGGCACTTCCCTCTGCTCCCTATGAGAAACATGCTTATTTTCTTGAGCGCTTATTCTTTGACCTGATTTTTGGCGAAGGCAATCTGGCGGGCGAGAGCAAGCAAGTGATGCGCAAGCAGAAAATCCGTAAACGCCTTTCTTTTGCTGCTTGTGTGGTCGTTCTTGCATTTTTAACAACGGTTTGGGTCATCAGCTATGAGATGAATCAAGAAAACATCATCAACCGCGCCCAAGCTGACTTGAAAGAATATCCCAAATTTGCCGACCGAATTGATGCTGTACGCGTCAATGATGCCAACTACCTATCTGTGTTGCCGTTGCTAAACTACCTCCGAGACCTGCCGGGCGGTTTTGCGGATCAACAAGAGAAACCGGCTCAAAATGAGCGTTGGGGCCTTAACCAGATTCCGAATGTTTCAGAGGATGCGGATGCGCTTTATCACAACGGGCTGGAGCGTTATTTGCGACCACGCATGATGCTCCGCCTTGAGCAGCAAATGGTTGCAAATATTAACAATCCAGAGTTCCTGTTTGAAGCCTTGCGGATCTATTTGGAATTGGCAGACAAAGGGCCGCTAGAACCCGAGGTTATTCAGCGTTGGGAAGAAACTGACTGGCAGTCCCTTTACAGTGACCCACGTCAAGTGACAGAGCGTGACCAACTCTCAAACCATCTTGCAGCATTGCTAGACCAGCCTTTTAAGGTCCGAATTGATGTGAATACAGAGTTGGTTAGTCAAGTTCGAGAGATTCTGAATGCAACTCCAATCGCGGAGCTGGCTTATTCCTTTATCAAAGCCGGACAGGCCGCTCAAAGTCTTCCGGAATGGCGTCCTGACGAAGCTGCTGGTTCTGCCGTAACACGCGTCTTCACACGATCTTCCGGCAAGCCTTTGAGCGAAGGAATTCCCGGTCTTTACACTTTTGAAGGCTTCCGTGGTGTGTTCCTTCCTCAGTTGGTTGATAGCATCCAGAGCTTCGTTCGTGAAAGCTGGGTGCTAGGTCCTAATGGTCAGTTGGAGAACAAGGAAGAGACTGTCACCCGTATCGAACGTGGTGTGCTGGGGCTTTACCTTGATGACTACGCGCGCATGTGGGATGCGATGCTGGCTGACCTGCGCATTGTGAAGTTCACAAGCCTGTCACAGGCGACAGACGTCATTAACACGGCTTCCGGCCCGAATTCACCTATCCGTAATCTTCTCGTCTCAGTGGCTGAGCAAACACAGCTTACGCGGACTGAAGCTCCATCCAGTGCCACCGGCGTTGCCCAGAACGTTGCAGGCGGCGCAGCTCGTATTGCACAGGAAGAAGCCCGCGCAACAACCAACCTGAGACAGCAGCAGCTTGTAGAAGTGCTTGGTGAAGCTGTTCCGACGAGTGAAGGTGGCCCTAAAGCCGTTCCACCCGGCACTTCTGTTCAAGCACGCTTCGAGCCTCTTGACAGTTTCACATTAGGGTCAGGCAGCGGCACCACTCCGCTAGACGCATTACTGATGAAGGTCACTGACCTTTATCGTGAACTTAACCGGATTTTACTGGCTAACAACACTCAACAAGACGCCCTGAGCTACATTCTGGGTGGCGGGAGTGACGCGGTTAAAACACTGAAGGATGAAGCACCTAATGTTCCAATGCCGTTGCAAAGCTGGATATTGGAAATGCTTCAATTCTCCTCTCAAGTTACTGTAAACGACGCTCAAAAAGCCATCAATGCAGCCTGGGATTCTGAGGTTTTACCTTTGTGCAGCAACGCACTTTCTGGCCGCTATCCGGTGGTAAATGGCCAGCAAGCATCGGTGATGCTAGACGACTTTTCGACCCTGTTTAAACCGGGCGGTAAGATTGAAGCGTTTTTCAATACCAACATCAAATCATTCGTCGATACCTCCTCTACACCCTGGAAATGGAGAGAGAGCGATAACGCCAAGATTGGTGTCTCAAAAGACAGCCTTCAAGTCTTCGAAAAAGCTAACAATATTCGCAACGCATATTTCGCAAATGGGGGGGATAAACCATCTGTTGCATTCACGATGACACCCTTGGATCTGGACGTCGGATCAACCAGAGTTGCCCTCACCGTGGATGGGACAACAGTGAGCTATGCGCATGGTCCAACACGCCCGATTGAGTTGAATTGGCCTGGCGAAGGTGTACCAGCTGCAAGTCTCGCATTTTTCCCTGCGATTGCCGGAGAACCGAACTCCATCAATCTCAGCGGACCATGGTCCCTCTTTCGTTTATTGGAAAAGGCAAGCGTGACAAAAACTGAGCTACCCGATCAATACAAGGTGAGATTTACGCTTGGAAATCGATTTGCCACTTTCAACCTCATGGCCAACAGCGTGAACAATCCATTCTCAGCCAGGCTGCTTCAGAATTTCACCTGTCCTAAGGAGCTCAATACCTAAAATACAGGTTTAGTGGTTCTCGATAATAATAGAACCAATTGGAGCCTCGAATGTCTGACGATCAACTAACGCCCCAACAACTTGAGTGGGTGAAATCAGTTTATAGAACACTCGGCTGGACCTTTAAGGAACAGCATGAGGCTGAGTGTGAGACAGCCGCTGCAATCAAAGAAAAAGAAGAGAAAGAGATTGCACAGGCAACAGCTAAGACAAAAGCTGAAGACGACAAGAAAGTCGGAGCGGCTGTGACGGAAGCAACTGCTGAGCGCATAAAAGCAGAGAGTGATGAAAAACTCAAAGATGTCACCGCGCAACTCTCTGAGTTGAAAGCCGACGTCAAAGATCATTTTGTTCATGAGAATGAAGACACCGATTCAGATGCTCTGGCAGCGCTTGCAAGCCAGAGTAAGCAGCTTCTGGAACGTCTCAATTCTATTTATGGGCATAAGAAAGATTTTGAGAATTATCCAAGCGAAGCAATTGCTTTTGACAAAAGCTATGAAAACGCGAAAGCGCTCATTCAAACCGCTGCTTTGGAGATTAAAACCAAAGACACTGACGGTGCGCATAACAGCCTTCTGGAAGCAGAATCCACCATTGATGACATGCAAACGCTTTGGCAAGGCGTTGTCGCTGCGGCCAAGAGCAAACCTGTAGAACTTCCTGTTCCGGCAGAGTTGAAGCCATATGTCATGGAAGTTGGTCAGGGTATCAAATCAATGACAGGCATTGGTTTCTCCGGACCTGCAACACGCCTTGGGAAGACACTGAAGGATGTCAGAGCAGCAAAGTTGCCTAAAGATGATCCAGCTTGGGAAATTCTGCTTTATGATAATGAAATGGCCATGGCTGCGGTTGGAGAGTTTGGTCAGCTCAAGACCCACATTCAAAAGCTAGCTACAAGTTTGCGCAATTCCGGTGTCACGGACGCCGCTGGCAATATTGAAACCACGCTAGATAACTACATGTCGGACGCCTCCAGGACGGTCCCAACCATTCGCAGCCTGCTAAGTTCGCTCAAGGCCTCCGCTGCTCACAAGAACAGCATGAGAAAGGAAGCGCGGTGGGATGCTGCGCAACTTGGCGAGCGTACGGAGCGTTTCCGCGACGATTTGAAGAAACTGGTCCTTTACGACAAGCAAGGAAATCTGGTCACCAAACCTGATGAACGTCGTGCAATCAAACGCGCGGGTGATGTCCCCGGCTTGAATCAAGATGTCATGATCCAAATTCCACGTCGACCTAAAGAGGCGAAGGAAATTCCACGCAAAACAGTCGACAGCCTTCTTCAAACCTTTGACTTTCTTGATGAGTTAAAAGCATCTGGTGTGACAGGAGTGGAAGATATCGCTGTTGAGGAGTTCCTGAAAGCTGAAGCGATCCTTTCCGGCATTCAGAAGGATCCTGGCGCCTATAAGAAGCTGACTAAAAATCTGGATAAGCTACGCGAGAAAGTCGACAAGATCTCGAAAGGCAAGGAAGGCGCTTATTACATCGAAGAGCGGTTGCGCCTCACGGATGACACTGATGAACTGGAAGACGAAGCGCTCTCCATGAACATCGAAAAAGCGTTGGCTTCATGCACTGAGATGGAAGCCAAGCAATTACATCCACTCGAAGAGGGGGTTCGCAAGGCTGTCAAAAACCGAGAGTTGTTCGACACCAAAGTCAAGATTATCGAGAACCAGTTTACAGAGATCCCAAAACTACTCTCACAAATGGGGAAAGCAGACCCCAGTCTTGCCAAGATGATTGGTTCCCTATTCGCACCTGATGAGATCAAGCAATATCATGGTGAGCTGGACGTCTTTTTCGATCAGGCGAAAGACCTTGCCTACAACGCAACCACAAACGATGAGCTGGCTCATTCACTTGATCTGGCGAACCGATTGATCTTCCGTGTTGACCGTTTTGTCCTCGAACTGGAAGGCCAGTTGAGCCATCTCCACAAGCTTGCTGAGATGGAGAAGAAAGGCGAAAAAATCAAAGATTCAGATCGTTTTAGTAAGGAAGAGTTGAAGTACTTCAAAAATCTGGAAAAGGATTACAAGAAGGGTGTTGCCCGACAAAAAGACCAGAAGGAAGCCAAGAACGCCTTCCTCACTAAGTCCGGCCCGCTTAAGGATGAGCTTGATATGATGACGTCGAAAGACATCTCCATCAAGCGTATCCTTGCTTACTACAAGGGTGTTGATCGCGTTGACCCCAGCAAGTTCGATACATCTCGTTTGAAAGAACTTCGAATGGAAATTGCGGAGCTGGAAGATCAGTCTGACGCCTCTCATACACACAAAGAAAACCTTGCTAAACTGAAAGAGCTGGAAGGTGCTCTGGATGCAATGCGTGGTGAAATAACAGGCTTCAGAGAGGACACTGCAAGAGACATCTCAACGTTTTCTGATAAATGCCTCGAACGTCTGGTCAAAGCCAAGCAGTATATTGACAGCTCTTTTGTCAATGCAGTGAAAGACAAGCAGGATGCCGGTGAAGAAGCGGTGGATGTCGCTGCTTTGCGGAAGTTCTCGTCGAGCATTTCTCAACCACTGACCCTAGCAGAATTGCCTAAGCAAGTTGCGACTATTGCTGACAAATCAAAAGACCTGAAAGAGCGCAAGAAAGCCCGTGAAAATGCCTTAAGGCAAGTGCGGCCACTGATTGCGCAACTGGACAACAGTCAGGCCATTCAGCTTTATATGCGACACCCCTTCAGCGATCTGCCGAATGATCTGAACATACTGCGTCCTGAGCTGGTTCAGCTGGAAGTGAAGCTGCTCTCGCTCGGCGGCTAAGATGAAAAACAAGAAAGATCGAAAACGGTCCCACACTGGAGTTTGTCATGACGTTAACTCCGTCTCAAATTGACTGGCTCTCCCAGGCCCAAGGCGGCGTGGAGAACTTCGAAGCTGATAGTGAAAACGAAGAGAAGAAATCTGCAGAACTGACCAACATTTTAGCCAAATTGGATGCAGACAAGTCGGTTATTCACCAAGCTCAAGACTTTCAAATTGAGCTTGCCCGAAGTCCAAATGTTTTCAAGCGCAAGCTGCAAAAAAGTAAAATGGACTTTATGACAGGCGATATGAAAACCGAGGTAGATACCTACGCGGACGTGACATCTGAAACGCCTCTCATTCAACCTGAAAATGTTGATGCTCTTAATGCTGCTTTTGGCAAGATCCTTGAGCGGCAAGCGGAGATGATTGCGGCGAAGAAGAAGGATGGGAAGACGCGGCTTTTCAGTAATGCAGATATCACGCGGGAGCTTTGGACACCTTTGGTTCGTGAAGGGATCATTCCCTCCAACATCGTTCCGGATAAATATAGTCAATTTGTGCAGATGTTCCAAGGTGCCTCTGAGATCTATGAAGGGAAGCTGGAGCAGCATAGTGAAACAGCGTCAAAGTACGAGAATACGCTTGAAGCTATTGGGTTTGCGCGTGATGTCGTCTCACTAGCCGGTAGTCTTGGTAGTAGCGCACTGACCATTGCCAACTTTGAAGACCAGTCTCGTTCACTGGCAGAAAAACGCGAAATTGCAGCCAAACGCCAGGTTCTGAAAGGTAAGCAGGACCAAATTGCTGGTGATCTTCGGACTGAGTTCAAAATGGGTGCAAACACCTCGGATGCAGAGGTTTTGGAAGAGGCAGCCCGACGCGGTGAATATGGTAGCCAGATCAAAAGCTACCAGAACGTTGAAGCTGCCCAATCACAACTAGTTGAACAGCTGATGGGGCAAAACAAGCTTTTCGAAGAGGAAAAAGCTTTACTGACGATGTCCACGTCGCTGCTGGATGGCGGCCTTGCCATGGCAGAGAAGGGTATGCAGTTTTCAGAGAGACAAAAGAACGCAAGAAACACACTCGCCTTTGCCCAAGACGCTGCTGATATCGTTGCTGGCCAACTTAAGCTTGCTTTGGAGGCAACAGGCAAAACCTACGAGCACGAAGAGCACCAAACTACCGATCAGATTGAATTTGCAGGTGCTGCAGATAAAGATACACTTCAGAACATTTCTTATGCTGCAGGTGCTGTGAGTGTCGCTATTGAAGCCAATCAGGTTGCACGGAAAATTGCCTTAGCAACGCAAGCAAAAACAAACAAAGAGCGCGAGAATGCAGTTTTGCAAATTGCAGGCTCTATCGCTGACTCCCTTGCTGAAGTTTTTTTTGCAGCGGGTGACGTTCAAGGCCATGTGGACACTGGCAAGCAAGATTCCGAACTCACTCTCAAAGACGAAAGCAAGGCGTATGCCTACGGTGATCCGGGACCAGGACCGGGCAATGAAAACGACCAGACCGAACTAATTGGTGTTGCGATCAAGGCGTTCTTTGTTGCTAGTGTCAACGTAGGGACTGCGGTTAAAGCGATCAAAGATAAAGACTATAAAGCCTTCTCTGAATCTCTTGTTCTTGGTTTGATGCAGGTCGCTTCCTCTGCTACGACCGGCCCCCTCGCCGCAATGGCAAAGCCTGACTTACCTCTCAATACTGAAGAAGAAAAAAAAGAACTCAGTGAGCTCACTCCTCGCGAGCTTATGGATCAGAAGCTTGAGCGATCTGGCTGTACGTTTAAACGAACTGAGCGTGAAGCTTTTCTGGACAGCTTTCAAGAACCCACATACCTGCACAAAATCACAAATAATATGCGTGAGATGCAGGATGCTTGCCGCGAGGCAAATGACAAGAAGAAGATGGATGCTGAAACGGTAAAGAGAACGAATGCTGCCATTCAGAGGATGGAAGCCAAGAAGTCCTGGGATGCATTGGCCGCTTTTAAGAAGAAACAATCCAACAAAAAAGAACGCGAAGAGTTTATGGAGAAACTCGAAGCGGATGTGGAAGCAGAAACAAAGGCGCTGAAAAACCTGATCGAGGAAGCCTCTCCTCCTCCCGATCCTGAAGACACGAAGGCTCTTCAGAAATCAATGGAAGCGGTCGAAAGGCTGATTGCTGACATCAAAGCATCTGAAATGAAGTACAAGCTGATTGAAAAGATTGCCAAGGGTGGTGTTCAGGTTCTGGTTCGTGTTGTTCCAGCAACGGGCATGGTTGAAGCTTGCAGAAAACTTGCATTTGACGCAGTTGCTCTTGGTAAGAAAGCTGCTGAAGTTGAAAAGTGGCGTGGAAACGTGAAAATGGCGCAAACCGCAAACTCGCCCTATTACCACGCTTGTAAGGAGCGCCATACACAGGCAGCGGTTCAAGTCAGTCAGAAGACAATCAATACCTTCCTGTCTATCATTGGGGTGGCTACAGAGACTGCTCGGTTGGCCGATTCAACGCAAGCCTCTACAGGACTTTCTCTTGCAAAGAACATGGGGCAAGCGCTCTCTGATTTTGGCTATAAGACTTACGGACGCGCAAAGGTCGTTTTTGGATGGCGGAAGTATCTTGATGCCCGCAAAAATCCAGAGAACCGCAAGAAGGCCCGCGAGGCTATTGCATGGAACTCGACGCTTGCCAAGTGTGTGCTTGCCTACGGCATTGTTGAAGAACGCGACCCTATCGCACAGCAAGTTGGCCGCAACTGCGGTCTGACACCCGAAGTTCTGGTATCAAACAGCGATGTTTGTGCTGCGGTGGTGCGTTATTTCGAGACGCTTTACAGTGAAGATCCTGTCGTCTTGCGGCGTGTTCCGAAGGTTGCAAACTGGCACCCTGGAACACCAGACCTGACGCTCAAGAGCTGGTTCAGCTTTAAACGTGCAGCAACCAAGAAAGCCTATCCTTTGATGGCTAAGGAAAGCTGTAAGACACCAGCTATCGAGCAAGCTTTGAAGGCTCTGCACACCTTGTGTGGTGGAGACCCCTTCAACTACCCTTCTGTTCGGGATGGCATGATCTCCGATGACACGATTTCCGAAGATAACTGGCAGGAAAAGATCCTGACCTACGCCCAGGATGTTCAAAAGCACCTAGAGACCCTTGAACGGGAATTCAAGGGGTATCGGCCAGTTATTGCCGAACCAACCGACAAGAAAACACAGACTTGGACGGGTGGCCGATTACATGTCGAAATGGTTGAAGTCGCGGACTCTTTACGAGCACAGGCAACGTTGATCCTCCGCGATGCCAGAGTAGATGTGAAGACTTATAGTTCTTAACCCGTTCTCCTGTACAGGTTGGAGTTTGTCATGCCCCTTACCGCAAAACAGCTCACTTGGCTCAAAACAGCGCAACAAGGCGCCGGCAATTTTGAACAGAATTCCGAACATGTTGCAGCCAAGGCTGGACGATTGAATGACATTATGACCAAGCTGGATGGGGACAAGGAAACCATTCGCGAGGCCCAAAACTTTGAAGTAACGCTGGCGCGGAATGAAAAATGGTTTAAGCTCCCCGGATCAGGCACGAAGATGCCTTGGATGACTGGGGATATGCAGACAGAGATTGACACCCGCGCTGATATCCGCGCCGATAGCGGGGCAATCAATGCTGAGACACTGAAGAAACTCAACGCTTCCTTTGAGCGCATTCTGGCCCGGCAAGCTGAAATGATCGCTGCTAAGGACAAAGACGGCAATGAGTTGTTTTCTGAAGAGGACATCACACGTGAACTTTGGACTCCACTGGTGCGCGAAGGGATTATTCCGTCAAACTTGGTCCCCTCCCGCTACAGCCAGTTTGAGAAGATGTTCAAAGGCGGCGCGAAGATCTATGAGCAAAAACTTGAAGAGCACAGAGAAACCGCTTCTAAACACGAAAATACGTTAGAAGCCATCGGTTTTGCACGTGATGTGGTGACACTCGCCACCTCTATCGGCTCCAATGCGATTACCCTAGCCAATCTAAACACGGTTGCCGGTGACGCCCCAGACAAAGACCAGATCTCCGCCAAGCAAGAAGTCCTGAACAATCAGAAAGGTCAGGTGACGGGTGAATTGCGTACGTCTCTTGGCATGGATGCGAATGCCAGCTCGGAAGACGTCATCAAAGCTGCAAAAGATGCTGGACAATATGGAGATCAACTTCAAAAAGTCACCAACATCGATTCAGCATTGAATTCACTGGGCGACAATCTCTCGAAAGATGCCAACTGGGTGGCTGAACAACGTGCATTGTTTACCGCAACCACCACATTGCTTGATACTGGTCTTGCAGCTGCCGAGAAAGGGATTGTCTTCTCTGAGCAGAAAGGCAAAACAGCCGCCGATAAGCTGAGCTTTGCGAATGAAGCTGGTGAGATGATCGGTGAGGAAATCAAAAAAATTCTCTCCGCTGGTGCTGCTTTTGATAAATCTGCATCTGATCGTAAAGGGGACGATGACCACGGCAATATTTTTGAGGGTGTTTCTGGCCTGATTGATGTTGCGATGGCAGGTGGGCGCGTCTCAGAGAAAATTCTGCAGGCTAAACAAGCTCCCAACAAAGACGCCAAGCAAGAAGCGGTGATGTCCATTATTGGGACTCTGGCAGATTCCCTCTCTACGGCAATTTCGTCAGGCTCGCAGTTGAGCGGTACGGAATCCGCTACTCCTGAAATTGTTGGTGAAGCACTTAAAGCTGCAATGATTGCAACGACTGATGCTGGCACCGCAACGAAAGCGCTGATTGATGGTGATTATCAAGCCTTTGCGGAAGCCCTCACAGGAGGCTTGGCAAACCTTGCCAGTGCTACTGGTTCTGATGCGATTGGTGATGCCATTACGGGTAAGATTCAGCCAGACCAAGGTGAGTTGACTGAAGAAGGCGAAGCTGAAACTGAAGGCCTGACACCGCAACAAATTCTTGAGAAGAAACTGAAACTTGCTGGTCCAAGTGCAGGTGTTCAGAGCGTTGAGAAGAGCATGGAGCTTCTTTCTGACGATGACATCATGGCAAACGTCAACGCACTGCTGACTGGCGGTCTTGATAAGCTCAAGAAGCCAGGCCGCGATGAAAAAGACGCTGAGATCGTCAAGAGAAATACAGCGGCAGCGCTGAAAAAAATCGAAGAAGAGAAAACAGGCAATGCGCTTGCTAGTTTGAAGGAGAAGCTTGCTGATCCTAAAGAACGCAAAGCTTATATGGATGAGATTGAGAAGGCAGCGGATGAAGAACACAAGGCTCTGCAAGACCTCATTGCAGAAGCTTCCTCACCAGATGATCCCAATGATGAAAAGGCCGTCGAGAAGTCTTTGAAGGCCATCGACACTCTGCTTGCAGATATCAAAGCCTCTCAAATGAAGATCAAAATGATCGAGACCATTGCAAGTGGTGGCGTTAAGGCAGTCACCACAATATTCCCTGCAACGGGCCTTGCTGAAGCGATCAGAAAATTGACCATGGACGCCATCGCGCTGGCGAAGAAATCTGCCGAGGTCGAGAAATGGCGTAAGAACGTCAACATGGCTGAAGCAAGTAACTCGGTCTATTACCATGCTATCAAAGAGCGGCACACGCAGGCTGCCATTCAGGTGAGCCAGAAGACACTGAACACCTTCTTCTCAGTTGTCGGTGTTGCGGCTGAAATTGCACGCCTGGCTGATGCAACACAGGCCTCTGCCGGTATTTCCGCAGGCATGAACATGGGCCGTGCACTTTCTGATTTCGGTTATAAGACCTATGGCCGTGCGAAGATTATTTATGGTTGGAAGAAGTATCAGGAAGCCCGGATGGATCCTGCAAACCGTAAGGCCGCGCGGGCTGCGATTGCGGGCAACTCCACACTTGCCAAGTGTGTGCTCGCTTACGGTATCGTCGAGGAAAAAGATCCAATTGCCCGTCAGGTTGGCCGTAACAGCGGTTTGACACCGGAAGTGTTAGTTTCCAGCACAGATGTATGTTCTGTAGTTGTGCGGTATTTTGAGACGCTTTACAGCGATGATCCTGTTGTGCTGCGCCGTGTTCCAAAGGTAGAGAACTGGCACCCTTGTACGCCTGATCTGACCCTGAAGTCCTGGTTCTTGTTCAAGAAGGCAGCGACCACGCGAGCCTATCCGAGGATGGCTCGAGACAGTTGTCTGACGCCAAATATCGACCGTTCTATCAAGGAGTTGCATAAGCTTTGCAATGGTGATCCATTCAAGTACCCAGAAGTTCGCGATGAGCAATTGAGCAAGCCGGATGGTATGAAAGCAGTGTTTGATTATGCCACACAGGTCGGCACAGAACTGGACAACCTGAAGAAGGGCTTAGATGCTTATGCGCCGGTGACAGACAAGCCGGAAAATCCAAAGAACGAGAAGTGGACCGCTGGTCAACGCCATTCTGAAATGGAGGCTGTTGTTGATGCGATGTCAGCTCAGATCGAGCTTGTACATCGTGAGATCACAGCTGATCTGAAGCTCTATAAAGTCTGAGCTTAGCCTGTAACACAAACAGCACAGAACCGGTCTGAACATTCAGGCCGGTTCTTCTATTTTGGAGTATTGTATGCGGTTGTCAGAAACGCTTTAAGAACCGCATCAAGACTGGCCAGTGATCGCTAGCGCCCTGATTGTTGTCGGGATTAAAACGCTTCGGACGCACTCTGTTTCTTGCATCCTGCGCGTACTGGCTTGGGTGTGTGACGACTGTATGGAAACTGCCCAGATCAGCAAACCATGTACTGTTGCTGTCCTGATCCGGACGCAAAGCTTTGGATACAAGGATCATATCAAGGAACGACCAGCTCTGATCCTTGTAGTAGAAGGCACTGCCCGGGGCAGCACAACCAACGATCTCTGGCGGATAACTCCAGTGCCCTTCCCTCGCTAAAGCCTGAAACTCGCCATTTTGAACATCCGTACAGTTGAAGTTGAAGTCACCAGCTGCAACAACATTTGCATCATCAGGAAGCTTTGCGCGTTCTTTATTCAGCACTTCCATTGCATCCTTGCGGCATTGATAGGCAGCACCTGATGGAAAATGAACGCCGAAGACATACATTGTTTCGCCATCTGGCATCTCAAACTGCGCTTTCACAATATCGCGCGTTGGTTTGCAATCATGAGGGTTATCACCATCCTCACCAAACACCTTGATCGTCTCAGGTTCACCCTTCAGCGGCAAGCGTGAGATGATGCCAACATCGATACCGCGATTGTGCTCATTGTTGGAGGTATCCAGTTGAATGACTGAGGTATAGTCCAGACCGGCCAGTGCTTTATTGACCAGATCATCAAGCACCTTTTTGTTTTCTGTTTCAGGTAAAACCAGAATGTCTGGCGTTTCCGGGAAGGAACGAATGACATCACCAAGTGTCATCAATTTTTGCTTGTAGCTTTCCTCGCCCCAGTTCAGCTCAATGCATTGTTTGTAATAGTGGGAACCTTTATCATTATAGCTCTCACAAGCGTCTTCATGATCCTTACCACGGGCTTCTTTTGCTTCTTTGGAAAGGTAAGTGTCATCTCGTGGATTGTTCTCATCATCAGTAGTGTCGAAGAGATTTTGCACGTTGTAACTGACGATCGTGACTGGCTTGTCTTGAGCAAAGGCTGCCGGCATGGCCAATCCGATGATCGTTGCACCCAGTAGCAAGGATTTCATGGGTTTCTCCCTTTTTTCTTTTGGGAGTACCAAACATGGGTTAGTGGCCCGTTCCGAGTGTTCTTGCAGTTTTAAATGTTTCCGCAAAATGGTTGAGCAAGACAAAAAAGCTGACCCAAAGGCCAGCTTTTGTATCTCAAACGCGTTGGTTGTTGCTTATTCTGCTGCGACCGGCTCCACTTTAAGCGCAAGACCACCCTGTGAGGTTTCTCTGTATTTTGCCAGCATATCCTTGCCAGTTTCGTACATAGTCGCGATGACTTTATCGAGAGAAACACATGGATCTGAGTTTCGGCGCATAGCCATACGTGTTGCGTTGATCGCTTTGACGGAGGCTATTGCGTTGCGCTCGATGCAAGGCACCTGAACCTGTCCGAGAACAGGGTCACATGTGAGACCCAGATTGTGCTCCATACCGATTTCAGCTGCAATGCAGACCTGAGCCGGGCTCGCACCCATCAGCTCTGCAAGGCCTGCCGCTGCCATGGAGCACGCAACACCAACCTCACCCTGACAGCCAACTTCTGCACCAGAGATGGATGCATTGGTCTTATACAGCGCTCCAATGGCGCCTGAGGCGAGGAAGAACTTTGTGTAGTGCTCAGGCTCAAGACGTTCGATAAACTTGTCATAGTACGCGAGAACCGCAGAAATGATGCCTGCAGCACCGTTGGTTGGTGCTGTCACAACGCGGCCACCTGCTGCATTTTCCTCTGATATGGCCAGCGCGAACATGTTGACCCAATCAACCGTCGCCATTGGATCATTGCTGCTGCGCTCTGTAGCTGTCAGCTGACGGCGCAGTGCTGCAGCACGGCGTGGGACTTTGAGCGGGCCTGCCAGCAGACCTTCCGTGTTGCTGCCACGCTCTATGCCATCGCGCATCACATTCCAGACACGACCAAAGCTCTCACGCAGTTCTGTTTCACTGCGGAATGCTTTTTCGTTCTCCAGAACAAGCGCGGAAATGCTCATACCGTTTTGGCGGCAATGCTCCAGCAACTCTGAAGCGTATTTGTATGGATAAGGCACTGAAACTTCGTTTTCTGAAGCCTTACCGAAATTCTCTTCATCCACGATGAAACCACCGCCGATGGAATAGTAGGTTTTGGAGAAGATCTTTTCTCCACCTGCGAAGGCATGGATGGACATGCCGTTTTCGTGCAACTCAAGTGCTGGACGATTGAATGTGATCGCATCATTCGGGAAGTCAACCACGTGGCAATGCATGCCAACCGGGAGGCGTCCGGTTTGTTCTACGCGCTGAATGAACTCTGGAATGCTGTCAATATCAACGGTTTCCGGAGAGTTGCCACCAAGCCCCATAATAATTGCTGTGTCTGTGTGGTGGCCTTTGCCTGTCAGAGACAGAGAGCCGTATATGTCAACTGCAATACGCGTCACATCACGCAGTTTATCCTGAGCACGCAGGCTATCAATGAACTGCTTTGCCGCTTTCATAGGCCCGACTGTGTGGGAGCTGGATGGACCTACACCGATTTTGAAGATGTCAAAAACGCTGAACATAACGTGAACCTCAGTGGGAGAGAAAAACCGGTGTCCGAAGACACCGGTTCATTTTTGTTAGTTGGCCTTCTTAGAAGAGGCCTTTTACGATCGCAGAGATTGCGACAATGCCCATGATGGTGATGAAGATGTTGGACAGCGCACCGTCGTACTTCTTCATGCTTGGGACTTTTTTGATTGCGTACATTGGCATCAGGAACAGGATTGCTGCGATGAACGGAGCACCCAGGCCTTCAATCATGCCAAGAACGGAAGGGTTGATGATTGCAACACCCCAGACGGAGAAGAAGAAGAATGCAACAAGCAGTGTGTTGAATTTCTTTTCGCCCAGGCCTTCAACAGCTTTTGGAGCAGCTTTCTTAGCAATACCTGCAAGACCTTCTTTTGCGCCAAGGTAGTGACCGAAGAAGGAAGAGAAGATTGCAAGGAACGCAACCAGTGGGCCCATGAAGGAGATCAGCGGGCTGTCAAACACGTTTGCAAGGTAAGACAGGACTGGCAGGTTCTGCTGTTTTGCTTCCATCAGCTGTTCAGGTGTCAGTGCGAGAACGCAGCTGAATACGAAGAACATAACGAAACCGAGGAGCATCACAGATGCGCGCTTCAGGATGATGTCGGACTTTGCAACTGCGTTATCGCCATGTGCTTCGCGCTGAGCCAGAGCCATGGAGGAGACGGCTGGGCTGTGGTTGAAGGAGAAGATAAGCATTGGAATGGTGAGGTACACCACTGTCAGCAAAGTGCCGGTTTCCGGGATCATGTCGAAGCTCATGGCTTCAAAAGACCAGGATGGGATCAGGTATACAGACATACCGAACAGGATGATCACCAGTGGGTACACCAGAAGCTCAGTTGCGACGAGCATAAGGCGGCGACCAAGGATCATTACGCCCATCATCATTGCAACGAGAATACCAGAGAGGAGCCAGCGAGGAACCGCAGGCATTGCCAGCTGGTTGACGATGAAGCTGTCGATGGTGTTGGTAATCGCGTTACCGTAGATCAACACGATTGGGTAAATCGCGAAGAAATAGAAGAAGGTAATCAGCAGGCCAGCTGCTTTACCAAAGTGTTCTTCAACCACGTCTGTGATGTCTGCGTCTTTGTTCTTGGAGGAAAGAACAAAGCGAGCCAATGCGCGGTGAGAGAAGTAGGTCATTGGACCTACGAGAGCTGCGATCAGGATCAGCGGCCAGAAGCCTTCAAGACCTGCACGGATTGGAAGAAACAGAACACCGGCACCGACTGCGGTACCGAACATGGACAAAGACCAGGTAAGATCTTCTTTTGTATATTTAACCGTTTCTTTCGGGGCGACTTCGACTTCGGTCGCATTGATGCTTGACATTTCTTTTATTTCCCCATGTGCCACTCATGTGCCCTAGGAGAATTTCCCAATCTCTCTAGGACGGGGACCTGATATACTTATGTTAAAATTTTAAGACCATACGTTTTAATACACATCCTGCGCGCCATAATAACGCAGCGATACTGAATACGACTTCAGTTTAATAGCGTGAGACCCCAGTGCGCGTGCAACAATCTGCCGCGGCGCTGTAAATAATTATATTAAATAGGATTTTTCACCGAACTCCTATTAATCAGCTTCGGCTCTTCGTCAGACCTGCAATTCACGCAATATACGCGTATTCTAATATATGCAGTCAACACACTGTTTCCCAAGCGTATATCACTGACCTAGAGGTACTTTGGCGTCATTTGAGTAATTCGCATAAGTAAAATTGCATTCAGGTGTATGCCTGAATCTAATGCGTTCACCTGTCCTCAAATGATGACAATATGCCCCTTGCACGCGCATTTTGTGCGCTCGGAAAAACACCGTATTTTCGCTAAGGCACACAAATGCATACATTAATTATAATCGGAGGAAAAATTTCAAATGCGACATTCTTTCCCCCTGTTTTCAATCAGAGGGTTTGAATTGTCTTCAATGCACCTTCCAAGGCTTCGCCTTTTTCATCCAAAAGCGCGGCTTCTCTGAGACGTCTGAGCCAATCTGCGGCGTCTTTTCTGTCTCTCAAGAGTGTGAGAGAGGAAAGAACCCGGTCAAATTTGGTGTGTCCGCGTTTATGCGTGTCCGAATATCCTTTGATGAGCCGGCGACAAGTGAGGATCTCAACAGCCAGATCGTAGTCTGAGTGCACGGTCTTTATCGCAAGATCCCGCCAGTTTTGGAGATGTTCTGTCTCAATTTCATGGCGCAGAAAACTGCGGCGCCAGGGTTTCAGGCTGCTGATGAGCCAGAGGCTGAGGAAGCCTCGAACGGAGTGCGTTCTTATGCGTCGCCCTTTGTTCACCCTTCTATCCAGCCAGTTGAACACTTTAGGACGGGCTTCGACCCATTTACCAAGCCGAACTGGCAGAGTTCCGCAGATTTCTTCCATACGTGGGTGGAGATATTCGGTCAGTTCCAGCTGATTTTCTGCGCCTAACCCGATTTCCCTTTCAACGCGTTGCAAGCGTGTTTTTTGCGTTTTTATGTCGGCAACACGGATCGTGTCGTCATAACACATAGCATTTGCGATATACTTGGCCGCAACTCTGGTGAACTCCCAATTGCAATTTTCGGTATCGCTTGCGAGCACGATTTCGAGGTGATTGAGATACTCCTCACCATATTCCAGATCCTGAAACTCAACGGCCTTGCGCAGCCCTGCCAGCGCCATCTCGTGAACCTGTTTTGGAAGCGCTTCAATACGAGATAAAAGCAGTTGCCAGGCTGCGCGTTTCTTCTCAGGTCCGCGGACTGTGAGTGCCTTTTCAGACTTGGGTTGTTCTGGTCGTCTGGTACCAGCGCTTCCAGCAGCAGCTGATGACTGGGCGTGCTCGAAGCTCGCATTGAAGGAGGCCAGACTTGCTTTGACGCCTTTACCGCCTTTGCGGATGGTGTCTTCATAGGTGCTTTTGAGAAACGGAAGTGCGCCGGAACCGGCAAGTGCGCCGAACAGGCTGGAGGAGATGACGCTGCCATTGTCTGCGGCGACCTCTTCCATATTGAAGGCAACCAGTTTTTGGGAGGCATTTCCGAGACGAGAGAGGACGACATCACTGTCCTGCTCCCCTTTGCCCGGCACGATCTTTTCCGAGACTGCTAGAATGCGGTGAGATGAGGCGATGAGCGTGGTTTTATCAGCAGTCACGAAACCACGGATAACGGCGCGGCCTGCTTCCATGAGTTCGGCACAAATGACGATGTCGACATCGCCTTGCGCTGGGCTGAGGGAGAAGACAGGGGCTTTGCCAGTGTCTGGTGCCATTTCGACGTAATAGATTGTTGCACCCGTGCGCTGGGCGACACCTGCGACAGAGGTGGACTGGGCTTTATAGCCGTTGGCTTCAGCTAAGTTGACGATCCAGTCTGTGAGGACACCACCGCCCTGCCCGCCAACGGCGAAAATGGCAATTTTCGTGATGGTTCGGGTTTCATCCTCGCCTGTTCCCAAAGCCTGCCATTGAGTGTCGATATCCATAATTATGCCTCCTCAATGATCAGAGATCGGCGCTCGCGCCAGTTTTGCAGCGCGGAAATGATGCGACCGCGTACCTTACTGAAGAAGCGTTCGAACTTGCTTGGGTTGTGAATGGTGTCAGCCTGATAGAAGGATGGGCAGAGGATGGCGGCGTCAGCAACCTCTCCGCAATTGCCGCAACCGACGCAGTTCTGGTCAATATGCGCGACAGGATCATCACGCAGCGGGTCGTCCAGATCTTTGACTGTCAAAGAGGGACAACCGGACAAGCGCATACAGGCGTGGTCCCCTGTACAGACATCTTCATCAACACCAAAGCGGGTTTTGACGACGCGCTTTTGCTCTTTCACCGCTTGATTGATGATTGGCTTTTCCCGGCGCTGTTTGTTGAGCATGCATTCTGAGGACGCAATGATGACCTTTGGTCCTTTGACATCAGTGGTCAACGCATCCTTCAGGATTGATTGCATCTGGGTGACGTCATAGGTGCGGTCAAGCTGACGGACCCATTTCACACCAACGCCTTTCACCGCTTCGGTAATCGGGTGTTTGGTGGACTTGCTTTTGTTGTTTGCCCTTGAGGACAAGATGTCCTGCCCGCCTGTGGCCGCTGAGTAATAATTGTCGACAATGACGATCACGCCATCATTTTGATTGAAGACCGCATTGCCGATGGAAGTGGTCAGACCGTTGTGCCAGAAGCCACCATCTCCCATAAATGAGATGGACCTTCGATCCGTTTCCGTTGTGTTGAACGCAGAGGCCGAGGCCGGTCCTAATCCATACCCCATGGTGGTGGAGCCAATGCCAAAGGGTGGCATGATGGAGAACAGGTGGCAGCCGATATCTGAGGCGATGTGATGCGGGCCCAGCTCATCTTCTACCAGTTTGGTGGCAGCAAAGATGGGACGTTCCGGACAGCCTACGCAGAACCCGGGCGGGCGCATGGGAACAACCTCTTGCAGCTCCTTTATATCTGGCAGTGGACCTGGTGTATTTGGCGCACGTCCTTTGCCGGGCAATGCATCAGAATGGGTTGCAAGGAAAGTTTGGATGCTGTCCAGCATCACTTGTCCGGTATACTCACCAGCTTCCGGGAATGGTCCTTTCCCTTCCAGTTTGGTGCTGAGGCCTTCCTTTTGCAGCATGGCGCCAACGGCTTGTTCCAGATAATCAGGATAGCCTTCTTCCACCACCAGCACCGCCTCTTTGGTGCGGCAGAACTCGGTGATTTCAGCTGGAACAAGCGGATAGGTTACATTCATGACGTAGAGCGGAATTTGTGTCTCGCCGTTGATGTCAGCAAGCCCCAAACGCTGCAATGCGCGGATGACGCCGTTATACATACCGCCTTGCAGGATAATCCCGACATTTCGGCCCTCTGGTCCAAACAACTCATTCAATTTATGCGTTTGAATATAATCCAGCGCGGCAGGCAGACGCTTTGTCACTTTCTCCTGCTCATGGAGGAATGAGGCTGGTGGCAAGACAATGCGGTTCAAGTCACGCCTGGGGTTCTCCAGAGCATCAGCCACGCTCATGGATGGGCGCTGGTTGTCTTTGGTGGCGAACTCGCCATGCACATGACAGCTGCGAATGCGCACTTGAAGCATGACCGGCGTGTTGGAGGCTTCTGACAGTTCAAAACCATCACCAACAGTTTTGACGATGGATGGCAGATTGGGACGAGGATCAAGCAGCCAGATCTGGCTTTTCATTGCAAAGGCGTGGCTGCGCTCCTGCATGATGGAAGAGCCTTCACCGTAGTCTTCCCCGACAATAACAAGGGAGCCACCAGTGACGCCGCCAGATGACAGATTTGCCAAGGCATCAGAGGCAACGTTGGTGCCGACAGTTGATTTGAAGGTGACTGCGCCGCGAATGGGATAGTGAACGGATGCGGCCAGCATGGCAGCTGCAGCGGCTTCGCTGGCGCTGGCTTCAAAATGCACGCCCAACTCACCAAGAATATCCTGCGCATCAGCCAGAACATCCATGAGGTGACTGATGGGCGAGCCCTGATAGCCGCCAACATAGCCTACACCATTTTCCAGAAGTGCTTTGGTGATGGCCAGAATGCCCTCACCCCGGAAAACCTCGCCTTCACCAGCGCGAAGTTTCTCGACCTCTTTGACAAAGGATCTTTCTGCCATACTCCCTCCCTCGAAAGCATGACAGATCCAGCTGGCGCAAACTCAGTGAAGAGAAATGCGCCCTAGAAGTCGTGCTTTCGTATGTTTGCCAGCACTTTGCGCAGCGTCACCAAAAAGGCGTCATGCTCGGCTTGCGAGACGCCAGTGAACATTGTGCTGTATTCATCGCGCATATGCGGCCACATCTCACCGAAAGCAGACCGTCCTGCCTCTGTCAGAAAAATATGACGCACGCGGTTGTCCTGCTCGCTGGCTTTGCGGTGGATCAGGCCTTCCTTTTCCATCGCGTCCAGCGTGCGGCTCAAAGTTGATTGCTCGATCACCGAGTAAACTGAGAGTTCATTGATCATCAGCCCGTCCACGACTGACAACACAGCGAGTGCTCTCATTTTGGCGACCGACAACCCTGATCTGCTCAGTTTTTCGCGCAGACTCTCGTTGTATCGGCCCATGATCCGGTTCATCAGATAGGGCGCGAAATGGCCCAGCCCGACCTCTCCCAGAGTTCTTGGCGTGGATACAGGTTTTGAGTGTTGTCCGTCCTGTTCAGTTTCGGGAGCTTGATCACCGAGAATCTCGTTCATGTGGTGCACTCTTTCTTTTTTGAACAAGCCCCACCTCTCTCGTAGAGCTTGAAATGATTATATGCATTTACATATTTATATCAACTGCAATCCTGTAGATTATAGCGCAAATATGTGATCATTCATTGTTTTCGAGAGTCTCGATCATGCGAGAGAGAAAACCTTTCACCTGCGTGATATCATTCATGCCAAGCTGACGGATCAACCGCTCTTCATGAGCACTGGCCTGCGTGACGAGTTGACCAGCGAGTTCCCTGCCCTTCTCGCTCAAAAAGATGCGGACACGGCGGCGGTCTGCTTCATCTGAGCGGCGTGTCACCAGCCCTCTTTCTGTCATCTGATCGATGGTTTTGGTGAGGTGAGATTGCTCCATCAAAGCGAAGCGGGCCAACTGAGTGACCATCTGGCCGTCATTGTCTCGAAGACACGCCAGTACGCGCCATTCCGGGACACGTACGCCTGCGCCCCGGATTTCTTCGTGAAACTGCCCGCTTGCCAGATGGCTTGCCGATGCCAGCAGATACAAAAGGTACCCGTCTACAAAGCCGGATTCCTTTTCATGCGTGTCGATTTCATTCAGGTCTGCGTCCACCGGCCAGCCTCTTCTTTTGTTTTTGCCGCGCTACATTGAGTACGGAATGATAAGTGCGAGTCCCGGAACTGCAATTAGCAGGATCAAGCGCACAACATCCATAGCAACAAATGGAACTACACCGACAAATATCTTTTCGACCGGCACCTCAGGCGCAACTGAGCGCATAACAAACACGTTCATGCCGATTGGAGGCGTGATGAAGCTCATTTCCGTGACAATAATGACGAAGATACCGAACCAGATCGGGTCAAACCCAAGACCGGTCACGATTGGAAAGAGAATCGGCACCGTGAGTGTGACCATGGACAGGCTTTCCAGCAGGCACCCCAGCACCAGATAGATCAGCACGATCATGGTGATGATGGCATAGGGTCCGACGCCAAGGGAATTTACCCATGTGCGCAGGTCCGTCGTCAGACCGGAAATGTTCACATAGTTCAGGAAATAGAGCGCCCCGAACAGAATGAAGAACATCACAGCTGTGGTTTTGGCTGTCTCAAACAGAGTGTTGAGCGTCTCCCGATAGGTTAGTTTACCCCGCATTGCAGTCAGAACCAGCGCCCCGCCTGCTCCGATGCCAGCCGCTTCCGTGGCTGTGAAGACGCCGAGATAGATGCCCCCCAGCACGCAGACGAACAAAAGCAATGCCCATGACACACCGCGCAGAGCGATGATCCGCTCTATCAGTGGCAGTTTGCTCTGAACTTCCAGCTCCTCATTAAACATGAAGAGCGACAAGCGCACGGCGAGCATATAGCCGATGACGCCGACGAGGCCCGGCAAAATGCCAGCCAGGAACAGCGCGCCAATGTTTTGCTGTGTAAGAATGCCGTAGATGACAAGAATAACGGAGGGCGGGATGAGAATACCCAGCGTTCCACCTGCTGCGATGGAAGATGTTGCCAAGCGGTCCGAATACCCAAACCGGCGCATGGCTGGCAGAGAGACGCGTGCCATGGTTGCGGTGGTCGCCAGAGATGATCCGCAAACCGAGGAAAAGCCGCCACAGGCAACGATGGTTGCCATGGCCAGACCGCCTTTGCGGTGTCTTAGCCATGCGTTTGCCGCCGTATACATGTCACTGGCGATTCCAGACTGGACGATGAGATTGCCCATGAGCAGGAACAAGGGCACGACCGACAGGGTGTAGCTTCGACCGCTGTCAAAATAGACCTGTCCGACAAGGTGAAAAGCAGGAGGCAATCCAATGATGGACGCAACTCCAAAAAAACCAACGGCAGCCATTGCAAAAGCAATCGGCACGCCTACAAAAATCAATGCCATCAGGATGGCAAGACCCAGATACCATTCCATCAGGAACCGCCCCCAACACCTCTAGGAATTCTCAAGACTGCAAGCACGAATGTGATGAATGCGCAAAACGCACAAATGACACCGGCTGCTTTTGCAAATGGAGCAAGAGGGATGCGTAAATACACCGTAACTTCCTGATAACTCGCAAGCTGCGTTCCGTGTTGCCAGAGCTCCCAGGCCACAACGGACAGGACCACAGCCACAAACATGCGTGAAAAGAACATTTGCAGGGCGGCTACTCCGCCTTTGAACTTGGAGGTGAACAGGTCTACCGTGATGTGTCCATCATCCAGACACACTGCAGGAAGGCCTGTAAAGATCACCGCCATGAGCAGCAATTCCGTATATTCCGGCGCTCCGGGCAATGGGCTTGCAAACAGGTAACGGCCAATCACATCAATGACCGTTACTGCGACCAGCGCCAGAAGCAGTATTCCGCAGAGAACAGAGGCGCCCGAACGAAGCTTTCGTCGGGCGCGCGCTGCTAAGTCAACCAGATTCCCACTCATTTTTCAGAGGCAACTGCTGCAACTTCTTTTTGGAGCATGTCCATGGCAACTTCAAAGTCGATGCCTTTTTCGCCGTAGGATTTGGCAACACCGTCAAACATTGGACGGGTAACCTCTTCCAGCTGAGCACGCTCTTCTGCGGTGGCGTCATGAATGGTCACTTTGCCTTTCATCTGCTCCAGACCCCATGCATCGGCAGCATTCCATGCGGCGCCCGCAAGACGGGAGAAGGCTTCACCAGAGATGGCCTCAATGGCTTTCTGATCCGCTTCTGACAGGCTTGAGAACTTGGCGTTGTTGGCGATGAAGAAGAAGGAGACGTTGTAAAGTCCGCCCTCTACGCGCAGGCCGTTGCTGAGCAGGCCATCCAGCTTGAAGAACGGGATGGATTCAGTCGGGAACACGATGCCGTCAGCAATGCCACCAGACAGGATCTCATAGGACTGAGGTGCAGGCGCCTGAATGGCGACCATGTCCATAGCCTGAACCAGCTGGTTGGTGATGCTGCCAGCGACGCGGATCTTTGCGCCTTTCAGCTCGCTCAGAGGTGAGACGGCACGGTCGGTTGTGTAAAGCAGGCCGGGACCGTGGGTGAAGACGCCCAGAACCTTTGAGCCGCGGTGCTCATTGGCTTTTGCCAGCGTGCTTTCATAGAGACGCCAGTAGGCAACGGACAGGCTGGTGGCGTCCGTTGCAAGGAATGGCAGCTCCGCAATCTGTGTGAGTTTAAAGCGGCCCGGTGTGTAACCGTGCACGCCGTATGTGAGATCAGCAATGCCGTTTGCGGCGAGGTCAAAGTGGGCTGGTGGCGGGCCGAGCGGTGCGTCGAGGATTTGTACAGAGACGCGTCCCTCTGTGACTTCCTTTACTTTGGCCGCCCATGGCACCATCATTCCTTTTACGATCGGGTGTGTCGGCGGCAGCCAGCTGGACATGCGCAATACGGTTTCCTGCGCCATGGCAGATGCGCTGACAGAGAGCGCGGTAATAGTTGCAGCTGCAAATATCTTGAGTTTCTTATTCATGTTCTCCCTCCCCAGAGAATACAGGATGAATGAGAAAAATGTGCACACATACCGTGGGTTAATCAAGCACAAATATGAAATGGAAACTATTTCCAATTCATGCATTGACATTGTTTTATATGATATCGCATATTATATTTCTCATTTATGCGAGAGGAGACTCTCCTTGTTTTGGCTCTGAGGGAGGACGCCAAAAAGCATGAAAACACTTATTATTGAGGGGGTTCGGACGGCCGCCCCAAAAATCAAACAGTTTGTTCTCAAAGCCGAAGATAATGCGCAGCTTCCGCAATTTGAAGCTGGTGCACATATCGCAGTTCAACTTAAGGATGGCTCTTCTCGTCAATATTCTCTGATCGATTTTGGTGAAAACTTACCCTACGAGAATCAGCGATACACGCTCGGTATACTTTTGGAGCAAGACGGAAGTGGCGGTTCGGCTTACATGCATTCTTTGCGGGTGGGCGACGCTGTTCAGGTTGACGTGCCAAAGAACGATTTTCCGCTGATTGAAGACGACAGACCGGTTGTTTTGATTGCAGGCGGCATTGGTGTGACGCCGATCATCAGCATGGCTGCTGCGTTGAAGCGCGCAGGCAAAGCCTATGCCCTGCACTACTCTGGCCGCACGCTGGACGGGACGGCATTCAGGGATGAGCTTGCAGACCTCTGCGGTGATGCTTTGAACATCCATAGTGATGACGATCCTGAGCGCTGTCTGGATCTTGGCGCTCTCATTCCTACGCTCGATACTCGCAGCCATATCTATGTATGTGGCCCGAAGGGGATGATTGAAGCCGTGCGCGAGACGGCGCTGACTGCTGGCTTTGGTAAGGAGCAAATCCACTTTGAACTGTTTGCTAGCGCTGCTTCTTCAGGCGATGATGACAGTGACGGGTTTGAGGTGGAGGTTAAATCCTCAGGCGAGGTGTTTTGGGTGCCACAGGATAAATCCATCGTGGATGTGCTGGAAGACGGCGGCGTAGACCTTGTTTACGATTGCCAGCGCGGGGACTGCGGGATTTGTCAGGTGGATGTGCTTGAGGGTGAGCCAGACCACCGGGACGTGGTGCTGAGTGATGATGAGAAAGCGGCTGGTGACGTGATGCATATTTGCGTATCGCGCGCCAAGTCCAAACGACTGGTGCTGGATTTGTAAAAGATAATTTCGCGTATTTGCCGGAGGGACGCATTTTTAGCTCCGGTCAGTATGCGCTCTAAGCTTTTTGGGAGGGGAGCTTATGACCATGAAATACAAAGATAACCCGCAGGCGGTGGCCGACCTTGTGCGCCCCGCTGAGGTTCATCGCGATCTTTACATCGACGATGAAGTGTTTGCCCTGGAGATGAAGCATCTGTTTGCCTCCACGTGGGTTTATGTGGGGCATGAAAGTCAGGTGCCCAATGCTGGCGATTATTTCGCGACCGACGTTGCTGCTCAGCCTATTTTGCTTGCACGGCATACGGATGGCGAGGTGTATGTGCTGCACAATCGCTGCCCGCATAAAGGCACCAAGATCGTCATTGATCGTACAGGCAACACGGGCAAGTTTTTCCGCTGCCCTTACCATGCCTGGTCGTTCCGCACCAATGGCAAGCTGCTCGCGATTCCGCTGAAGAAGGGGTACAAAGACACCGGTTTTGAGCAGAGTGAGGCTGGGCAAAGCGGTCTGCCGCCTGTGGGTGCGGTGAAGAACTACCGCGGCTTTATCTTTGTGCGCATGAACCAAGAGGGCATCAGCTTTGAGGAGTTCTTCGGCGGCTCCCTCTCCTCTCTCGATAACATGGTGGACCGCTCTCCGGTTGGGAAGCTAGAGGTGGCTGGCCCACCGCTGCGCTATATGCACAATTGTAACTGGAAGATGCTGGTTGATAACCAGACGGACACCTGTCACCCGATGGTTGCTCATGAAAGTTCCGCTGGCACCGCGGTTGAGATCTGGGAGAGCATAGACAAGGACGAGAACACCAAAACGCCTATGGCGATGGAGGTGATTGCGCCGTTCATGTCGCCCTATGAGTTCTTTGAGGATATGGGTATTCGCACCTGGCCGAATGGTCATGGCCATACAGGTGTGCATCATTCCATTCACTCGGATTACTCTGCTATTCCGGGTTATCTGGAGATGATGGTGGAGGCGTATGGCGAAGAGCGTGCCAAGGCTATTTTGGGTGAAAACCGGCATAACACGGTCTATTTCCCGAACATCATGATCAAAGGCCCTATCCAGCAGTTGCGTGTGTTCATTCCACTGGCCGCCAATAAGACGCTGGTTGAAAGCTATATCTTCCGCCTTGTTGATGCGCCGGACATGCTGCTTGAGCGCACGGCCATGTACAACCGCCTGATCAACGCGCCAACCTCCATTGTTGGGCACGATGATCTGGAGATGTATGAGCGCGCGCAGGAAGGCCTGCATTCTCAGGAACTTGAGTGGGTGAATGTGCAGCGCCTTTATGATGCTGACGAAGACCTGGATGAAGAAGCCGTTGAGAACGGGACGACGGAACGCCAGATGCGCAATCAGTTCCATGCCTGGAAGAAGTTTGTTGTTGCAAGCATGGAGGCCGAAGCTCGTGACCTTACCGACGCGTGATGACCTGATCGACTTTGTCTACCATGAAGCCCGGGTGATTGATGAAGGCCGCTTTGATGAGTGGCTGGAGCTTTGGGGCTCTGACAGCTACTACTGGATGCCGCTGGATTATCAGCAGGACAACCCGAAAAACATGACCTCGCTTATGTATGAGGACGCATTCTTGCGGAAGCTTCGTGTTGAGCGCCTCAATGGCCTGCGCACTTTTTCGCAAAAACCCAAGAGCCGCTGCTCTCATGTTTTAAACCGTCCTAGCATCGAGGCTTTTGATCCGAAGGCGGGCCAATTTATCACCCGCACTGCTGTTCATTATGTGGAGACGCGGCTCGATGACCAATTCTTGCTGGCAGCCACCGTGCACCATCATTTTGAGATGATGGAGGACGAGTTGAAAATTAAGCTGAAGCGGGTTGATCTGCTCAACTGTGATGCTGCCTTTGGCAACATCCAGCTGTTCATTTGAGAAAACAGGTTGTTTGAATGATTGAGCATAAATCTGTTTTCGATGCGTTTTGTGCTACTGCCGAAAAGTGGCCAGACCGTCCGTTTGTGAATGTGTTGCCTGAGACTGCCGAGCTTTACGGCATTGAGGCTAGAGAGACCTGCTACGCAGAAGCATTGGTTCAGGCGCAGAGTGCGGTGGTGCGGTATCGGCAAGCTGGCCTTCAAGCTGGAGACCGAGTTCTGGTTCTGCTTGAAAACCGCCCTGCCTTCTTTCTGCACTGGCTGGCCCTGAATGCGCTTGGCGTGGTAATCGTGCCAATCAATCCTGACTTACAAAGCTCAGAGCTTGAATACATCGGCAGACATGCAGAGCCTGTTCTGGTTATTTCAACGTATGAGCGCAAAGCAGATATGGAACAGGCAGCGCGTGACAGTGGGCTAGGTTTTGCCTGTGCCACACTGGATGATGCCCTGCCCGTTGTGCGCGCGCCTTCAGATGAGATCTATTCGCCTGCGCAAGAAGACCCTGCGGCGATGCTTTATACCTCTGGCACCACCGGGAGCCCGAAAGGCTGTGTGCTGGCTAACCGCTACTTTCTGGAAGCGGGGCATTGGTACGCCAATGCAGGCGGCACGTGTGCGCTGAATGAGGATGGCGAGCGGATGATTACGCCGCTGCCGATCTTCCATATGAATGCGATGGCATATTCTGCCATGGCGATGATTGCTGTTGGTGGGTGCCTGACAGCTCTGGACCGCTTCCACCCGCGTTCCTGGTGGCAGAATGTGCGGGATAGTGGAGCAACCTGCCTGCATTATCTGGGCGTTATGCCATCGATCCTGATGGGTCTGCCAGAAGCGCCGGAAGACAAAGCCCATTCTGTTCGCTTTGGCTTTGGGGCGGGCATTGATGCCAAGCTGCATGTTCCGTTTGAGGAGCGCTTTGGAATTCCTCTGGTGGAAGCGTGGGCCATGACAGAAACAGGCGCTGGATCTGTGATTGCGGCCAACCAGGAGCCTCGTAAGCGCGGCATGAACTGCCTTGGTAAGCCCGGACCTGAGATGGATGTGTGCATCATGGGTGATGACGGTGTGCCTGTTACAGGAACCGACCCCGGTGAGTTGCTGGTGCGGCGCAAGGGCGATGATCCGCGTGTCGGGTTCTTCTCCCATTACTTCAAGGATGATGCAGCGACCAATGAGGCATGGAAAGCCAACTGGTTTCATACGGGCGATATTGTTCGGCGGGATGAGGATGGTGACTTCTTCTTCGTGGATCGCAAGAAGAACGTGATCCGGCGCAGTGGCGAGAACATTGCCGCGGTGGATGTGGAATCCGTTTTGATGCAGCATCCGGACATTGAGGCAGTTGCTGTTTGTCCTGTCCCAGATACCATTCGCGGGGATGAGGTGTTTGCCTCTATCGTCTGGCGCGGCGAACAAACGAAGGATGCAGCAGAAGCGATTGTGCGCTGGGGGTTGGAGCGCATGGCCTATTACAAGGTGCCCGGCTACATCGCATTTTGCAGCTCTTTAAAGCTGACCGGTACACAGAAGATCCAGCGGGCAGCCCAAAAACAGAGGGCACTTGAACTGCTTGAAACATCAGAGGCATTCGACACCATCCACCTGAAGCGGAGGCAGTTGGTTTCATGATCAAGCCACGCAAACGCATGGGGTATGACGGGGTTGTCGTGGCAGCCCCTGCCAGCACTCCCTATGAACGTTATTCAACAGAGACCGCGCATTGGTGGATTGCCAAAGCGCTGCGGCAATCGATCAAATCTGCCGGTCTTACACCGCGCGATATTGACGGGTTTTCTGTCGCCAGTTTCTCGCTGTTTCCTGATACGGCTGTTGGCCTGACTCAGCATCTGGGGCTTGTTCCGCGTTGGCTGGATCATATTCCGCAGGGCGGCGCCAGTGGGCCCAGTGCACTGCGCCGGGCTGCTCGTGCCGTGCAATGTGGGGATGCCTCTGTGGTGGCTTGCGTTGCGGGGGATACCAACCACGTGGACAGCTTCCGGCGCATGCTCTCCAGCTTTTCACGGTTCGCGCAGGATGCCTCCTACCCATATGGCGCTGGCGGGCCGAATGCCTGTTTTGCGCTGCTGACTGACTATTACATGCGCGAATTTGGCGTGGGCCGTGAAGATTTTGGCCGGATCTGCGTTTCTCAGCGGGACAATGCTTTGCGCAATGAAAACGCAGTGATGAAGAAGCCACTGACCATGGAGGCTTATCTGGCAGGGCGTGAGATCAGTGATCCAATTACCCTGTTTGACTGCGTGATGCCTGTGGCTGGTGCTGAAGCTTTTTTGGTGATGCGCGAAGAAGATGCGGTCGCCTCTGGGATTCCGCATGCGCATATCAGCGCGACCATTGAGCGGCACAATGCGTTTGCTGAAGACCCAATCCAGATGCGTGGTGGCTGGGAGATGGATATTGATGAGCTTTACGGGATGGCCGGGCATGGGCCAGAGAGCGTGGATCTGTTGCAGACCTATGATGATTATCCGGTCATCGTGATGATGCAGCTGGAGGACCTGGGCTTTTGCGCGAAAGGCGAAGCAGCTCGGTTTATTGCAGATAAGGACCTAACGGTTTCCGGAGACTTCCCGCACAACACCTCCGGCGGGCAACTGTCTGCTGGTCAGGCTGGGGCTGCTGGTGGGTTTATTGGACTTGCTGAGGCCATCCGGCAGGTGACGGGCACGGCTGGGGCAACGCAGGTGGCGGATGCCAAGCGGGCTTTGGTTTCCGGCTTTGGGGTGATCAACTACGACCGCGGCGTGTGCACCAGTGCGGTGATTTTAGAAGGGGTGAGCTGATGGTTACACCTCTTCAAAAACCACCCAAAAAGAACCCGCAGGTGCGCACTCGTGTGCCCACATTGCCTTCTCATTATCGTAGCCGTTCTGCCCTGTTCATGGCCGCAGCTGCCGCTGAGGGGCGGTTTATGCTGCAGGTCTGTGCTGGGCCAGGTTGTGGGTCTGTTCAATACCCTGCACGGGATGCTTGCAGTTGTTGTCTGTCTGATCGGCTCGTTTGGCAGGATGTGTCTTCGCGCGGAAAGCTGATTGCAACGTCTACTGTGCGTACGAGCACCAACACTTATTTCCGTGAGCGTACACCGTGGCGGCTTGGGACGGTGCATCTGGAGATTGGCCCCTCCGTTATGTGCCACCTTCACAGTGAGGTGGCGGTGGGGGATGAGGTGCAGCTGATTAATCGGCTCGATAAGTCCGGACAGAGCGTTTTGCTTGCCTTGCCCCTGGAAAAAGGCCAGTTGCAGGAGGATGATATGCAGCTTCGTGAATTGACGTGTGATCCGAAATTCCGGCGCATTCTGATCACAGATGCACGCAATCCGAATGCGTATGCACTGGCAAAGAGCCTGCTGGAGGCTGGAGCTTCTGCTGTGTTTGTTGGAGAAGCGGAGAGTTGGCGACCCTACCCTGATCGCGCCAAACTTGAGTCTCTTCAAGGTGTTGAGCTGGTTTCTTTAGATGTGACTGACACTTCCTCCGTTCAGGAACTTGCCGGCGAGTTTGGTGGCAAGGTCGATATTTTGATCAACAATGCCCGCTTTGTGCGGCCCGGTGGTATTCAGGGTCGTGGGGACGTGGGCTTTGCTATGGATGAGATGCAGGTCAACTATTTCGGCATGATGCGGCTTGCACAGGCCTTTGCCCCTGCCATGGCCGGGCGCAGTGCAGATGGGGTGAACAGCGCGGTGGCGTGGGTGAACGTGCTCTCCGTCTACTCGCTGGTCAGCAACCCCGGCTTTGGCAGCTTTTCAGCCTCCAATGCAGCCGCGCATTCACTCTCACAATGTTTGCGGGCGGAAATGGCGTCCTCTGGTGTGCGGGTGGTGAATGTTTATTGCGGCCCAACCGAGGATGAATGGCATCAGCCTTTGCCTCCCCCTACAGTGCCTGCGGGTGCGTTGGCGCGGGAACTGGTGAAAGCTCTGCAAGCAGGGCTGGAGGATGTGTATGTGGGTGACATTGCCAAGGACATCCGGCGCAAGTTCATGGAGAGCCCGAAGGTGCTTGAAAAAGAAATGACAAGTCTGGAGGCGCTTTGACCATGGAAGCCTTGAAAGAGAAACTGGCGAACCCGGTTGAGCTTCTGAGCTCTGCTTTGCTTTCCGGTGATGTGGAAGTGGTGGACCTGACGCATACGCTTGATCCGGATTTTCCGGTAATTGTGCTACCGCCCGAGTTTGGGCAGTGCGCGCGCTTTCGCATGGAAGAGATCTCCGCCTATGATCATCGCGGTCCTGCATGGAAGTGGAACACCTTCACCTGCTCTGAACACACAGGCACGCATTTTGATGCGCCGATCCATTGGATTTCCGGCAGGGATCTGCCCAATAACACGGTGGACTCCATTCCCCCTGAACACTTTGTCGGGCCAGTGGTGGTGATTGATTGTTCTGAAGGGTCTGCACAGGATGATGACTTTGAGCTGACACCGGAGATCATTGCCCGGTGGGAAGCTGAACATGGGCGGATTCCGGCGGACAGCTGGGTGTTTATGCGCACAGACTGGAGCAAGCGCCGTGGTGCGGCTTATCTGAATATGCGCGATGACGGGCCACATTCACCCGGACCGACACCGGACGCAATTCGGTTTCTGATTGAGGAGCGCGGCATTCGCGGGTTTGGGACAGAGACTGTGGGGACAGATGCGGGCCAAGGTGTGCATTATACGCCGCCCTATCCGGCGCATTTTTATCTGCACGGGGCTGGCAAGTATGGATTGCAATGCATGTGCAATCTGGACCAGTTGCCTGCCACGGGTGCCATGATCTTATGTGCCCCGTTGAAGATCAAAAACGGGACAGGTAGCCCGCTGCGCGTTCTGGCGCTGGTGCCAAAGGGAGACCGCTGATGTCAGAGGAGTTCACAGCGGTCATCACAGGCGGCAACAAGGGCATTGGCGCGGCATTAACTCAAGAGATGCTGGAGTCTGGTTACACGGTCATATGCCTGTCGCGCCGTGAGCCTGAGTTTGAGCACCCGAAGCTGCATTTTCATCAGACTGACTTGCTGGATCAGGCACAAGTGAGTGCTGCGGCTGAGGCAATTGCTGGTGAGCATGAGGTGACGCATCTCATTCACAATGCGGGACTGATCTTTCCCAATTTGATTGAAGAGACTGAGCCTGACGATATTACAGGACTTGCCCAGCTTCATCTGGGGTCAGCGCTGACTCTGCTCAAAGCCTTCTTGCCGAGCATGAAGGCCAATCAGTTTGGGCGCGTGCTGTTTAACGGCTCCCGTGCTGCTTTGGGAGCAAAGACACGGACGGCGTACAGTGCCTCCAAGGCTGGTATGATTGGCATGGCGCGGACGTGGGCGCTGGAGTTGGCGCAGCATCAGATTACGGTGAATGTGGTGGCGCCGGGTCCGGTGAAGACAGACAACTTCTGGGGCATCATTCCTAAGGGCAGTGAACAGGAGCAAAAGCTGGCGGATGGCATTCCTGTTGGCCGCATCGGCACGGTGGAGGACATCACCAATGCCTTTATGTTCTTTGCTGATCCCAAGTCCAGCTTCATCACCGGGCAGACGCTGTTTGTCTGTGGTGGGATGAGTGTGGGGACTGCCCTGCTGTAATTTCGTGCAGTTAAAGTTCTGAATCAGATTCAGCTCATGACTGCACATGTCTGATGCCGCTGAGTCAGTGTTCTTCTGCCGGCATTTTCCGACGCCACCCGAGTAAGTGGGCGCCTGCTCCATCACTGCCAAGTTTGTCTTCAGGATTAAGGAGATGGCAGTCGGTCAAGGAGAGGCAACCGCAGCCGATGCACTCATCAAGGCCTGCTCTCAGGTCCTGAAGTTCTGCAATGCGGTTGTCGAGATCCTGCTGCCACCACGTGGAGAGTTTGGCCCAATCCGCTGCTGAGATCTTCTTCTCGTTGGGCAGTTGGTCCATGGCCGCTTTGATTTCCTTTAGAGACACGCCCAGCTTTTGCGCGGCCTTGATCACGGCGATCTTACGCAGGACGGCTGCGGAGTATCTTCTATGGTTTGCGTTGTTGCGCCAGGAGCTGATGAGCCCCTTTTCTTCATAGAAGTGAACAGCAGAGACTGCGATGCCACTGCGCTCTGCGACCTGCCCTACGGTTAACCCTTGCAAGGAGACCATTGTCATTCCTCTATTTTTCGCCTTGACCTCAACATTACTTGAGGAATTAGAAGAGATCATGACAGTAATCAAGACCCAATAAGGAATGGCAGATGAACAAGATTTACGCGGTGAGCTTCCCCCTTTGAAGTGGTCCACGCCTATAGTTA
>NZ_LMCK01000016.1:0-138 GCF_001623165.1 Pseudovibrio sp. WM33
GCTATCACGAGAGCCTTGGCAACGTCACGCCAGCCAACGCTTATTTCGGGCGAGATAAACAGATCCTACTGCATCGGAAGATGATTAAACGAAAAACTCAGAGGTGGTTCCGTTTATTTGGACAGGTGAGCGTCTTTT
>NZ_LMCK01000016.1:148-84324 GCF_001623165.1 Pseudovibrio sp. WM33
GGCAGCCAAAGGTGCTGCACCGTCCGTGCCTACTGTCCGATAACCGGAGCTCCTATGTCTCTACCGACCTAGCTGAATGGTTGGAGGAGAAGCGTATGAAGCATGTTCAGGGAGCGTCCGCAAACGCAAGGTAAGATCGAGCGTTGGCATCAGACTATGAAGAACCGCATCTTACTCGAAAACTACTACATGTCAGAGGATCTGGAGGCGCAAATCGCAGACTTCGTCGATTACTATAATCACCGCCGCTATCACGAGAGCCTTGGCAACGTCACGCCAGCCAACGCCTATTTCGGGCGAGATAAACAGATCCTACAGCATCGGAAGATGATTAAACGAAAAACTCTTCAAAACCGCCGCTTGCGCTACCACACACAAGACGCTTAACATCAACAAGCAAAAGGGCCAGACACTCCGCTATTCGAAAACCGATTTTGTCCAATTATCCCTGATGACGGACAGCAGGTATCGAAGTGTTGACCCAGATGGAGCGATACCAGGTGACTTATGATACACCGTACATTCGTAATCTACCGACACAACTTAGTATCACTCGCTCAACCGAAGAACAGACCACCAAAGAGGTGATTGGTCCGTCCTATGAAGATCCGTTCCGGATTGAGTTGGACGCCTTCTATAAAGCTATAGTGGATGGAGAGTTTTACGAAACAACGCTAACTGACGCAGCAAACGACTTAGCCTTGTTTGCCAATGTTGGAGCGAAGTTTATAGATGTAACCTGAATAATATTATAGTTAAATCAACGCATTAATAGGCATTTCTGAATCTCTTTCTCAAGAATGCCTGTAGGCTCTCAAACCGTTACAATCACATTTCAACACAAACCAACGCAAAGCCATTTTCCGTTGTGTGCATTGCGTAATAACCATCTCTTTTCGTGTATTTAAACCTTGCCTCAAATACAAATCCAGACTGGATCTAAACTTACCTTAACTTAACCAAGTATCAGCAACGTAATTTTCAGCGAAAGACTTGATTTTTCCCATATCCGAAGAGCGACAACGCATAATTCTGCGGAGCGCGATTAAAGTGTGAAACAGCAGTTTCCTGAACTTCGGAGATTCCAAATGCCTGAGAATAACCTCCCTCCAGAGCACGAAAACTGGGCGCATGCAGTCTTAAAGACGATGAAGGTCAGGTTTAATCTGCCTGATGATGATGATCAGGTGCCGAACAGCGAAAATGGGCAAGGTGGCGAAACAGTCTCTGCTTCTCAGGCAGAGCACCCCCCGCAAGACAAAGCCGAAGAACAGCAGGCTGTTCTGGATCTGGCAGAACGCAAGCGTATTCATCAAAAGGAATTGTCTAAAGTAAGCAGGAACTTAAGGTCCCTTGCTAAAGCAGTACATATAGCTGGCAAACGAACTGATGTCTTCATTGAAGACGTCACTCAAAGGGTGTTCGAAGACGCTAAGCAGCTTGCCGAGGCCAATGTAAAGCAAGCCAACGACATCATGAACAAGCCAGATAAAAAAGGCTTTGTTGACCTTGGTAAACTGCAGGCCTTCATGGACCGTGGAGAAGAATATCTCCGCGTGATGCAGTCCAACTTCAAGGAAGGCCAGGACATCACTCTCGATAGCATGAGGGGGATAGCAGCTGAAGCAAAGAAGAAACTGGATGATGTCCATAAGCAACGCGCCAGTATTGAAACCTGGAACATTGATCTGTCTCGCTTTGACGGGGCTTACGAACAGGCCGCTGAAAACATTAGGGATCTGAACACGGCATTGAACAGCAACAGCATCTCTGTTGCCAAGCAAAGTCTACAAGCCGCATCTATCAATCTTGCGGTGTTGAAAGACCTGCTGAAGAAAACGCAAAAACATGCTGCAAACGCGAAAAAAGATATCGAGAACCGAGTTCAATCAACCGAAACAGCAGCTGCTGATCTGAGTACACGTAAATTCGAAATAGAGCATAATCCCAAAGACTTGGTAGAATTTGAGAAGCTTCATGAGGCGGTCGTGGCTAGTTGCAAGCAAGCAACATCTCCGGTCGCAGCAGGCAAAGGCTTTGAGGCGGAAAAGGCGGTTGAGAGCGCTGAAAACGGCTTCATCGAAATGCAGCAAGTTATGTTGCAAAGCATTGCGTCTTCTGAAGGGACGCCTGAAGAGGACGATGATGACGAGAACGAAGTAAAACTGCTTGCTGGTGATGCGATTGAGCTGACAAAGAAGGCAGATGAACTGGCCTCTCAGGAAGGGTTGGTGAGCGAGTATAACGGACTTCTGCCCGTCTTTAGGAAGGCGGATAAGTCTGCACGTAGCGCCATTGCAGATGCGCAGTCTGACCTATTAAAAGGTGAAGTGCTGTCCGCAGAAGACAAGCTTGAAAAGGTCAAGCTTGACCTGACTGAGATGCATGAGATTGCTGTTGAGGCACAGTCGGCTCTTGAGATTGCACAGGATCAGATCGCTTTACTGCAAAAACAAGCTGCTCCATTGTTCTCCCGTCGCTCTGAGTTTGTGAAATTCGCAGAGGTAAATGAGAGAAAAGTGATTTTCCTCAAAAGGTTCGATAATATTGCGGGCGAAGTTGAGTTCAACCTTGATCGCGCGGACACAGCGGTGAAAAATGAAAACCTGAGCGAGGCCAATCAGGTCACCGCCAACGCACAGACCTCCATTGCAAACCTGCAAAACCACGTCGACAAATTGCAGAACTTCCAGGGGATCAGAACAGCTGCCACTCAGGTGGAGAATACTGAACTCTTCATGCAGACGCTGGACAGATTGCGAGAAAATATTGCCGCATACAATGATCGCAGCGATGTCTTCAAAGACAAAGAAGAAGAGGCAATTTTCGATAATCTATACGATAGAGCTGTCGAGTACTCCGATCAGGCTGAAATTCTCTTCAAACGCAAGAAATACGAAGACGCCGACGATGCAATCGATAACACCCAGATTGCTCTCAGCGGCCTCGAAATCGCCTTGGAACGCGGCGCAAAAACCGCAGCCAAAGTTGCAGGCCTGAAGCTTGATGTGCAAGAGGCCTGGGGCAGAATTCAAGCCTATGAAAACGTTGCGAATGGCATTGTAAATGATGAACTTTGTGGGGAATTTCTCAGTTTCAGGATGATCGCCCAAGGCTACGCCAAAGAAGTCTTCGATTACATCAGCCAAGGCCGAATCACAGACGCCAGAGGCGCGCTGGCAGACCTGAAGCAATCTATGGTCAATTTGGACGCTTTTGTCGCCAATCCGCCAAAACCAAAGCAACCGGAAAGCTATCAGGCAGGTACGGAAACATCTGAAGTGGAAGAGGAAGCTCTAACTATAGAACAACTGGCGGAAAAAGAAGAGCAGGAAGAAATTGCACTATTCGTCAGGGAGTTAAAGCAGCTTCGCGTTGAGGTCGAACAGCTGAAAAACGCTGTCAAAGAGGGGAATAAAGTTTGGGAACGTTTCTGTGAAGGAGACTACCTCCAACGATTCCAGAACTCATTCCAACTGGCAAACGCCTCAATCGATGAAGCGATGGATTGGCTCACAGGCGCTGACCAAATGATGACACCTGGCCCACGGATGAAAGTCAATCAGGATCTATTCATCACGAGCATACGAGAGCCAATCACAGAGGCCAAAAAAGCCTATCGCGACATGGAAAATGCGTTTGATGTCAGTAAGCAAATCGTGATGTCGCAGCTCAACGGCATCTCTGAAGGGGCCAAATACTATCTTGCCGCATTCGAAGATATTTACAAAGTGCGTGAAAACTTGGGTGGCTGGGCGATTGATCTGTCCGCATTAGATGATGCCTATCTGACAGCAATGGACAACATTGCGGAACTCAAAATATCCGTAGAACAACAAGATGTTGCAGCATCTCGGGATGCTTTGGATCTGGCTGAAACACACCGGCAGAGCATGAGACAGGCGAGTGAGGTAGCGGAAAAAGCAGCACTAGACGAAGAACTTAAGGTCTTCACGTCATTTTCTGACTTGCTGACTGACTACATTAAGCTGTCCGAACTTGTAGACACGGTTGCAAAATTTCCAGAGATTTTGAAAGTTTTTGAAAATGCAGATGCCACTGCGAGAGCTGGTCTGGATAAAGCTCATGAACTGGCAAAATCTGGAGAGGGAAAGGCCGCAGTACTGCAGTTTTCAGAGATCGAGAAAGCTATGGACGTCATGCTCGATGCTCTCGGTGACGCAGGTGTTGCAGCTGTGAGATCAGAACTCGACGCACAAGCCCAGTACGATGCCGACATCACTGCCTTCAGAATTAAAAAAGACAATATTTATTCTGATGTTAGCAAACTACAAGACATTGTAATAGCTTCATACGATGAATGGTGGCCGTCCTGTCGTGACACCTATTTTGAAGGGACTTTCATTGAGGAATTTGATAAGGCACGATTGAATCTTACTGCTGCAACTGACTTAAATAACTCACAAGAGGACGGAGACCGTAAAGCCATCATTGCGGGCATGGAATCCGGGTTACAAGAGGCACTGGATGCCTTCAACGCGATGGACAATTTCCGCAAGCTCAGTGAGAACTTCACAGAGTCTCAGATGAAAGGATTGAGTCAACGGGCCGAAGGTTTCGAAAAGATTATTGACAACGTAAATGTGAGCCTTGATCAATATGCAGATTGGGGGTTGGATTTTACCGATTTCGAAACAAACTACAATAAAGCCAAAGGGTTGGTTGAGCAATTGAGGGAAGCCATTCAGAGAAAAAATTATCTGGACGGATTAGATCTCAATCATCAGCTTACCGATGCCGTGAAGGTGGTTGAAGCCGAGAAACAGCGTTATGCGAGCCTATTTGAAGAGGCAAAGGCGAGTTTCATAGAAGGCTTTGAAGTCTATCGGCAGCGCATTGCAGACGTTGTTAAACGTCGACCAGAACTCGAAAAAATCAAACATCTTACAACGGCTTTTGATGATGCTGAACGCTCAGCTCTCCAGGCGATAGATCGAGGCATTGCCTTGATTAAAAAAGGAGACCGCTTCGGTCCTGACAAGGAAAGTGAATACATACTCAGCCAGGAAGATCGCATGCTTGAACTGCTCCAGGAGGCAATGCCACTTTCAAAAGATCCAGAAAAGCTCGCTGCCACGATAAAGGAGAGCCAGCAAAAACTTGCCGAGTTCGAGGCTCTGAAGAAAGACATTCAGGATGGCATGGACCGTGAAGTCTTTGAGGCAATGCAGGTGCGCGGTGCTGAACATGCAGCAGAAGCACAAAAACTGATGGAGCAGGAAAACTTCGAGAAGGCCGAGTTTGAGCTATTTGCTCTGCGCGTTGTTAATGAAGCTCTGCAATCAAGACACGATTCCGGTGTAGCCATAGCAGACAAAATTCCTGAGCTGGAACAGGAAGTTGAAGATGTAACAACGGATCTGGCCGATCTCAATAAACTGAGCAGCACGATCCAGAATGCCGACGACGCAGTAAACTACGGCAAGTATCACTCCATCGGTATCCGAACGGCCTTTGAAGCAAAAGACTTTCTCCTCAAAGGTGAGATCAGACGTGCTCAGGCAGCGTTAAATACACTCCAGTACTACCTTGATAAAATGGAGGAACTTCTCGACAAACAGGGAACGAAAGGTCCTAAGCGCAGGTCTGGTTCGGTGCAATCTAAATCAGAGGATCAACCTGAAGAAACGCTCAAGCCATCAGAAGAGCTGGAGTTGGAACGTGAGGACAGCTTCGGCCCAGCTGATGATGAAGAGCAAAAAGCCAACCTTCAAGATGCAATCGCGTCCACTGACCAGCTTCTGGAAACAGCCAAAGCAAATGTTAAAGACCTGCTGGATGCATCAGAAGCAGAGTATTACGGGATGATCCTCCAGAAAGCCGAAGAGCACGCCGCCGCCGCAAAAGACCACCTCGCGAATGCCAGATTAGACGACGGCGATGAAAGCATCGAGTACCTCAAGGTTGCTTTGGACACTCTACATGATGCGCACCGCGTAGGTCTCGCAACCTCGCAACTTGCACCGGGCTATGAAAAAGAGATCGATGAAATTGGCCAAAAACTCATCCTACTCAATCTGAAACGCAACACGATTAGCGAAGCGAAGGCTCAGGCTGAGTTTGATAAGGTCCGCGACGAAGCGAGCGCATCAGTTTATCAGGTTGCACGCTTGCTCAACGACAAAAACATCCGCAAAGTTAAATACGAAATGGACACCCTGCGTGAAAAAGTCGGCAACCTGGAAAAAATCCTGAACAGCCACACCAGCAGACGCGCAAAACTGAAGAATCTGCTAAAGCGCAAGAAGTAGAACGTGTTTGCGAGCGATGAGGAGCATTCTAGTCCGGATAACAACACGCACTGCAAGTCTGAGTGGATCGACCTAGGTTGCCACCTTAGTGATTATCAGGTGGCAACACTCTTGCCTCGCTTATCAGGCAGTCGAGATCAGGAGAGGTCAGGCTTTGCAGGAAGGCTTCGAGGTCTTGTTTTTCAGCTCTTGTGAGGCCAAGCGGGCGGATGCGTGGGTCTTGACCACTCAGTTGTGATCCGCCTTGGTCGTAGAACTCAATAACCTGCGAAATCGTACTGAGATGGCCGTCGTGCATATAAGGTGGCGTTACTGTGAGATTACGCAGCGAAGGCGTGCGAAACCTCCATCTGTCAACTGGGTCCTCTGTTACCTCATAGCGCCCTAGATCAGCTTCGCGTTCAGCACTAACAGATCGGATTTTTGAAAATTCCATCCGATGCACCACTCCGGGGGCAACTTGCACAGGAATGCTTGTCGGGGGATTTTGGCGCTTCTCTTCACGCATCTGACCATATCCGGTGTCATGGAAAAGTTCATCCGTAAAGAGGGCGTAGTCATCTTTGATCAGATGGCAAGCACTGCAGCCCGCTTTGCCGTTAAATACCTGAAAACCACGCTTAACATCGGCACTAACAGCAGTTTCATCACCACCAAAGTACCATTGATCAAAGGGACTGTTCCCCGCAAGGATTGTTCTTTGATATGCGCCAAGGGCCATCCCAACCCTGTCGAGAGACGCCTGAGCCTCAAAGGCATCCTCGAACATCTGCACATAGTCCGGAATCTCCTTCAAAAGAGCAACAACACGTCCCGCAGACGGATTTGCCATTTCATTTCGCGCGGTTAATGGACTGATAAACTGTGTCTCCAATGCATGATCCCGGCCATCATGAAACAGCACATTCAGATACCCGACATTCAAAATGCTTGGTGAGTTTCGCTTAAGACTGCGCCCTTCAACGCCGATGGCTGTGCTCAGCTCCCAATTGGTGAACCCTTGTTCTGGAACATGGCACATGGCGCAAGACATTGTGCGATTGATCGACAAGCGCCGATCGAAAAACAACTTCCGGCCCAACTTAATCTTCGCAATACTAGGTGGGTTGTCATGTGGATGTGGGACGGGCGGAAGTCCAAGCGGGGTAGAAAGGCTCCGCTTCAAAGCCAGTGCAGACCAGTTTTCTAGGTCTGCTATGCAATGCGATTGTGCATGTGCGCCATCTGTCCAACACAGGAGACTGCCAATCAGACATGTAAGAAACCACTGGCGCATTATGACCTGCTTTCTTCCAGTAGAAGCGTCTCCACATCAGTGATCAAGAGCCTCGGGTCGATGGTTCCAAGCCCATAAACGTTACGTACAACGCCTTCGCGATCAATCAGATACATTCGTAAAAGATGATTGATGACCTCCTGATCATTCGACCGATCAATGACTTGGCCAAAACCATCCAGAATAGGCTGCAGATCTGCCATGCCTGAACTTGTAAGCACGTGCCATTTCAGCTTTTGATCGGCATTCGCATCGATTTGAAGGGGGTATGAAAAGGAGTTGATGGCCTCAACCGTATCGCGGGCAGGATCAAAGCTGATCGTGATGAGTTGAACGTCTTCTCGCAGTCCGGGAAGCTTCTGGCTGGCATCGTGAATTTCAAAGAGCGTCGACATAGCGATTGGGCACCCATTCTCATCGCCGCACATCAGATAGACAAAGCTCACCAAATTGATCTTACCTCTGGTCAGTGCTGCAAATGAATGTGTCTGTCCATTTACATCCAGAACCCGTCCATCTGGCGCCGTCCTAAACCGGTTCAGCGTGTAAGAACCCGGCTTGGGAGGATCAAACTGAAACTCTTCATGAGGGGTAAAGGCATCTGAAAATGGGCGAGTGGGAGCAGCTTGTCCGGCCATTAAGGTATACCAGAGTGCTGGAAGTGTTGCTGCAACACCACTGAAGACCAGGAACTTTTTCAATACACGCATGCATCAGACCTAATGAGTTGGAAAAGCATGGGGCAACACGCGTGCTGCCCCAAAACGAGTTTGATCTAGCTGGTGTACAGCTCAGAACTGCCAAAACGCATGATGTGCGCACGGCCAAGGCCGAGCTTGTAAAAATCGATATCAAAGTCCTCGATCAGCTCTTTCCCATCCCAGGTGTATGCACGCAGATATTGCACATCGTCGTCACCCTTTTTGTCCCAGTTTGCCAGCAAGGAAGAGCTGAAGTAGACCCGTTTCCCATCCCAACTCTGGCTGACCATGTTGACCTGACGGTCGATGGTTTTCTCATAAATTTGAGAGGGGTTATGCGGATCGGAAATATCAAAGAGCCGCGTCTTGCCATCCATGAAGCTGTTGACCCACAGTGTCTGATCATCAGCAGCTATGGAGATATCGACGGGAAGCGGAATGTCCGCTGGATTTCCGATGTCCGCTACATCTTTGGCCTGCCATTCTCCGCTGTCGTCCTCATAAATCAACCAGAGTTTGGAGGTGAGAGCGGTCGTAGAGAATGCATAGTTCGCATTCGGCCCCCATGGGAAGCGGATCTCCAGCGGAGCGCCCGGCACGTTGAAGACCTTACGCGGCTGACGAGTATGCAGATCCCATTGAACGATCGTATTGCCAAACCGCTTCATCGCGTCGGCATCTTGCAGCATCTGCCCAAAATCCATCATGTAGTTTGACCAGCCAGTAAAGGAGGAGGTCAACATGATGTTCTTGCGAATGAGTGCGCGAATGTCATAGCCATAACCGTCCGCAACAGCATCCCCCACAGCAACGGCACCCTGCATGTCACTAGCGGTTGGCATCCAATAAGTCGCCACGTAATCGCCGGCATCGTTGTATTCAACCAGTGCCGTGCGCCCACCATGATCATCATCATTGGAAAGCCCGGTGATCATCATACTGCCGGGAAGGGCAAAGAATGTATGTGGCCCAACAACGCCCCCTGAATCCTTGACAAAGGTCTCAATAGTTTTGTGGAGGGATGGCTTTGATGGGTCACTATGTACGTCGAAGATGAAGATGCGATTGGTATCCAGACCACCAGTCCAGAAATAGCGACGATCTGCTGAAAAGCCACCATGATGTGCTTCATTCCGTCCGCCGACAGAAAGACTGTTGATCACCTGACCGCGCATGGGCGAGTCTGGCCGCAGATCAATGGTAACAAGCTTATCTTGCTCATCGCCCATTCCCTCAACGCCGAGTGTCCAGACATAAACGAATTCTTCCTGCCCGGTAATCTTGGGCATGTAAGGTGACTGACAGGTTTCATCAGCAAAAGCTCTAAACGGTCCGGCAGCCGCTGCAGCAGCAACAACCAGTGCACCAAATTCTCTTCTATTCATAAGATCCTCCAATAGAAATTAATTAATGAGTATTTCGAGTTGCCTCCAACTCGCCGGAGAGAGCCTCCAAATTTGCTCTCTCGGCATCAACAATTGAGCAGTGCTGAATGGCAGCTGCGGCGCGTATGTTTTCTTCTTTGAGTACAGGTAAAATATGCGTGTGAAGTCGCGGCTTTATGCGGTTTTGGGGGCCAACAACACCCATGCTGAAGAGTGCTCCAAGTCGGTCAACCATAATGGGCACGGCAATGCTGGTGACACAGTCATCAATCTCGCCATCACAAAGCGCAAAGCCATCGCGCCGCACGTTCTCCAGCTCAGCAGCGATATCAGAACTGTCAATGAGAGTGGCTTGCGTAAATTGCACGCGTTCGGTTCGCAGCAGTTCATCTCGCAGTTCGGGCAATATGAAAGCAGCAATGGCTTTGGCGGAGGAGCAAGCATGAACAGGCCGGGTCCCGAGGCCGGGGTAAATATAAGATATGGATGGATCATTGGGAGGCTCAACATGGATAAGTTCCACACGGCCACCACGATATCGTGCCAAAAAAGCCGTCTCACCAAGTTCAATCACCAGCCGGTGGATCATAGCAGAGACAGCTTTGATCACATGTGACTCTGATTTTCCTGTGAGGGCAATTTTGATAAACCGGATACCCAGAACATACCGTTTGCCGTCCTCAACCTCATCCAGAAAGCCGCAGCGAAGCAGAGACGACAGGTTCCGATAGATCGTTGCTCTGGGAAGCTTGGTCATCTGCGCAAGATCGTTCGCACTGACCGGCTTGGCGGCTCCAGCAACAGATTCCAGCAGCTGTATCAAACGTTCCTGCATGAGATTCTCACAATATGGACGTTTGAAGCGTATTCTGAGAAAAGTTTATCCGACAACCCGTGAAATTTGACAGAATAAGGCGTCTTTTTGTAGCTTACGTATTACGATTATGCGTCATTGAACGTCCGTTAGGTTTGCAGGCATCAATCAAACGCCTCGTTGCAGCAAAAGAAATAGCAGGTTAACGTTGCCCCTCACTCTTGGATGGAGGAGCCGTCTCTATGTCGTTTCACTCAGCAATAAAGTCGAGAATTGCAGAATACATTACGAGTGAAACCAGAGTGCAGCGAAAACGGGCCTTCTACGAAAAACAACGAAGTCGGCGGGGTGAGGCGCATGAAGTACATTATTTTCATCATGCCGCAGATCCATATGCTCACCTAATACTTCAAATGCTCGGCGACTTTCAGCAGCACTATGCAGTCACCCTGAAAATCCATCTGATCTCTGGCCCGCCTGATTGGGCCGTACCTGAAAGGTCAGCGTTGGAAGCATATGCTCGAGTGGATGCGGCCTTCCTTGCCAAACATTACGGCCTGACAGGCAGGCCTTTTAAGGCCCCAGATGAAACCCAAATCAATCAAGCAGAAACGCTAATGGCAGAGGAACTCGCCAACGATGCATGCGTGAGTAAGCTGCTGGAAATAAGCACTAAATTGTGGTGTGGAGAAAAAATCCGATCTTCAGTGGAGGGCGACAAGGTTGATCAAGCCAAAACCTGCGGTGATACGCTCCTCGCAAAACACGGGCACTATCTCGGCGCGACCTTTTATTATGGCGATGAATGGTATTGGGGCATCGACCGGCTACACTATCTCCAGGATCGCCTGCATGAACTTGGACTTGGGCCTTCAGCCTCCAAGTTGGCGCCAGCAGTAGCGCAAAGGCGACATTCTCATAGACCGCCAGCACATATGGAGGTCGATTTTTTCCTTTCGTTCCGGAGTCCATATTCGTATCTGGCATTTGATCGTACATGTGCCCTGGCTGATCGACAGGGGATAAAGCTGAACATTCGGCCCGTCTTACCCATGGTCATGCGCGGCTTGCCAGTACCGCCTATGAAGCGGAAGTACATATTGGCTGATGCCGCGCGTGAAGCCCGCTTGCATGCCATTCCATTTGGCCGGATTTGCGACCCACTGGGAACAGCAATCGAGCGAGGCTACTCTCTCCTCGAGTTTGCTGAGAAGAATGACAGGCTTAGGGAATTTTGCAGTGCCTTTATGACTGGCGTGTGGGCGAAAGGTGTTGATGCAAGCACAGATAAAGGCTTGTCACGCATCCTCGCAGATGCCGGTCTGGATTGGCAGCAGGCACGTCTGGTTGTCGACAATGAAGATTGGCGTGCAAGAACAGAGCAAAACCGCAAGGAACTTACAGAGCTCGGGCTTTGGGGCGTGCCCAGCTTTCGAGTTGGAACCATCGGTATATGGGGGCAAGACCGCCTCTGGGCAGTTGAAGACGCCATATGCGACGCCACTCTAACTGTCGAAAACTAGATGACGTTTCCATCATGTATACTTTGAAAGGTAAAACTTGGTGGAACTGCCAAGGCAGCCACGGGATGCAGGAGGATCCCATGGCTTGATCAATCAGGCTCGTTTAGGCGTTACCAAGGAATGCCTGAAACGCGTTAACGCGTTCTGCATGCTCACGTGGGTTAGCAGAATGTTTGACAAGTTTTGCAAGCAACTCGGTACAGGTCTGACAACGCGCACGCAGGGCATTGTCTTCCTCAGTGATCTCATAACCGTCGAGTTTTTCGTTTTCTTCCAGTGAAGAGACCGCATGAGCGGTGCGGGCAATGGCTTGCGCCAGAACTTTATCCAAAATCACTTGTGCTCGTCCTTCAAACTCATCCTTCTCGGTGAGGTTAGAAAGGTGAGGGCACATGAAGGTGATGTCCTCCGCAATAGCACTCTTCATCGTAAAGGAAACGTGCTTGAGCGCCTTTGAGACAACCGGAGGCATGCGGCCAACCGAAATGTCATAGCCCGCCATCAGCAGCGAATTCGGCAGGTTTTCAGAGTATTGCATCAATGCCAGATAGAAAAAGCCGGAGCACTGGAACAGATCAATCGCAGCTCCCTGCGCCACTTCACTCTTTTCAGTCTCGCGATCCAGCAATCCAGCCAGTTCGCATAACGCAGTAAAACGCTCTTCCATACGTTTTTGGGCATCCTCTAAGCCATTCGCAAACGCTTTAGGTGACCCGCTGGCCGTTGGAAACAAAGGAGTGGAAGTGTCAAAGAGATCAGCCAGTTTTCTGGCTGCATTTTCGATTTGTTCAGACAAGGTGCATCCCCTGATCATAAGAGCCGAGCATTCAGCTTCCTACATCACAAATAAACCGGGATGCAATGTCTAAGCGCCACAAGTTTAAGAATGGCCACCAAAAAGAATACTAGAATTTGTAATAGATAATGACTTTGCTAATTAAGCAATTGAAACGGTTTATTCCTTTCTTTGTTTCTTGATATGATCTTTACAATCCGTGCAGCAACGCTTTGATGAACCACTCGACAGCCTGTCTGTGTGCTTGGGATTTGCGCGAAGCGATGTAAAACTCTGATGTCCAGGTCAGATCTGGATGTTCCAGAAGGCGCATTTCGCCGGTGTTGACCCATTGGGTGGCGTAGTGATCAGGGAGGACGCCGAGGAACTTCCCACTCAAAATAAGAGCCGCTGCCGCTTCCATGTTTGTTACAATTGCCTTGGGCTCTGGGGCTTTGGCATCCCGTGCAACGATCATGTCGTAGGAGCGCTGGCACACAGCGTGATTATTCAGGATGTCCGGCGAGATTTCATTGGTGTCACATGCAAACAAGTCATGCGCCTGACCGCAGTACATATAGTGATTTTCACTGCAGACCTTAATGTACTCAAGCTCATCGCGCTTTCGTTTAAACGGTGCGATCGCGATATGCAGACTTCCCGTAATCAGCCCTTCTTTCAAGTCATTCGGAGAGGCAACAACCAGCTCCAGATTGACGTCGTTCTCCTTTGAGAAAAACCGCTGCAACGCAGGGACTAGTGGAAACCCCGGAAGGCTGATCACCGTATCAACAATGCCAATGCGCAGCTGTCCGGTAATCGTACCGCGCAACTCGAGCAGTTCAGCGTCGAAATCCTCAACCAGTCGGATAATTTCGCACGCCTTCTCATAGGCGATCTTACCGCGTTCAGTGAGTTGAAAGCCACTGCGACCGCGCTCACAGACGCGATATCCAAGCGCAAGTTCCAGATCCCGGATGCGGCAGCTGATCGCCGATTGAGATATACCCAGCCTGAACTGCGCCTCAGAAAAACCACCACATTCCACGACAGCACAAAATGCTTCGAGCAGATTGTTTCGGAGAAGTTTCATCTGATGATCTTCCTGTTCTCAGATAATTTAATTACATTGATATATTTCATGTAAACATAACTTATTTGATATTTTTTCTAGGTTCAACATCTAGTGTGCTAGCGGCGAGGAAGATTGGGAACTAGTTCTGTGGGAGGATGAAATGAACTCAATTCTTAAATCGCTAAAGACACTAACAGCTGCAATGGTTCTGGGCACAGTCCCGCTAAGCGCTTATGCAGAAGACTGGAAATTCGCCATCGAGGAAATTCCAGGCTCGATCATGGATGCCTATGCGCAGGAGTTTAAAAAGCGCATTGAAACCAAGACCGATGGGGACGTGACCATCACGATCTACCCAATGGGAACGCTTGGCACGCCAACGGATACGGTAGAGCAGGCGACGGATGGCCTCATCCAGTTCACCAACGTATCCATCGGTAATCTGGGGACCATCGTCCCGGAAAGTCAGATTTTTCTGTTGCCATATCTCTTTTCATCTGACGCCAAAGCAGTCTCAAACATTCTGAACAACTCTGAGACCATTTACGGTGATCTGAATGAGGATTTCCGCAAGCGTGGCTTAGAAGTCCTGACCATGTATTCAGAAGGTCCTCAGGTCTGGACCACCAACAAAGAAATCCGCAATCCGGATGACTTCTCTAACTTCAAAATGCGCGTCATGGTCTCTCCAATTTTGTTGGAGACCTACAAGAACATGGGCGCGAGCCCAACACCGCTGCCATTTGGTGAGGTCTTTGGCGCTCTGCAGCTTGGCGCTGTAGATGGACAGGTAAACCCTGTTCCAACCATCGAAGAGATGAAGTTCTATGAGGTTACGGATTACCTGATCTGGGCTGGCGAGCAGGAACTCGTCACCACCGTTGTTGCCGGAACTGATTGGTTCGACACACTCTCCCCAGACCGTCAAAAGCTTGTTAAAGAAACAATGGCTGGAATGTCAGGTTTCATTGATGGTGTGGTCTCTGACTTCAACCAGAAACGTCTCGACACCATTAAGTCGAACAAGCCTGAGATCAATCTGGTGGTCCTTTCAGAAGAAGAACGCAACGTCTTCCGTGCTCGCAGTGAAGCAACGGCAAGTGCCTATGTAGACGCTGCCGGATCTCGCGGTGAAGAGCTGTTGAAGACCTTGAAAACTGAGATTGCATCAACTCACCAATAATAGGAAGTCCCACATCCCAGCTCTCAAATGGCGGGGTGTGGGTACACTGGAGGAGGGTAAAGATGGAACCCCGTTCTGTCCCCTTTAAGCTCCTCGGGAAAGTTGACGGTGTGATTAGCAAGATTGAGGTCTTCATCCTCAGTTGGGGCGTTATCGCCATGGCCGTCAACACCATCGCAAATGTGTTCGGGCGCTACGTCTTTCACCAGTCGATCTATTTCTCCGAAGAGCTCAATGAGTTTCTGATCGTTATCATCACCTTCATGGGGCTGGGTTACGCCACACGAAAGGGCATCCATATCCGCATGTCGGCCATCTATGATGCTCTGCCTCAGAAGCTTCGTAAGATCCTGATGATTTTGATCACTATAACAACTGCAGCCATGATGGCGACGCTGACCTGGTATGCCGTTGAATATGTAGCGAAAGTTGCCAGCCGGGGCCGGGTCACGCCTGCACTGCAGGTGCCGCTTTATCTGACTTACATCTGGGTGGTTATCGGGTTGGGCTTAGCAACCCTCCAATATCTCTTAACAGCTCTGCGAAACCTCAATCTGTCGGAAGAGGAAATCTACGTCTCCTATCTGGAGGTCGACAGCTATGAGGATCCGGAAACGGCCGCCGCAGTCGCGCGCTTCGTTGAGAAGGAAGAGGAGACCGCAAAATGACAGAGCTCATGCTAACGGTCATGGTCGTTCTGCTGCTGTTCGGATTCCCGATGAAAATGCCGTTGATCTCGGCAGCCTTTATCGGGTTCCTGATCTACTTCCCAAACTTTAGTCCGCAGATACTGGTCCAGCAGATGATAGGTGGGGTCAAACCCTCTGCCTTGGTCGCAGTCCCAATGTTCATCCTTGCTGCCGATATCATCACACGCGGTCATTCTGCTGATCGTCTGATTGATGTGGTGATGCGCTTTATGGGGCACATCAAGGGCGGGCTGGCTATCTCGGTAACCAGTGCCTGCGCATTGTTCGGGGCGGTTTGTGGCTCTACGCAGGCCACAGTTGTTGCGGTTGGCGGCGCGATGCGGCCACGTATGTTGAAGTCAGGCTATTCGGACAGCTTCACCATTGGGTTGATCGTCAATGCGGCTGATCTGGCTTATCTCATTCCGCCATCTATCGGCATGATCATCTATGGTGTTGTGTCCGGTACATCGATCTCGCAGCTTTTCATCGCTGGCATCGTTCCAGGCCTCATCATCGTGGTGTTCTTTTCTGCTTATTGCATGTGGCATGCGTACAGACACGACATCCCCGTACTGGAAAGATCTGACTGGGGAGAGCGGTTTGATGCGGTAAGGCGCGCACTCTGGCCCATGGGCTTTCCGCTGATCATTGTTGGCGGAATTTATGGCGGTGTCTTCTCGCCAACAGAAGCTGCTGCCATCTGTGTGCTGTACGCCGTTGTTCTGGAAGCCCTGATCTTCAGATCCATCCGCCTTCGCGATCTGCCGGATATCGCTCTGTCGACGGGGGCCATCACCTCGGTGGTGTTCATCCTGATCGCAGCGGGCGCAGCCTTCTCCTGGACCCTCTCGTTCGCGCAGGTGCCTCAGACAATCATCAGTTCGCTCGGGCTCAATGAGGCTGGACCGATAATGACGCTGACGGCGATCATTCTGGCGTTCTTCATCGGCTGCATGTTTGTCGACTCCATCGTGGTGATTTTGATTTTGGTGCCAATCTTTGCCCCACTGATCAAATCGACGGGTCTTGATCCGGTGCTGGTTGGAGTGCTCATCACGCTGCAGGTTGCCATTGGAGCTGCCACACCGCCATTCGGGTGCAACCTGTTCACGGCAATTGCTGTTTTCCGCCGACCATTTGTGGATGTTGTCCGCGGAGTTCCCCCATTCTTGCTGATCTTGCTGCTGACAACAGGGCTTGTGATGGCATTCCCACAAATTGCGTTGTTCTTGCCAGAACTCGCCTACAGATAATGAACTAACGGAGAAGAAATATGTCTGATCACGGCTATAAATCCGGGCGCCTCAATCTGCCATTCGTTGGAATCTCGACCTTTGGAAAAAAAGAGTATGTGTCGGATTGGGATCAAATTGATGCGGATGTAGCGGTTCTGGGTGCACCGTTTGACTTTGGCGCACAATGGCGCTCAGGCGCACGTTTTGGACCACGTTCCGTGCGCGAAGCGTCCACGCTGTTTTCATTCGGCCATGCTGGTGCGTACGACCATGAAGATGACGCCACCTATCTCAGCAGCGATGTCCGTATCGTTGACATTGGAGACGCGGACATCATCCACACCAAGACCGTTGAAAGCCATGCGAACATTGAGTTTGGGGTCAAGAAAATCCTCGATGCTGGTGCGCTTCCTGTAGTGATTGGCGGTGACCATTCAATCAACATCCCATGCATCCGCGCCTTTGAGGAAGATTGTGCTGAAAAAGGTCCGATCCATGTAATCCAGATCGACGCACATCTTGATTTCGTTGATGAACGCCATGGCGTGACGGAGGGCCACGGCAATCCTATGCGCCGTGCGATTGAGAAAGAGTATGTCTCAGGAATGACCCAGCTGGGCATTCGCAATGTGTCCTCCACCGCCAAGGAAGGCTATGACGATGCTCGCGCAAGAGGCTCTGACATCCTGTCGGTCCGTCAGGTGCGGGAGCTGGGAGCAGAAGCTGTACTGGAGCGCATTCCGGCAGGCGCGCGTTACTATGTGACAGTCGATATCGACGCCTTCTGCCCGTCCATCGCATCCGGTACGGGTACCCCAAGTCACGGTGGCTTCCAGTATTACGACGTGCTTGAAATTCTGCAGGGCCTCAGCAAACGTGGTGATGTGGTTGGCATGGACCTTGTGGAAGTAGCTCCTGCCTATGACCCATCTGAATCCACGCAAATTCTTGCAGCCCAGCTTCTTTTGAACTTCATCGGCTTCATCTTTCACAACAAGAAAGCCGCGGTAAGCGCACCAGAAACTGAAACTGCTTAAAGCCGATAGGAACGACGCCCATCGCGGCGCGAATTAACACTGTGCACGACAAGAAAATGGCCCCGGATCTTAATCAGATCCGGGGCCATTGCATTTCTTCAAATCTTTGCGTGCAAAACGCACAATTTAGCTTCGAGGCTTCAGGTTTTCCGGGTCGTAGAGCGGCGCATATCCCACTCCGGCGACTTCAACCGGATAGATTTCATCGAAGTAGGACACCTCCAGCTGTCGCCCTTCCTCGCAGTATTCCTGCGGCAGATAGGCGAGGGCGATGTTTTTGCCGATGCTCGGTCCATAAGCAATGGATGTTGTATAAGACCGCCGCCCCAGATCATCCACCAGTGTCTCACCCGTATCCGGATGCATCACAGGCAGGTTGCCAACTGGGTAGCGCGCGACGCCGTCTTTGTCGGTGTTGTCTGTCATCACCAGTGTACACAACATGGCAGGTTGAGCCTCACGGGCGCGATACTCTGAGTGCTTTTCTTTACCGCGGAAGTCAGCCGCTTTCACCTTTGGTCGGGATAGATCGGCTTCAAAAAGATTGTACTGCGTGTGCAGGTCTGCATTTTGCAAGCGTAATGACTTCTCCAGGCGCCGCGAGTTTGCATAGGTCTCGACACCCACCGCAATCACGCCGATCTCGCGCAAAGCATCCCAGACAGCCAAACCGTCTTCATAGCGCATATGCAGCTCCCACCCTTGCTCACCCACATAAGAGATGCGGAAAGCAGAGACGGTTTTGCCAGCAATGGTGATCTCGCGAATAGCTGCAAACGGGAAGTGTTCTGGTGTAAGGGTGTCAGGGTCCTCAACGACCTTCTGCAGGTTTTCACGAGCGTTTGGCCCCCAGATACCAATGGTCGTGTAATCCTCACTCACATCTGTGATGGAGACATTCCAGCCATTATCATCTGCAACACGCTGCATATAGACAAGATCACGCGGTCCAGCATCTGCTCCATTCACCAGTCGGCACCGGTCTTCCATACGAAACACCGTGAAATCAGCACGCACATGGCCATCATCCTCCAGCATATGTGTGTAAATGCCTTTGCCAATATTCTTGTCACCGCCAATTTTGGCTGCGCACAGCCATTCCATCAGGTTAACGTGATCTGGACCCGAAATGTCAGTCATGTGAAAATGGGAGAGATTGATGATGCCGCAATCCTCACTCATCTCCAGATGCTCAGCATTGGAAACACGCCAGAAATGGCGCTTGTCCCATTCGTTCTCACGCTCAGGCACTCGGTTACCATGCTTGTTCAGCAAGTGCTCATTGGCGGCATAGCCATGGGCACGTTCCCAGCCGCCAAGCTCCATGAAGTAGCCACCGAGCTCAACTTCCCGCTCATAAAACGGTGAGCGACGGATGCCGCGAGCATTTGCAAAGGGTTCGCGGGGATGAACAGGCGGATTGTAAATCTTCTTCGCAGTCTCCCAGCACCGGTCATGGATGTATTGCTCTTTCAGCTGGAACTCGTTGAAACGAGAGAAGTCCACCGAGTTGTGATCTACATGGGTCTTGCCATAAGTCATCCAGTCAGCAATCAACTTGCCCATGCCAGGACCGTCTTTAATCCAGATGCCGACAGCATACCAAAGCCCGCGCAGCTTCCGGCTTTCTCCCATGGAGGGGCCACCATCAACGGAGGCTTGCAAAAGCCCGTTGAAGGAATGGCTTTCATTAAATCCGAGCTCAGCCAGAACCGGCGTCAGTTCCATCGCTTTTTCCAGAGGCTCAATCACATCCTCAAGCACCAGATCTCGCTGGGAGGGAGAAAGACGGGCCTGCTCTTTTTCTAAAATGTCACGCGGATGCACGAGGCGAGGATTTTCCTCGTAATAGTAGCCCCATTCAATCTGACCGCCTTCAGTGCTCTTCGGATCACCCGTATCACGCATATAGGCAGAGTTGCCCTGATCCCGCAGCAAAGGCATGCCGATCTCAGCGCCTGTGCCTTCAAACTCATTGTAAGGACCGAAGAAGGTGAGGGGATGGTCCACTGGCATGACAGGCAAATCCTCGCCAGCCATCTCCGCAATAAGGCGCCCCCAAAGGCCAGCACACACCACAACATGGTCAGCATGGATGGTCCCGCGCTCTGTCTTCACCCCAGTGATACGGCCATTATCTGTGATGAGCTCCAGCGCCGATGTGTTGGCAAAGATCTTGAGCTTCCCGGTCGCTTCACCCAGATCAATAAGCTTGCCAGCAACAGTTTGAGAGCGCGGAACAACAAGACCGGCATCAGGATCCCACAAGGCTCCCTGGATCTGATCTTCTTCCAAAAGCGGGAATTTCTCTTTGGCTTCAGCAGCACTGATGATGCTCACATTGGTGCCAAAGGCTTTGCTTGAATCCACCCGGCGCTTGAGCTCGCCCATGCGCTCATCATCACCCACACGCGCAACTTCCAACCCACCGATACGGGCGTAATGACCCATCTTCTCGTAAAAATCCATGGAGTACATGGTGGTCCAGCAGGTCAAAAGATCGTGGCTGGTGGCATAACAGAAATCAGAGGCGTGAGCTGTTGACCCGATATCTGTCGGAATGCCGGATTTGTCGATGCCGACAATATCGTCCCAGCCATTTTCAATGAGATGATGGATGACGGAAGCTCCAACAATGCCGCCAGCGCCAACAATCACAACTTTCGCTTTGTTAGGAAATGCGGACATGTTTTCGATCCTTTACTTCTATGAATTCTCGGTGCGTTGGCAAAGCAGTGTTGGGTGTGGGGAAGTGGCCGCTAAGAGGTAAAGACCACCGTGCTGTTGTTGTTCAGCATGACGCGGCCCTCCAGATGAAATTTGACGGCTCGTGCAAGAACGCGGGATTCAATATCCCGGCCTGCGGCCACAAAATCTTCAGCCGTCATGCCATGCGTCACCCGTTCAGTTTCCTGCTCGATGATCGGACCTTCATCCAGATCCGGCGTCACATAATGAGCGGTCGCACCAATCAGCTTCACTCCGCGATCATGAGCCTGATGATAAGGCTTTGCCCCTTTGAAGCTTGGCAGGAATGAATGGTGGATGTTGATGATCATGCCAAAGAACTTGCTGGACATCTCATCGCTCAGCACCTGCATGTAGCGCGCAAGGATAACCAGTTCCGCATTTGTTTTTTCAATAAGATCACTCAGCCTGGCTTCCTGCTCAAGCTTGTTCGCCTTGGTGATAGGCCAGTGATAAAACGGGATACCTTCATGGTCCGCAACGCCTTTGCTGTCCGCGTGGTTGGACACAATGGCGACAACATCGGCATCAAGCCAGCCCACTTTGATCTGGTAAAGCAGATGCAGCAGCGCATGGTCAAATCTGGAGACCATGATGATGACCTTGGGACGACGTGAGAAATCTTCCACCTTCAGCCGCATTTTAAACCGGTCAACGGCGGGTGACAGGGCCAGCTCAAGAGCTGCTCTGTCGATGTGCTCCGGCACACGCACGGCAACCCGCAGGAAGAACTGGTTTGTCTTGCGATCACAAAACTGGTTCGCCTCAACAATATTTGCACCGCGAGCAGCCAGGGCTGACGTCACTGTCGAGACAATGCCCGGTTGATCCACACAGGTGAAGCGAAGGATGAAGGATGTATCACTCACTGAAACAGGTCTCTCCCAATCAAAATCCCAAATGAAACAAAGCGTTTCGCTGAACTCTTTGCGTCTTCAAACTATCAATTTGGAGAGGTTTTACGCTCAGAAATAGGAGATTTGCGTCAGATAGGGATTACCCCTACGACATTTAATTGAGCATCCATCAACACATCACGTCTGATCAATTTTTATGCGAGTGCAGATGGAATGCGTAGCCAAGCTGACTCAAATTAAGTATAAATACTGCATGGGCTTAAGCGTGGTCGCCAAAGCCCATAAATCCGGCCTCCTGACACGGGTTAGGAGACTGGGCACTCTGACGAAACTCGAGAAAGACGCAGGCCAGCATGGTCAGACCAGCTGGAAAAATACGCAGCTGAAGACACGCTAAAACTGACCTGGATTGGATGGGCTCAGGCCGCAGACAGGCAATGTAATCATTGCAGTTTGTCGGTCTGAATATAAAGAGAAGCATCTCGTATGACACAGGCACTATCGCATCCGACCAACGCTTTGCGTACTCCAGTTTCCAAGCAGGAGAAGACCCGTCTTTCTGTTGGGTTCATTCTCGCCAAACGCTTCACCCTTTGCGCATTTGCCAACTTCGTCGATGTCCTGCGCCTCGCGGCAGATGAGGGTGATCGAAGTCGCCCGATCCTGTGCAATTGGACCGTCCTGTCAGACACCATGGACCCGATCCCATCCAGCAGCGGCGTTTCCGTTCACCCTAAAGAGCGACTAGGAGATCCGCGACGTTTCAACTACATCGTTGTTGTGGGCGGTCTCATTGATGAGAGCACGGAATTCAGCCCGGCCTATCAAAACTTTCTGAAAGAAGCTGCCGCCGCCGGAATTCCCCTTGTGGGCGTGTGCACCGGTGCGTTCCTGCTTCATCGGTCCGGACTGCTGGACGGCTACAAAAGCTGCGTCAGCTGGTTCAGCCATTCTGATTTCAAAGAGCAATTTGATGGCCTTGATCCGGTGACCGATCAGATTTTCGTCGTTGATCGTGACCGTCTCACCTGCGCAGGCGGTGTAAGTTCTGCCCATCTTGCTGCGTATCTGGTGGATAAACATGTAGGCCGCGCACATGCCAATAAAAGCCTGCACATCATGATCATTGATGACGCCCATCAGGCCGAAAAGCCTCAACCCGGCATCCCGCTTGATCTGAAAACACAAAACCCGATTGTACAGCGTGCCTTGCACATCATGCAGCAAAACATCGACACGCCGATCTCCATTCAGGAAATTGCGCAGCGCATGGGCAAGAGCAAGCGCCAGATAGAACGATACTTCCGCCTGTCTTTGGAAACATCACCACAGGTCGCATTTCTCAATATTCGGCTGGATTTTGCGCGTCACCTGATCGAGAAAAGCCAGAAATCTGTTGCGCAAATTGCGGTTGATTGCGGCTTCTGCGATTCATCCCACCTCAGCCGCATGTTCCGCCGCCGTTACGGCTGTACGCCGCAGGTCTTACGACGCGTCTCTGTGACGGAAGAGAAAGTCGCCTAAAAAAATGCCGCCGAACCTGAAAGGTCGCGGCGGCATTAAAAGTTAAGAGGCTAAGTTATCTCGATAACCTAGCGCGGCTCGCTTGCAAGTCCTCTCCAAATCGCAACACACATGATAAGCAAGACGATTGTGAAAGGCAGTCCGGTGGAGATCACCATGGACTGCAAAGACTTCAGTCCGCCTGCAGAAAGCAGCAGCACAATCGCAATCAGGCCTTCAAACAGACACCAGAACACACGCTGAGGAACCGGCGCATCCACTTTGCCGCCTGCAGCAATAGTATCAATCACCAAAGAACCTGAATCGGAAGAGGTGACAAAGAAGACGATCACAAGCACGATACCGACAAAGCTTGTGATTGTTGCCCATGGCATAGCTTCCAGCATTGTGAACAGTTGAACTGGTAACGCAGCTTCCTGAACAGCAGTGTAGCCATCATTGACGATCTGGTTGATCGCAGCACCACCAAAGATGGACATCCAAAGCACGCATACCAATGATGGAATGAGCAGAACGCTAATCAGGAACTCACGAACAGTACGACCACGGCTGACACGCGCGATGAACATGCCCACGAAAGGTGACCAGGAAATCCACCAAGCCCAGTAGAAGGACGTCCAACCCTGCATGAAGTTGACATCTTCACGACCAACCGGGCTGGAAAGTGCAGGAAGATACTGCAAATAAGCGCCGAGGAAGTTCAGAGCATCTGGCAGCAAGATCAGGCCCGGACCCGCAATAACAACAAAGAGCACCAGCAGAGCAGCCAGTCCCATGTTGATTTCGGAAAGCAGCTTCACACCCGCTTCAAGGCCGCGCACAACGGAGACGAGCGCAATCGCAGTGATTGCAGCAATCAGTATGACCTGCCATGTACTGTCAATTGGCATGCCAAACAACTTGTTGAGGCCGGAGTTCGCCTGAACAGCGCCCAGGCCAAGAGATGTGGCGAGACCAAACAGGGTTGCGAAAACGGCAAGAATATCGATGATATGTCCCGGCCAACCCCAAACACGTTCGCCGAAAATCGGATAAAAAGCAGAGCGGATTGTCAGCGGCAAGCCTCTGTTGTAGCTGAAGAACGCAAGGCTCAATCCAACAACAGCATAAATCGCCCATGGGTGTAGACCCCAGTGGAAGATAGAGGCAGCCATACCCAGACGGATCGCTTCTTCCTGTGTGGCAGCTGCACCAAGCGGCGCCCAATCGGTTCGCACGCCATCAGCACCAACAGTTGTACCACCCAGTGAGGAGGCGAAGTGGCTGATCGGTTCAGAAACACCGTAGAACATCAACCCGATGCCCATACCAGCTGCAAACAGCATGGAGAACCAGCTCAGATAGCTGAAATCTGGCGTAGCTCCCTTACCACCAAGGCGCACTTTGCCGTAAGGGCTCACCACGATTACAAGGCAGAGGATAACAAAAATGTCGGCAGCGCCAATAAAGAACCAGTCAAAGCTCTTCGTGACAGTAGAAAAGAGCGTGCTGAAAACGGAGTTTGCTTGCTCTGGCAAAAGTAAGGTGTAGGCAACAAATGCAACGACAGCTAAAGCTGAAATAGCGAATACTGGATTGTGAATGTCAAACCCAATGGGTCCAAATTTTCCTTCAATGTTATCTTGGCCAAGACTGTAATCCGAGTCTGCCATATCGTCCGATGGACTATCCATAATATCCGCCGGAGGCCGGTCGGAATTGCGTAAATCAGTCATGAAGCTTCTCCTGTGTTGGACCGTTTATCTTGTGGTCAGGAGAGATCCTTGGGCTGGACCCTTCTTATCGTTCTTATTGATTTAGATACACTTTTTTATTGTCACTTATCAATGGATGGGGGAGTGCCAAACACTAAAGGTCCACTTCAATGTCTGACAAAGGTGTTGTGCAGCAAATCAGGATTTTACCCTGATCAATTTCCCGTTTTCGAATGCCTCCGCCATGTTGCATGTCGGTTTCACCCGAAACCAGTTGAGATTTGCATGTACCACAAATACCGCGTTGGCAGGATGCCATCGGTAAAATGCCAGCTTCACGCGCAGCAGAAAGGATTGTCATGCCCGGCCCACACTCAACCACGTGTCCGGTCTTGGTGAAGGTGACCCGATAGGTTTGGTCACTGATTTCCGGCGCAGAAATCTGATCCTCAAAGGTACCAGCTGTCTCAGCCCCAAAGTCAAAGCTTTCTTCATGGTAGTTAGCCATGTCGAAGCCTGCTTCCTGCAGCATGTTTTGCACACCTTCCATGAAACGGGCAGGGCCGCAACATAGGATCTTCCTGTCTTTAAAGTCTGGCGACATAAGTGACAGCATCTGAAGGCTCAAACGACCTTCAAACCCGCTCCAGCTGTTGTATCCAGATGTCGTGCTGCAAGTAAAAGAGAGCTTGAAGGCAGGGTTTTGTGCAGCCAGCAACTCCAGTTCATGTCTAAAGATGATATCCGCAGGTGTGCGTGCAGCATGAATAAAATGCAGATCTGTCGGCTCTGCAAGATCGCAAGCCGTGCGGGTCATCGACATCATGGGGGTGATGCCACTGCCTGCTGAAATGAATAACAGCTTCTCTTCCTGCGTGGCATCCGTGGTGAACTCACCAGCAGGGCCAGAGACATTCACTTCCTTGCCCGGCAGCATGTTGTCCAAAAGCCAGTTGGAGCCCGGACCACCCGGCACCCGTTTGACCGTGATCTCAACACGATAGGGCCGCGCAGCAGAAGCGGAAATTGTGTAACTGCGCATGATCATGCCTTCAACCGGAAGCTCGAAGGTCATGTGCTGGCCGGGATAGAACCTGAAAACCCGAGGCTCACGTGCAGAAAACAGGAACGTCTTCACATCATGCGTTTCCTGCCGCACTTGTCGGCAGACTAAAACATCATCCACCTCCGGATCCCACATGGGGATCCGGGTCGCTTCGGTGAAGTGTTCTTCATCGTAGTCCGTGACGGTCTTCAGATCATCAAAAGTTACGTTCTGAGTCATGCGTCCGCCATTTCAACATCACCGGCAGGCATATGCGCTTTGTGGCGTTCAATATACCACTCACAAAGGGCTTCCACATGAGGCTCAGTGTATTCCGAGTATGGGCCTTGCTCATAAGCAGGGTCTTCACTGCCAAGCTGTGCCAGACGCACCAGATCCGCATCCTGCTGGTTGGTCATCATCCAAACCTGCTTCAGATTGTCGAGGTTATAATCCTCGCCCTCAATTGCATCCTTGTGCACCAACCAGGTGGTCCGCACCAGCGTACGATCCGGCGACAACGGGAAAGCTGCAAAGGTCACGATGTGATCACTCATGAAATGGTGCCAGGAGTTAGGATTATGCCAGAAGCTCAAACCACCAAGCTTGGCGTCCTTGAAGTTCCCAAGCAGCTTCTTACAGGCGATCTTGGTGTCCAGAGTGTGGGACTCGCCTTCGCCCATCAAAGGCAGGCGAATACAGCGGAAACTGGTGGCATTGGCCAGCTTGTCCACTTCAGCTGATGGCAACCCGGCAGCCTCCCAGCGCTTGTGCTCGCTCTCAAGCAAAGACAGATATTTGTTAACGTCCGCAGTCCGCCGCTCATCCATTTCATCAGGCGAAAAGCCAAAACCGAACTCGGAGAGTGGAACGGTGAGCTGCGGATGAGTACCTTCGCAGTGATAACACTCACGGTTGTTCTCAAGCGTCAGCTTCCAGTTGCCTTCTTCAATCAGATCAGTCGTGTAGGCCACCTTACAGTTGGCAATATCATGAGGCGCAATATAGGTCTCCATGATCTGCGCCATCTCTTCAATGTCTTCCGGAGGGTTCTCCGCAAGACAAATGAAGATGAGACCTGCAATTGAGCGTACATGAACGGTCTTCAGACCATGGCAGGTCTTATCGAAGTCCTTGCCCATATGCTCGGCTAGAATGAGTTCACCATCCTCATTGTAGGTCCACCCATGATACCGGCAAACAATGTTGCCGATTGTGGCCTCAGGCTCATCAATGAGCTTAGCACCACGATGTCGGCAGATATTGTGAAAGCCGCGGATATACATGTCATCACCGCGCAACAGCAGGACGGATGTCTTTCCGATTTCAACAGTAATGCAATCGCCCGGTTCCGGAAGCTGAGGTTCAACAGCGACGAAAATCCAGTGTTTGCGAAAGAAAACTTCCATGTCCAGATCAAGAATGTCGGGAGCACTATAGAAGGGGGCGTTGAGGCTTTTGCCCTTTTCGCGGTGAGCTATAAGATCTTGAATGTAAGACGGAACGCTCATGTTCAGATACCTCGGCTTAAAATGATGCCTGGGAAGATGACGGGTGCAGGTTGCTGAGATGATCAGGTGTCAGACCTGATCGTGAAGAACAAGTCGATAGAACGTCAATCACTTCAGTATGAAGTGATTTGGAATTAGCGTGCTTGTAAAGAGGCTTAGCGTAGTTTGTTAAAGAAAATTCAGAGAACACCAAAGAGGCATGACTTGAATTCAGCCACACATGATCAAAACCGGTGGAATGAACTGAAGATGGCTCCGCACAGACGAGCCTGGAGTTCGTCGATTTGCGGCAAGGCCTGTGTTTCGCACAAGCATTGGAAAATGCTGACTGATACACTTTAAGCCTCCCTCTTACAGTGTGACAGTTCTCTAAAATTTCATGGGCAGTTTCTTTGCGTCAGGCCCGTGAAACTCGAGAGTAATCAGGAAATCTAGTTCGAATTAATCTCATGGAGGCAGGAAGTTTGAGGCACATTGACAGTAAAAATGCGACGCCTCTACGTTGCTCCCGCTGCAAATTCAAGACAGCCTCAACCACACGGTGAATTGGTAGGTTGAATGAGTGAGATTCTGGGGAGAAATGCTGCAGAAAATGCTTAGGTGTCTGATGAAAACATCAGGTTGATCCGCAGGAAGTATGAGCAAAAGCTCAAATAAAATTGAAGAGAGGCAGGATAAATGCGCTCAAGAAAAATGCGGCCCTAAAGGCCGCATTCAAACTCCGCAACAGCGACTGTCAGCAGCCCCATTACATGGGGCACAAACGATCGCCAAACATCCAGTCGAAACTGGTTTTGCTCTTCTCGTGTCAGGATCACCTGCACACTATCAAATATAGTCCGCACCCCGCGACCACTCTTCAGCTCTGCAAGGTTTCGTGGACAGGACGTAGAGAGCAGCTCCTCAGCTTCAGGACCTGAAATCCGGATACTGACTTCCCGACTGGAAATGTCTGTCAGGCTATGAACTGCGTCCGGATAGATCGCAGCCAATGATTGCTCGATTTCTGAACGCGCCTCCATTGGGCAGGTCAGCATCCACTCATCCGGCCCCAATTTGAGGGCAGTCATGTCGCCTGAATGAGCGCTCTCGCTGATGGATGAGGGCAGCTCAAAACCGAGTGCTTTTGACATAGCAACGGTGTTTTCACGCTTACAACGCAAACTAAAACGGCCCATTGCTGGCAGTGTTTCGACTGTACTATTGAAAGCCATGTGTGCCACTCCCTTACATCTTAATCCGGTCGCCATCAGGATCGTAAAACACGGTCCCGTTGACAGTTGCACGATGGGTCTGACCTGGCATTGGAATATCTATTGAGGTGCTATTCCGCTCAAAACCACCTTCAATCAAAGCCATAGCAATGGAACGCCCCAGTGCTTCACTCCAGTACGAAGACGTCACATGCCCCAACATCTTAGCAGGGATAGCAGTGTCACCGCTCTCAACAATCTGAGCACCTTCCTCCAGCACAACACTTGGATCTTCCGTCAAAAGACCAACCAGTTGCTTTCGGTTTGGCAACAGCATATCAGGCCGCGTCAAGGAACGCTTGCCGACAAAGTCTGGCTTCTTCTTGCCAATGGCCCAGGTCAGGCCTGCATCCGCTGGCGTAACAGTGCCATCGGTGTCCTGCCCAACAATGATAAAGCCTTTTTCTGCCCGCAAAACATGCATAGTTTCAGTGCCATAGACACACATGTCGTACTTCTTGCCTTCCTGATAAAGCATCTCCCAAAGCGCGCGCCCATGCTCAGATGGAACGTTCACTTCAAAACCCAGTTCACCAGTAAAGCTGACGCGGAAGAGACGCGCTTCAAAACCACCCACAGTGCACTCACGAAGCGCCATATGCGGGAAAGCTTCAGCAGAAAGATCTGTACTTTTCACGAATGGTTCCAGCACCTTACGAGCATTTGGTCCATTCAGTGCAATGGTTGACCATTGCTCGGTCGTAGATGTGAGCCACACATCCAGATCCGGCCATTCAGTCTGTAAAAAGTGCTCCATCATGGCCAAAACCCTAGCAGCACCGCCAGTCGTGGTCGTCACATGGAAGCGATCTTCACTGATCCGCCCGATAACACCATCATCCCGAATGAAACCATCTTCACCCAGAAGCAGACCATAGCGACACCGACCTGATGCCAGCTTTGTCCATGGATTGGTATACATCCGGTTCATAAACTCGGCAGCATCCGGCCCGACAACTTCAATCTTGCCGAGAGTAGAGGCATCAAACATGCCGACAGAAGCACGCGTTTCTCTGCATTCCCGCGCCACCGCCGCGTGCATATCTTCACCAGCCTTGGGGTAATACCACGCACGGCGCCACAAGGAGACCGGCTCAAACACAGCACCGTTCGCTTCCGCCCAACTATCAATGTTGGTCTTGCGCGTTACTTCAAACAGCTCGTCCTTGTGATAGCCGGCAAACGTTCCAAATGTCGTGGGTGTATAAGGCGGACGGAATGTAGTCAGGCCAACCTTGGGAGTAGGGCGCCCAAGTTCATTAGCAGCGATCTTCAAACCGTTCATGTTTGACATCTTGCCCTGATCGGTCGCCATGCCATTGGTCGTAAAGCGTTTTACGTGCTCAATGGAGAGCATACCTTCGCGCACAGCAAGGCGAATATCCTTGGCTGTCACATCGTTCTGAAAGTCCACAAAAGCCCGGCGTGCCAGCTTGTCATCGTTGCTTGGCAGCTCTTCCATAACAATACCGGAACCAGCGCGATCCCCATCAACATCAACGGAAAGACCTGGAGCATTCTGCCCCAATGAAGTCAAAGCTTGCTGAGCTGCATGCACACCATCATCAAAAGCGGCCTGCTGGCTCCATAACCCACGCCCACCACCAGCGATATGGCACCGTTCGGTCCGCTCACCAGGCAAGAAGACTTCGTTCTCTTCATCCCAATGCAAACTGCCTTTGGTATGAGAGAACAAGTGAAGGGATGGGGTCCACCCACCACTCATCAAAACTGCATCGCAAGGGATGGAAATGATGTCAGTAACGTGTTGTTCGCCAGAAATTCTGCCGACTTTCACCCCGGAGACGCGCTTTGTCCCGCTTACTGACGTTACACTGTGGCCCACCTTCGTTGAGATACCGCGTTTTTGGGCCTCGTATTGCAAGTAGTCATTCACAGTGGTGCGCACATCAATAATCGCGGGGATTTTCACACCTGCATCAGCAAGGTCAAAGGCGGCGTACCAGGCTGAATCGTGGGAAGTAACCACAACAGCAGCATTGCCAACCTTCACGCCATAGCGGTTGAGATAGGTCTGCGCCGCACCTGCCATCATCACACCGGGGCGATCATTGCCATCAAACACCAACGGGCGTTCAAGTGCACCTTGAGCAAGAATGACCTCTTGCGCCCGAATACGCCACATCCGTTCTCGTGGAGCATTTGCAGGCGGGTTCTCCATGTGATCTGTGAGCTTTTCAGCAACGCCCACCATGTTCTCATGGTAATAGCCAATAGCAGTCGCACGGGTCATGATGCGAACGTTGTTGCAGGCTTCAAGCTCAGCAATAACTGCTGCAAGCCAGCTCTCGGTGTTCTTCCCATCAATGGCGGATGGAGCTTCCGAAAGTAGAGAGCCTCCAAGCTCCCGGTTCTCATCGACAAGGACCACATCAGTTCCATTGCGAGCCGCCGTTAAAGCCGCAGCAAGCCCAGCAGGCCCAGCACCAACAATCAGCAGTTCCGTATGCAGATAGCGCGAGGCATAGGTGTCAGCATCCGGTTCGGTTGGGGAGACGCCCAATCCGGCAGACGCGCGGATAACAGGCTCATAAACCTTGTCCCAGAAGCTCTTTGGCCACATGAAGGTCTTGTAGTAGAACCCGGCTGCAAACAGCTTGTGGAGCTTGTCGTTCACAGCACCCACATCAAAGTTCAGGCTCGGCCACTTATTCTGGCTAACAGTGGTCAGCCCTTCGTAAAGCTCCTGAACAGTAGCGCGGGTATTCGGTTCAAAGCGACCTGCACCAGAGCGGGACGTTCCAATCAACGCGTTAGGTTCTTCTGATCCGGCTGTCACAGGACCACGCGGACGGTGATATTTAAACGAGCGCCCCATAAGATGAACGCCGTTGGCAAGCAGGGCAGAGGCAACCGTATCGCCTTCATATCCTTGGTAGGAAACGCCATCAAAAGTGAAGCGAACACGCTTTTCGCGATTGATGCGGCCTTTGCCGTCAACTCTCCAGTTGTTCATTGTTCTCTTCACCTTCTGCGTGGCTAGTCGGGCAGGCCTGTCCAATCTCATAGGTGGCGATGAATTTGTCGCTCACAGTGTTCCGCAGAGCGTTGAAATAACGCCCACAACCATGTGAGTGTCGCCATTGCTCGGCATGATCTCCGCGTACATTAGAGCGAATGAACAGATAGTCGCGCCATTCAGCATCTGTTTGCTCAGCTGGGTTTTCCGGGCGTGCAATATGCGCTTGCTCGGCATATTCAAATTCCAGCTCAGGCAACTTTTCCTTGCAATAAGGACAGTGGATTAAGAGCATCAGGCTGCCTCCTTAGTGCGCCACGGCAGCAGCAGCTGCTTCATCAATCAAACGACCTGTTTCAAAACGCGAGAGCGTGAACGGCGCATTGATAGGGTGAGGTTCATCTTTTGCAATTGTGTGCGCAAAAACATGCGCAGAGCCCGGCGTCGCCTTGAAGCCGCCCGTACCCCAACCACAATTGAGGTAGAGGCCTTGTACAGGGGTCTTTCCAAGGATTGGAGAACGGTCAGGCGTCACATCAACCACACCGCCCCATTTGCGCAGCATGCGCATACGGCGGAAAATCGGGAACACTTCGCAGATGGCAGCAAGCGTATGCTCTATCAACGGCAAGCCACCGCGTTGAGAATAAGAAACGTACTGATCAGTTCCAGAACCAATCACCAGCTCGCCCTTGTCAGACTGGCTGATGTAGGCGTGTACACTGTTGGACATCACCACTTGGGGGAAGATCGGCTTGACGGGTTCAGAGACAAGTGCCTGAAGAGGGTAGCTTTCAAGAGGAAGCTGTACACCGGCAGTATCCATCACCACAGACGTTCCGCCAGCTGCAGAAACCGCGATCTTTTTAGCCTTCACAAAACCACGTGCAGTTTGAAGGCCTGTGACAGATCCGTCTGCTCCTCGTTCGATAGAAAGAACCGGACAGTTCTGAATAATATCAACGCCTCTTGCCGCAGCAGCGCGTGCATATCCCCAAGCCACCGCGTCATGACGTGCAGTACCGCCACGTTGCTGAAACGCGGCTCCCATCACCGGATAACGTGCGTTGGCCGCGATATTGAGGGGCGGACACTTTTCTTTGGCCTGTTCAGGAGTGAGCCAGACATTATCAACGCCGTTCAAACGATTGGAGTGGATGTGACGCTTGAAGCTCTGCACATCATGAACGTTGTGCGCCAGCATCATTACACCGCGCTGCGAGAACATGACGTTGTAGTTCAGGTCCTGACTAAGCCCATCCCATAGATCTACGGCATGGTCATAAAGGCGCGCACTTTCATCATAAAGGTAGTTTGAGCGAATGATTGTCGTATTCCGGCCGGTGTTGCCGCCGCCAAGCCAGCCCTTGTCAATCACCGCCACATTGGTGATGCCATGTTCTTTTGCCAGATAGTAGGCGGCCCCAAGGCCATGCCCACCGGCACCTACGATAATAACGTCATATTCGCTTTTCAGCTCAGCGTCAGGCCATTGCGGCTCAACGTTTTTATAGCCTGTGAGCGCTCCTTTCAGGAGCGACATTGCGGAAAATTTTGACAAGGCTACCTCCTTGGAATTCAAGAGAGTTTGCCTGCTATGCAAAATTGTGTATGGTACTCTTGCGAATATTATGAGGTATTTTTGCGCAGGAGGCGCTGGTGGAGAACGTAATACGGACCAATCGGCAGTCCCGTCCAGCGCTCAATGTTGGCTTCATTCTGGCCAACCGGTTCACATTGTCGGCCTTCGCCAGCTTTATTGATGTCCTGCGCCTTTCTGCCGATGAAGGAGACAGCAGCAGACCAATCCTATGCAGTTGGAGTGTCATTGCGCCTGATATGGAACCCATCCGAGCCAGTTGTGGTGTTCGCATCCATCCTGATACCAACTTGATCGACCCAGCTCATTTTGATTACCTAGTGGTTGTTGGAGGTTTGATCGACCACATTGAGCGTTTGGATCGCCGCTATGTTGAGTATCTGAAATCTGCTGTGGCGAAGGATGTCCCATTGATAGGCCTGTGTACTGGCAGCTTTATCTTGCATCGTGCCGGATTAATGAACGGATATAAATGTTGTGTGAGCTGGTTTCACCGGACGGATTTCCTGGAGCAATTTGACGGGCTGGAGCCAGTCTCTGATCGCATTTTTGTCGTCGACCGGGATCGTATTTCCTGTTCAGGAGGCACAAGTGCAGTGCATGTCGCAGCCCATCTGGTTGAGCGTCATGTCGGCCTGCGGCAAGCGCGCAAGAGCCTTCATATTCTGATGGTGGATGAAGCTCAGGATGACAGCAAAGCCCAGCCGTTCCTGCCCACGTCGCTCAAAGCGAAAGATAATCTGGTTCAACGGGCAGTGCTGATGATGCAGCAGGAAACAGAGAACTTGCGCAGCATTGAACAGCTCTGCAAGATGTTAGGTGTTGGACGGCGCAGCCTTGAAATGAAATTCAAATCTGACCTCAGTAAATCCCCAGCCGAAGCGCTTAGTCATATAAGGGTAGAAGAAGCCAAACGCTTACTGGGGGAAACAGAAGCAACCATCACAAATGTTGCCATCCGGTCCGGCTTTTTTGATGCATCCCACTTTAACAAAGTCTTCCAGAAACACACTGGTCTGACCGCAAGTGCATATCGTAATTTCTTAGCCGCTTAAGAAGGCTTCTTCTTGAGCAGCGAACCCGCAAAGCCAAACAATCCTGCCCAGATAATTGAAGACAGCACTGTGAGGCAAATGCGCAGCAGGCCAGACATTTCTCCAAGAGGCACATCCAGCAGTCAACTGGCCGTAATAAAGGGGAACAAAAGAATATTCGCGAGTATTAGCGAGACCTGAAGGCCGATGAAAAACCCTAGAGGAACAGCAATCAGTCCGAATGCGGCCCCAAAAATGATGAAGATATAAATCATGGCCTCAATGAAGTATGCAGTTTGATAGTCTCATCATCTCATTTTATAAGCGCATAAAACAAACGAATTTGACTTTCACTTCACAGAATAAGAAATCAATATATTGAAGTTAGTTTTAAAACGAAAAACAAGTGATTTGATCGAAAAAATGACTAAGATTGAACTTTACTTGTAAAATATTTTTAATGAAAAGTAACTCAAAGTTTTGAATTTTCAATTTTTTGAGAATTTTTTCGATTGGAGAGGGAAGTCACATTTTGGACACGATCCAGTTCAAATTGAATGCTGAACAAATTGGTCATCTGACAGATATTCGGCAAACACTGCATAAAGCGCCGGAAGCTTCTGGTGAAGAAGAGCAAACTGGTCGCTTTATTGTTGAGCAATTCGAGCGGATTGGGGCTGATCGTATTGTTTCCGGGCTTGGCGGTTTTGGGGTGATTGCTGAGTATTGTGGTGCTGCAGATGGGCCAACTGTGATGATCCGGTGTGAGCTGGATGGGTTGCCCATTGAAGAGATCTCCGACGTTCCGTATCGCTCACAAACTCCGGGCCGTGGCCATCTGTGCGGGCATGACGGGCACATGACCATGGTTCTTGGTGTAGCTCATTTACTTGCCGCACAACGCCCGAAGCAAGGGCGTGTTGTGTTGATGTTCCAGCCAGCTGAAGAAACTGGAGCAGGGGCTGCGGCTGTGATTGAAGATCCGAACTTCGCAGAATTTCGACCAGATTTTGCGTTCTCGCTGCACAATTTGCCAGGGCGACCTTTGGGTGAAGTCAGCATCTGTCAGGAATATGCCAACTGCGCATCCCGTGGAATGCAGATCAACCTGCGTGGTAAAAGCTCGCATGCTGCCGCACCAGAAGATGGCCTTTCCCCGGCCTCGGCGATCTCCATGTTGATGGATCAGCTCGCAAAGCTCGGTGTTGGTGGGGAGATGAATGATCAATTCACACTCAGCACATTAACTCATGCTCGTTTAGGGGAACCAACGTTTGGGATTGCACCCGGTTTTGGGGAGCTGCGCGTCACACTGCGGTCCATCAGTGATGCCCTGATGGAAGATATGATTGCCCGAGCGCAAGAGGCTGTAGCGCAAGCAACACCTGATCTGGATGTTGCAATCACATGGCATGATATTTTCCTCGCCTGTGTCAATCACCCAGAAAGTCGTGAGCAGATTATTCAGGCAGCGAAGCGGATCGGCACTCCATTGAAAGAACTGGACTATCCGATGCGTTGGTCCGAGGATTTTGGTCGATTTGGATTGGATGGGGCAAAGTCTGCGATGTTCTTTTTGGGTTCTGGAGAAACCCAGCCACAACTGCACAATCCAGACTATGACTTCCCGGATGCACTGATACCAATCGGAGCAGAGCTATTCATAACGATCATTGAACAGCTTTTGGGACTTACTGACTAAGGCTTGTTCAACTAACTGTAGCTCCATCTCTCTCTGAGGTGGGGCGTTAGTTTTGGTCCAGCGATAAAACCTAGTTCAGATAGCTTCTGTCTTCCAGAGACACCTTTTTAATTTCGTCCCGCAGTATCTCAATAAACGCAGCCTCCGCTGCATTGTGCCGGGTCTTTGAGTTTGTGATGAGTGCAATGTCGTAGATCGGCAGGTCTGCAAAATCGGTAATGCGCCATAATCGCTTCGCCTCAACATAAGGCCGCGCCACATGGACCGGAAATGGCCCGACACCCACACCAATTTCGATCAATCGGCGCAACTCTTCCAAATGATAGGACCGGCCAACGGGTGAATGCTCAATGCCCAGTTTGTTGCGCGCCATGGCAAATTCACTCATTTCTCCGCCGGGTTCATCGGTTGGAAAAGTCACATAGGGCTCGTGCGCGAGCTCTTCCTTACGAATATCATCGCGCCCAAACAGCGGACTGAGCCGGCCACAATAAAGCGCAAATCTCTCGCGGTAGATAATCTCATAGGTCAGGCCAGGTTGACGGGCTGTGGTGAGGCCGATCCCACATGAAGCCGTTTTGCGCTTAACTTGCGTGACCACATCACCGCTTGTCGCAACCTTAATTGAGAGTGTTGCCTTAGGATGTGTCTTGTGAAACCGCACAAAAGCAGCATCAATCACAGGTGACTCGGCGTGGGTTCCCGTGGCGATAGAAACGTGTCCGGTCACATCCTCGCGCACGTCTTTCAGCACCGCTGCGATGCGTGAAACCCCGCTATAAATCTCCAAACATTCTTCATAGAGAAGCTGTCCGGCTTTGGTCAGTGAGAACTCACCTGCATTCCGATCTATCAGCACGCAATCAAACTGATTTTCCAGTCGTTTCAACGCGTTGGTGATTGCTGGCTGGGTTAGTAGCAGTCGTTTAGCAGCTTTAGTAACCCCTTTCTCCTCAACGATAATGAGAAAGGTATAAAGCAAGTTCCAGTCGAGGTTTCGACAGAAGCGTTCAAGAGAGGTTCGATTCATATGATATTACTCAAATTTATATCTACATTAAATATATGAACTTGCTTAATGCGTCTACTCTTGGTCCTATGAATTTATGAGTAGGTTGTTAGTTGCAGCAAAAAGGGGTAGCGCACACAACCAGCACTCGGCATACGCAAAAAACGATTTTTCGGAGGAGAGACACTTGACCAATTTCACAAAATTCGCTGTTGCAACTGCGCTGACACTCAGCCTGACAAGCGGCGTTTCTGCTGCAACCACCTTGAAGCTTGCCGGTGTTGTACCAGTTGAGCACTACGGCAACACACTGCTGGAGCAAATCAAGACTGATATTGAAGCTGCCAATGTTGATTTGAAAGTAACCGTGTTCCCTGCAGGCCAGCTTGGTGCGGGCGAAGAACTGTTTGAAGCTGCTGCACGTGGAAACGTAGATCTGGTGCATTCTGTGGTGTATGCGCACAGTGATCCGGTTCTGGAAATCAACTCTCTGCCATACCTTGTGAGCAGCTGGGATGAAGCCGAAAAAGTCTATCTGAACAAGGGCTCTGCCTTCAATAAAATCTTTGCTGAGCGTCTTGACGGCTTGGGTCTCAAGCTTCTGGCGAACGCACCAGAAGGGTTCATCGGTGTTGTAGCAAATGATGTGCCTGACAATGCAGGCAACACAGGCGACAAAGGCATGAACATTCGTGTCTGGAGCTCTCAGGTCATCAAAGCGACCGTTGAATCAATCGGGTTTAAAGCCACCACAATGAACTGGGGCGAAGTCTTTCCTGCCATTCAGGCGGGTACGGTTGATGGAGCGATCTGCTGTACTGCGCAGTTGGCTTACAGCGCATTTGCAACCTCTGATGTTGGCAAAGCCTTCATCCCGTACAACGCTGTAGTCGAAAACACCACCTACTACGCCTCCAGCCGCACGTGGGACAAACTCTCCCAAGAGCAGCAGTCAGCTGTCCAGTCAGCTTTTGACAAAGCGGCACGTGATTATGCCGCCTGGGGCCGAAACAATGAAGCGCAGTACGTCACGAAGCTTCAGGAAAGCGGCTATCAGGTTGTGACTGTGTCTGATGAAGACCGTGCTGCAATCGCTGAAAAGGTGCGGGCCGACGTATGGCCACAAATCTCTGAAATCGTTGGCAAAGATACCATCGATGCTCTGATGGCTGATAAATAAGTACGAAGACACCAGTGCGAACGGGTGGCCTGTTACTGCCCGTTTCTTTTCCTGAAGTTAAGCCAGAACTATGAGCATTCATGTCTGAACTCTCACAACACCTCTCACCAGGCTGGTCTCGATTTGTCGACCGCTTGGTAACGATCAAATCCTGGTTGCTTGCCATCGGCTGTATCATCATGGCTGGCACGTTCTTTCTCGTGGTGATCTTTCGCTATGGATTTGGCTCAGACCTGTTTGCCTACGAAGAATGGCTGCTGATCATCTGTTTCTGGATGTATTTCGCAGGCGCTGCAATGGGAACCTACGATGGCTCTCATGTGAATGCAGACTTGCTGACCTATGTGATCAAAGATCCACGTAAAGCACATGTGCGGGCAGTTATTATCGGTGGCATCGAGTTCATCATTGCGATGGCACTGGTCTACTGGTCTACTGGTCTACTGGTCTACTGGTCTGCACTCATGATCATTGATGAGATCGACAGCTATCCTCGGTGGCGCGCAACAATTGCCCTTCGAATTCCGTTCTTTGTCCCACGCCTTGCCATGCTGGTTGGGTTCGCAACCATGGCCTTCTACAGCTTGCTGCATCTGATTGTGCTCGTCAAAACCGGCCCCGCCAAATCTGCGGCACAATCAAATGTGCAACAGCAAGATGATGTATCGTTTTCGCCGGTCATGCCAGAGACAACAAAAACAAAAGAGCCAGCACTATGATTATTCTGGGAAGCCTTATTCTTATCTGTCTCATGCTGGTGATTGGTGTCAGTGTCCCAATGTCCTTTGGCGCTGTTCTGCTATTTATCGCGCTTTTTGGCGGCCATGACGTCAGCGGCTTTATGCCAACCGGGCACTGGAAGGTGAGCTCACTGGTCCTGCTCGCAATCCCTTTGTTCATCTTGGCTGGCGCAATCATGGAGCGTGGCCGGATAGCGGCACCTTTGGTGTCTCTTGCTGAGTTAATGGTGGGCAATGTCCGGGGTGGGTTGAGTGCAGCTGCAGTCGTTGCAAGTGGTATCTTCGGAGCAATCTCTGGCTCAGCCGCAGCAACGCTGACCTGCATCGGCTCCATCATGATGCCGCATCTGCGCAAAGCCAACTATCCGGAAGGCATGGCTGCAGCGCTGATCGTGAGCGCAAGTCCATTGGGCCTGCTTATTCCGCCTAGCTCCTCGCAAATTCTTTATGCCTTGACCACGCAGTAATCCGTGCTCAAGTGCTTTTTGGCGACCGTTGTTCCCGGGGTCATCCTCATCGGTTTCCTTTGCATCGTAAACTTCGTGATGTTGCGGAACGTGAAGGATCTGAAGACCGAACGCGTTGGCGGAAAGTTCACGTTTGAGCTGCGCACCAGAAGCTTCAAAGCCATGCCCGCTCTGTTGATGCCTGTTATCATTCTGGGTGGCATCTATGGTGGTGTTATGACGCCAACAGAAGCTGCTGGTGTTGCTGTGATCTACGCAATTCCAATCGGTTTCTTTATCTACCGTGGTCTTGATAGAGAGAACTTTTTCCCAACGCTGCGCTATGCTGGCACAACCATCGGCGTTGTCATGATGATGGTGCTTATGGTGCTCATTGTCAGTCAGTTTCTGGTGTTTGAGAACATTCCGGCAATGGCAAAGGATCTGATTTATTCAGTTTCTGACAATCCGATCATCATCTTGCTTATGGTCAATCTGGTCATGATCCTCATTGGCATGCTCATGGATGATATTTCCGGCTTGCTGTTGTCCGCACCGCTTTTGCTGCCAATCGTGCAAAGTGTTGGCATGGAGCCAGTTCATTTCGCAGCGGTGCTTGGCGTCAATCTGGGCATGGCAAACATCACGCCGCCAACAGCACCACTGCTTTACCTTGGAGCGCGCGTGACGGACGCCCCGGTCAACAAGATGATGAAGCCGACACTGATAATGATCGCGTTCGCTTGGCTACCAACACTGGTAATCACAACCTTTATTCCGCAGGTTGCTCTATGGTTGCCAGAACTGGTGTTCGGCTGATCAGAGTTTAGCCTCAGCTCACTCTAATGAACTGAGGCAACTCACCAATATTACTTTCACATCGGCATATATGAAGATGGCAACACCAATGTATTCCTCTTGGTGCGAGATTTCGTGCACCCAAATTGAAGCGAATTTAAAGATTGCGCTCGGGCTCTTACCCGACAAAACCAAGTTTTGTGCAGTTGTTAAAGCGGACGCCTACGGACATGGTATTGCAAACGTAATGCCTATCATCCAACGCAACAATGTTCGTTATATTGGCATCACGTCCAACGCAGAGGCACAGGCTGTTCGTGACACGGGTTACAAAGGTGATTTGCTCCGGTTGCGGGCAACAACTCGTGATGAAGCAGAAGCTGCTTTGCCTCTTCAGGTCCAGGAGCAAGTGGGCAGTCTGGAGGGGGCATTGGAACTTGCGAGTGTCCAAAGAAACAACAGTGCACCTGCAAATTACCATCTCTCACTAAATGCGGGGGGAATGTCGCGGGATGGCTTGGAGCTTTCCTCCTCAAAAGGCAAAGAGGTTTGCAAACGCATTGTCGACGTTTTGGGGTCGCACATCATTGGCGTGAGTACCCATTTTCCCTCAAATCTGCCTGAGGATCTTGAGACGAGCATCGCACGGTTTCATAAGGACGTGGATTGGGTTGTCGCCAACACCTCATTGCAACGTGAAAACTTGCTGGTGCATGCCGGTAGCACACTGACACTTGTCTCACGATGTAACCCTTACTCAGACATGATGCGCTGTGGAGCGGTGTTATACGGAATTGTAAATCCAGAGCTTGGCTTCAAAACCACCATGACATTAAAGGCAAGAGTCATAAGTCTTGGAGAATTCCCTGCTGGCAGCACGATTGGTTATGACCGTGCGACGGTGCTGAATGAAGACAAGCGGCTTGCGACAGTATCATTGGGATACGCCAATGGATATCTGCGGCGCTTTGCTGGGCTAAGCAGCGTCCTCATTCAGGGCAGAAAGCAACCGATTCTGGGGAAAATTTCCATGAACACCATCGTTGTGGATGTCACAGATCTGACTGGTGTTGCATTGGGAGAGGAAGTGGTCTTGTTTGGCCGCCAGCAATTCGCTGAAATCACAACCCAAATGGCGGAGGCGTCCTCAGGAACCATCATGGCTGATCTCTATACAGATTGGGGTCAACGCAATCCGCGCGTCGAAAAACACACTCAGGACGTCCCGAAGGAAGAAACGTTGCTCATCTGACTTCAGATAATCTCTGCAACTGATATAAATACGCCCGCCGGAACTTCTCTGGCGGGCGTATCTCGTTTCGCTGGAATTAGTTGCGCGGTGACAGGTGAAGACCTGCAATTGTGCAGCGTACAGAACCACCAGCCAGCTCAAGCGTTGGGATAGCAAGCGGCACCAGTGTCGCAGAAGCAGAGATCCTGTCGCGTTGCTCTTCAGTCAGAATATCGTAGGCAGTTTGCGAAAGTGCGAGCAGGGGGCCATTCTTGCCCATCAACTCTATTGCATTCCCGGCAAAACCTGAGATCTGAGCATTACTCAGCTCAATCACGTCACGACCTGTCGCCTCAAGGCGTGCCACAACTTCTGACCGTCGCGCCGTATCCGTGATCATATCTGTACCGATCAGCGCAAAGTTGGTCCCAACGCACATCAGCACGTTGGTGTGGTAGATCGACGTGCCTTTGTCATCTTCAGCAGCGAACACCATTGGCTCAAAGTTGAAGTGCGTGCAAAAACGCTCCAGTGCAATTGGATTGGTTCTGTCGCTTTCCACCGCATAGGCAACACGATCAATGTGATCGAGCACCATCGCGCCGGTTCCTTCAAGATAAAGCCCATCCTGCTCAAGGCCGGAGTAGTCGATGACATCTTGAACACGATAGTCGGACTTCAGCATTTCAAGGATGTCGTGACGACGCTCCAAACGCCGGTTTTCCGCTTTCATCGGGAAAATCGCAACGTGCCCACCAGCATGCGTAGAGAACCAGTTGTTTGGGAACACACAATCGGGAAGGCCCGGAGTGTCACCTTCAAAAACATGAACGCGTACACCATGAGATTCAAGCTGCTCCACCATTGCGGTATGCTCATCATACGCTTGTTTGGCATGCTTTGAATCTGTTGTGACCTCAGCCTGAAATGCGTTATCAGCTGCTGTCTCTGCATTCACTGAGAAGTGGTGCGGGCGAACCATGACGACGGCGCCAGGCGCCTGAACGGATGTGCGGTTCATGCAGCGTCTCCGCTTTCCGGTTCTGCGCGCATCACCATGCCGAACAGGTCACGTGGGTCATCAGGATCAGCCAGCATATCAAGGTCATGGTACAAACCAGTGCCCTTAAGCTGGTCACGTACGTAGCGAAGTGCGGAGAAGTCCTCAGTTGCAAAGCCGACACCGTCAAACAAGGTGATCTGACGCTCGTCCTTACGGCCCTCAGCCTGACCCGTAATAACTTTCCAGATCTCAGTGACCGGGAAATCCTCAGGCATCTGCTGAATTTCGCCTTCAATGCGTGTCTGAGGTGGGTACTCAACGAAGACATCAGAGCGGGTCAGAATGCCACTGGCAAGTTCTGTTTTGCCCGGGCAATCGCCACCAATCGCGTTGATATGCACGTCAGTGCCAACCATATTGTCGGAGAGCACGGTGGCATTTTGCTTGTCAGCAGTACACGTTGTGATGATCTGCGCGCCCAAAGCTGCTTCTTCTGCGCTTTTGCATGCCTGCAAGGTCAGGCCACGACCTTCCAGATTACGCATGAGTTTCTCTGTTGCTTTAGGATCTACATCATAAAGCCGCAGTGTGTTGATCCCGCAGATTTCCTTCATCGCCAGAGCTTGGAATTCTGACTGAGCCCCATTGCCGATCATCGCCATGGTATGGGCGCCTTTAGGAGCAAGATACTTTGCCACCACTGCAGAGGTCGCCGCTGTACGCAGGGCGGTCAACACGGTCATTTCAGTCACAAGGACCGGATAACCGGTATAAACATCTGCCAGAAGGCCAAATGCAGTAACGGTCTGCAGGCCTTCCTTGGTGTTCTTTGGGTGTCCGTTGACGTACTTGAAGCCGTATGTCTCACCATCGGAGGTCGGCATCAGCTCAATAACACCTTCTTTGGAGTGGGAGGCCACCCGGGGTGTCTTATCAAACAACTCCCACCGGCGAAAATCTTCTTCCACATAGTCAGCGATGCCAGAGAGCATGGTCTCAATGCCAATGCGATGGACTAGCTTCATCATATTGTCGACACTGACAAATGGAACAAACGCGAGTTCTGACGGGGCAGGGGCTGACATGAGCTTTCCTCAAGTAATTACAGTTTCCCTAGTATTAACTGTACAAATTGCAAAAAACATATCAATCTTGCTAAATATGAGAGATAGTTTTTGACAGATTGCTAGGCAAATTTTATATTATTGCTAAACTTATTGGTTGAGAGCACTTATGAAGCAAAACCATACAGCGAAACATATTTATGATGAGCTCGACAGGCAATTAATCAGCCTTCTGCGTTTGGATGGCCGTGCTCCAGTCTCCAAACTCTCACAGATTATGGGCGTCTCACGCGCAACTGTACAAACACGCATGGACCGCTTGCTGGAAACAGGGGCTCTGCTTGGTTTTACGGCACGAGTGCGAGAAGATTATGACAGCGGCGAAATCAGAGCTGTCATGATGATCGAAGTGATGGGACGAAACACCACCCAGGTCATCCGCAAACTGCGTGGTCTGCCTGAACTACAAGTCCTCCACACCACAAGCGGCAAATGGGATCTGGTCACAGACATCCGCGTCGAAAACCTCTCAGAGTTCGACCGCGTCCTGCGCGAAGTCCGCCTGATCGAAGGCGTCATGAACAGCGAAACAAGCATCTTGCTGTCCAGCGTTTGACTGCAAACAATTTGTCTTGTTTTCTTGCCTAATTGATCCGCAACAAGCGTTTAAGCATAGTTTGGAAGCCGCCGCGTTTCTCTTTCCGTGCTAATTCCTCTTCAGAGATGAGAAACGTTACTTGCACCACATAGCGTTCGCCTTTGAACGAAGGATGGCCGTGCCAGCTTGTTTCTGAACGTTTGAATGCAAACACGTTCCCAGCAAGCGGAGAGACTTCCTCCGCATAATCGCCCATATCGGTGTCTCCATTGAGCGCACGAATGGCACCTCCGGCGGCGTCATCCCAGTCTTCATTGAGATAGATGAGCATGGTGCAGATCTTGGATTTGGAATCGTTGTGAATACGGCCATCACCGTGTTTGGACAAACGTCGGACTGTGATCATTCGGGGCTTGTCCATTAGATCCAAACTGAGTTTTTCCGAAAGAATTTCAGCCAGTTCAGGTTTATAAAGATCATCTACAAGTTGCTTGAATGCACCAGTCGATTCAAGTTTAGATAAAGGAAGATACCCAGTCTGTTTGATGTCAGGATAATCACGACGAACATCAGCAGCTTGCTTTTGGGTCAGTACATTTCTCCCCACCAGATACTGGAAAGGAGTTATACGAGTATTGGAGTCTCTGAGAGCATCGAAATTGATCATTTTCCAACTTCCCTGACGCAGCAAAAAACAAGTGGTAGCTGTAGCACAGGTTAGAAAAGCCAGAAATTCTCAGTTCTGAGTGCAGAAAATTTGAGACTGTAATTTAAATGGTAAAGGATCAAATCGACCAGAGAGATCGCTTATGTTGATTAGGCTGTAAAATAATAGTTCACTATCAAAAAGTCTATTCTACGCGCCTAATTTCTGAGATCTAGAGAACAAGTGCATAGGGAAATGCCATTTGAAAGAAATCCTCCAATCAAATGGCATTGCAGTCTTTTTACAGATGCCACTCAGCAAGACCGATGCGTTCTGAGCTGTCTATTCGCAACGTGATAGGTTGGCTATCTTTGTCGTGCATGAGTACCGTATCCGCCCCCACACATTCGGTGAGCATGATTACGATGTTTCCTCGTGACAAACTGTCTGTGTGAATGGTTCCACCCGGAAGCATAATTGCTTTGCCATCCGGAACTTTAATATTGGCCAGCGCAAATTGGTCGTCTTTGATCTGTTTACCCACGGTAATAACGATCTCGTCCTGATCTGACGAAGCCATAAAGATATGAGGGAACTCATGTCTTTCGACGAAAAACCCATTGGCTTCTTCGAGAGAGTATTGGTGGTTAGCTGGTGTAATTTGGTATTCAACGACGTTGAGATCACATTTGTCGAACTTCACTGGAACGGTTTCGCCTTTATCAAAGACTTTCACGCCAAAGGCTTGCGTTACATCTTCGAATGCAGGCGATAACTCCGTTACCATCGGAATTTCCAGTAAAACATCTGTGCAGGAAAGACGTCCAGATGCTCCAAACACGTTTCCAGGCGCGGCGATGCTGACTGTGTTTGCATCATGCCATGTCCCTTCGATAACAGAAAAGGCGCTATCTGGGAGCGAAGACAATGATGTTTTCGTCTCCAAGATACTCTGGTGAGTGCCCGCGACCGTTTGTGAAGGAGAAGCCGGTGTAATGTGTGGGGCACTTCGATTAATAACCACATCACTCCCCGGAGGGATGATGCTATGAAGAGCATTGGTCGTGACAGCAACTTTATGGTTGACCACACGGTGTATCGATACAGCCTTTAAAGAGCTCTCTACTTTCTGACTTGGGAGTTCTGCATTGTACTTGACCGTAATTCCAACATCATTCAGGCGCCGTTCCTGATAATCTGGCAGCTTTATGCTCTTATCGGTAGAGCTTGAGCACACTGTATTCTGTAGGTTTTCTTGTACCTGCGGTGTTGATGTGGCAAGTGTGACTGGCATTCTGGTTTCCTCTCAGAACTTGCAGGACTGATGAGCCTTTCGCTCACGAAAGGTGCTCATCCTCGTCCTGACTTAATTGAAATGAACATGCTGCGTTGTGCGGTCACGTCTGCACCAAACAGACTATGAACGAGCAATCAGCGGTTTGATGAACTCAGGCCTTACTCAGAAAGCCCCTGCAACTCAGTTTCAAACTGGGCGCGTTCTTCCGGCGTGAAACCGCGTAAGTGGTTGCCATCTGTGCGTTGCGCGATCACGCTGGCGACGAACTCATTGGCTTTGTCCGCAGGGATGTCCGGATAGTTTTGAGCCACATAAAGGGCAACGGTCTGCTGATCTTCGTTGAAGTTGATGCCACCCGGTGTCGTGATCTGCTGTGGTTTAAAGCTTTCAGTCTGGGCCGCAATGTTCAGCTGTGCTCCACCAATCAGGCGTGGGTCTGCAACGGTTGCGGGCTGTGTGCGGCTCAAGCCTTGCGCCAGCAGGTCTGACACGCGGATTGGTTTAGCCGCGCCACCTAGATCGTTTGCCGCTTTGCTCCGTAAATCAAAGGTATACAGCAGCTCATTAACGTTACTCAGAGATTGCTCAGCATCGTTTGCTTTGAGTGCGCTTAACAGTGCTGCCTTCTGATCCTCATATTCGCCCGTTTTTTTCAAACCGGAATCTGGCTTCAGAAGTTGCTCAAATGGCTTTGCATCCAACAGAGCCGGAAAATGTTCTGTGGCCAAAGAGCGGAACTCAGGATTGTTCTCAAGGACAGTTTTGAGCTGCGAGCTGTAATCTGCATCAAGATAATTGTGTTGGATCCCACGGCTGGACTGCATCGCAGCAGCGCCGACCACTTCCAGACCTTCAGTCTTGGTCGTACCTGCCACTTCCAGACCCACCACGTGCTGCCAGGCCCCACCGGAAGAGAGGTCACTGAAACGCTGGTTGACGTCGTAGACTGGTTGCAATTGAGAGGCCAGTTCTCTTTCAAGGAGCGGGACTTTCTTAGCCGCCCCTTCAACCACTTCGGTTCTGCTGATTCCGCCGCCACGCTGACCGACTGCATAGACCAGGTAATCTGCTTCAAAGTCTCCACCATCTGTGCTGATGGTCAAGGGGCGATTTTCACCCGCAGAGACTTTGTTGATCTGCTGATAACGGAATACAGTGCCACCATCAGAACGGTCATTACCTGCTTCCTGTGCCGTAAAGGTGGCCTCAATACCAACAGAGCGCACATCCCATGTCAGTGCCACGCCAGGCTTTTGATGGGGCTGCATCATCCAGAAGATGTTTTCCTTATCAACACCGCGTGTTGAAAGCTCCATAATCGCATCTGTGCCCGCATTCGGACCCATAACAGCCACAACACGTCCGGTCAGGTCTCGTGTGCCTGCTTCGTTACGCTGGAACTGATCCAGATCCAGACAGTTTGCAGCATTGGGGTGACCAGATTTTCTAAAATCAGCAACTTCCGGTGGGACGTGGTGGTACTCGTAGTCTGAGCGTTCAATGCCGGCGCCTGTAGCAAGGACGACCTTCTTGGCCAGAAGCGGCTCGCTATCTGCATCAGTCTGCACCTTAAAAAGACCAGTCTCGCTGTCTCGGCTGATCTGGCGGACTTCGGCATCAAGGATGTTCCCACCAGAGACCTGATCGATGCGTTGCGCATTGAGCTGAGACCATTCCTGTCTGTCAACCGGGTCCAGACTGGAGGATGCAATTGGTTCATCGCCAGGGTTCACAAGCTGTTGTGCCTGGTTGATGCACTGAGTGTAATGGCCTTTCTCATAGCCTCGTGCACCGGCCCATGGATCATTTTTGCCAACCACAAGCACGTTGTTCTTTGTGCTGTCCGCAACAATAGAGCAATCACACCGTTTCAGGCTGGTGAGGTAGGCTGCTGCCGATGTGCCTCGCCCGACACAAATCAGATCATATAGTGATTTATCAGCACCAGCGTTTCCTTGCGTCGTTGCGAGTTGATCTTTAACAGAAGACTGGGTTTCAACCGCTTTTTGTTGGTGGGATTGCAGCGCAGGGTGGGTAGTGCTCGACGCTGGACTGCTTGTTGTGTCAGCCTGTGGTGGGATGTTGGCAGGAGCAATTGTTGGTGTCGCAGAAGTCACTTGCGGGATGGTCATGGGGGAAGCCCTCGTTCTTATGAGATCAGATTTTTAGAGAGTTTTGGGGAATTTCTGTAGCGAGCTCCTGTGTGAGGAGAACGCCAGCTTTCAAAAGCTCCCTCCAACCCTGCGCGCGTTCTGCAAACTCAGAAAGGGCAGCAAAAAGGTCGTGGCGAGCCAACCCATTCATCGGAATATCCCAGAGGAGGGTGATGGTCTTATCTGTATCTGCCAACATTGCAAACCGCAGGCTGCCGGTGCCCGCCCAAGACTGATTGACCTTTAAAAAGTACCCCAGCAGATCAACCCGGTTTTCTTCTGGTAAAATACCCAACTCCGCACTGATAGCGAGGGCATGCCGGTCTTCTTCCAGCGTCGCAATCACGTCCAAACCTGAAGTGAACTGAAACAGCCAACTGTCTCTTGCCGGATCCGCAAACACGGATGCATCAACGAATAAGTCACTCACTTCCGTGACGAGTTTCGATACTTCACTCGTATCAACCATAGTTTTCCGCCCTATGTCTTGCCGCCGTCCACGGCCTTGTGTCTGCGGAAAACATTAGAACAGGTTGCAATAGGTGATTGTGCCGATAGGCATAGCTCACAGAGGTGTGATGAAAATGTTTACCTATCGGAAGCTGAGTAATGAAGCAGCGTTACCAAAATGGTCTCAGCAGGGAAGATATTCGCTAGAGCCAAAGCTGCGAAGCCTACCAAGCATTTAAGAGAGACCGTCTTCGAACTTATTGCTCGAAGACGGTCTCTTTAGATCAAAGCAATTCTGACTGCGACAAGTGCAGGTACTGCATGAAGCGTTCGTATTGTGTGACGACGTCCGCTATCAGCTGTTCTTCGGTGTAGCCGAGCACGTCGTACTCCTGACCGCCTTGGGCAAGGAACACCTCGACGCGGTAATAGTTGGTGCCTTCTTCTTCGGTCTCGTCTTCATTTTCATCTTCGTCGATGAGATGGCCGGGGCCGATGGCTAATGCTGTTGTGAAATAGCGTTTTCGCAAGCCGTAAACAAAGACGGTCTCTTCAGACTGTTCAATGGTCAAACGATAGTTCTTTGAGCCGGTCAACGTGGCGTTGAAACCGCGCTTTTCAAACTCAGCCTGTACTTTTTCCAAAGCGGGTTTGCCGACAGTGGCCATGAAGTGGCGTGCGTCTTTCAAAGTCGCGTTTTCAGTCAGAGTTCCGATGCGTTGCCGCCAATCCACTGTGCTCTTTGTGTATTGAACGGTGGTGTGGTGCATTTGCAGGTTTTTGGTGCGCAAAGCGTCATCTTGCAAGGCTTTGTAAAGGCCAAAGCACATGAGCAGCATAACAATGAGGAAGGGCAGCGCACTGGCAATTGTTGCAGTTTGCAATGCCCCAAGCCCACCTGCCGATAACAGCACAATTGCAACAGCCCCCTGTAGCACAGCCCAGAAAACGCGCTGCCAGACAGGTGAGTTGATGTCACCGCCGGAGGTTAAACTGTCAATGACCAAGGAACCGGAGTCGGAAGAGGTTACAAAGAAGACGACCACCAGCACAACGCCTAGCATGGAGAGCACTGATGAAAATGGCATGTATTCAAAAAATTTAAACAGAGCCAGAGACACGTCAGTCGAAACTGCTTCTGCAAGGTTATCAGCTCCGCCATGGAGGATCAGATCGATACCTGTGTTGCCAAAGATTGTGAACCAGATCAGACTGAACCCTGTCGGCACAAACAATAGTCCAACGAGAAACTCGCGAATGGACCGACCACGCGAAACACGTGCGATAAAAGTGCCCACAAAAGGTGACCACGAAATCCACCAGCCCCAATAGAGCAGCGTCCAACCACCCAGCCAGTCATCTTTTCGGTCATAGGCGTAAAGGTTGAAGGTCTTATGGATCAGGTCGCCCATATAGGCACCAGCATTTTGCACAGCAGTTTGGAGCAGGGTGACGGTTGGTCCAACAATCAAGACCAGCAACATGATGCATACAGCCAAAATGAGGTTGGTTTCAGAAAGACGCTTCACCCCGCGATCAAGGCCGGAAAAAACCGAAGCCGTTGCCATGCTGGAGATAAGCACAATCAGAACAATCTGAGAGGTTGTCGATACTGGCACATCAAACAGGTAGTTCAGACCAGCATTCACCTGAAACGCACCGTAACCGAGTGAGGTAGAAACACCGAACAAAGTGCCCAATACCGCGAATGTATCAACTGCATGACCAATCGGGCCATAAATCTTCTCACCAATCAGCGGGTAAAGTGCAGACCGTGGCAACAAAGGCAGTTGGTGGCGATAAGTGAAATACGCCAGTGATAAAGCCACCACTCCATAGATTGCCCAGGCATGCAGGCCCCAGTGGAACATGGTGATCTTCATTGCCTCACGAGCAGCTTCGATGGTTTGCCCTTCCATGCCAGGGGGCGACATGAAGTGCATGATCGGCTCAGCGACCCCAAAGAAAACCAGTCCGATGCCCATACCCGCTGAAAACAGCATGGCGAACCAGCTTTTGTAAGCATAATCGGGCTCGGCATGGTCAGGACCCAGTTTGATATCGCCAAACCGGCTCACCATGATGAAAAGGATGAACAGCAGAAAAATCGCAACTGCCAGAATATAGAGCCAACCAGTATTAGTTTCGATCCAATCCTGAATGTTGCTGTAAAACCTCTGAGAGCCTTCTGGCCAGATAACTGCTGTAATCAGGAGCAGAAAAATCAGCGATATGGAGCTGATAAAAACAGGAGGATTAAACTTGTGCTTTATTCTCATCACGTGCTTCAACAAGCGCCGAAAAATGCAAAAAAAGGGCGCACGAGTGACGAGGACTGCATTTTTCAAAGCAAAGCTATCTCAGTTGTGTAGACGGCCTCTTAAAACAATGTGTCCAACTCAGGATGGTTCTAAGCAAAACAAATATATATGCTTCGAATGACCAAAGCTGGGGCCGAGCATTTACTCCTGCCGTCACCAAGAGGCAATAGCTTTTATGTCGCGCCTGAAAGTACGCATTCTTTTTTAATTTCAAAGGCTTGTAGATTTGAGTTAAGAGTGCTCGTGCTGAGCTGTAAAGCAGCGCTGTCAAATTCAGCGGTTTCGCCTGAGAGCCCAGCTCAAAACAGCATAAAACGAGATATCTGATCGCGAGTGGGCTTTGAAATGCTCAGTTCAACTCTGTAGGGAACATCAAAGCCGGATGACTGCCATTTTGTCTTGTGTCATGTCGTGCATGGTGTAGCCGATACCCCCGGTGTTGTAGCCAGACTGACGACGACCTGCAAAGGGCATCCAGTCCACACGGAAGGCGGTATGGTCGTTGACCATGACGGCAGTGGCATCGAGACGTTGGACGGCTTGGAAGGCTGTCTCTAAGCTTTGAGTGAAAACAGCGGCCTGGAACGCAAAGGGCAGGCTGTTTGCAGTCTCAATAGCCTCTGCAATACTATCAATGCTGTAGACGCAAATCACCGGACCAAAAATTTCCTGTTGTGAAACGCGGACATTGGCGGGCGGATTCAGCAACACGGTGGGCGCATAGGTTGTCGGGCCCAGGCGTTTTCCGCCTGCCAGCAACTCGGCACCTCCATCGATAGCCTCATTCACCCATTCCTCAACCCGGTCCACCTCACCAGGTCGGATCAGAGGACCGCAATCCGTTGTCGCATCAGTCGCATCACCCACTTTCAGCAGTTTGGCAGCCTCTGCCAGCTTTTGCGCGATCTCCTGCGCTTTAGAGGGAGGAGCAAATACACGCTGAACAGAAACACAGACCTGACCAGAGTGATAAAAGCCTCCCTTGATTAAAAGAGGGATCATGTCGTCGATATGGGCATCTTCGCTGACAATGACTGGCGCTGCTCCGCCATGTTCCAAAGCGCAGCGCGCACCTGGTATCAGCTTTGAGCGAAGCATCCAGCCAACACGTGCAGAACCGATAAACGAGAAGAATCCAACCCGCTGATCAGTGATCATCTGCTCAGCCACTTCGTTATTACAAACAACTGCACGGCACCAATCCGCAGGCAATCCGGCTTCATGTAACATGCTTACAAAAGCTAAACAGGACAGTGGTGTATCGGGAGCTGGTTTGATGATAACCGGACAGCCGGTGGCCACCGCCGGTGCCACCTGATGGACAATCAGGTTGAGTGGGTGGTTGAAAGCGCTCGCTGCAACGACCACGCCGATCGGCTCGCGCTGGGTGAACGCGATGCGGCCTGATCCAGCCTCTGTCAAATCCATCGGAATTTCGCGGCCAGTCATTTGGCCAATCTCGTGCACGCAAAGTTCCACACCATCAATGGCACGCATAACTTCCACACGGGCATCAACCAATGGCTTACCACCTTCGTTGGCGATCTGGAACGCCAACTCGTCAAAACGAGCCTCCATGAGCTGAGCTGTTTTCTTCAGGATGGCAATTCGTTGAAAGGCAGGAAGCCACTCATCACACTGACGAAAGAGACTATGCGCAGTCTCCAGAAATGCATCGACCTGCTCCCATTCACTGGTCTCCACACTGCCTATGTATTTCAGGCTGTACGGGTTGACGACATCCAGTGTCTTGCTCATATCAGACACACCTTGGCTGCAAGCTCATCAATCAAGACCCGCTGATTTTCGCTGTAATCAACGGGAATATCAACCAGATGGACCCCGCCAGCGGTAAAGGCCGCTTCAAAGGTCGGTAGCAGGTCTTCTGTGCGGGTAATCCTGTGGCCAGTGGCACCGTAACTGTTCGCATACTCGACAAAGTTAGGGTTGCCAAACTGCAAGCCCCAGTCTTCAAACCCTGCATGAGCCTGCTTCCAGCGGATCATACCGTAAGAGCGATCATCCAAAACAGTAACCACCAAATTGAGCTTCAACCGAACAGCCGTTTCCAGCTCCTGACTGTTCATCATAAAACCGCCATCACCGCAGATCGCCATGACACGACGATCTGGATAAAGCTTGGCTGCCATCATAGCCGAAGGCAGGCCAGCACCCATTGTCGCCAATGCGTTGTCCAGAAGCACCGTATTGGGTTGATGAGCCTTGTAGTTGCGGGCGTACCAGATCTTGTAGATCCCGTTGTCGAGCGCAATAATATCGAAATCACCCATCACCCTGCGTGTATCAGCGACCACCCGTTGTGGGATAACCGGAAAACGCGAAACATCACCACCTTCAGAGGTGTGCAAGTCTGTCTCTTTTTTGATGCGCTGGAAATAACTGCGATCAAAGTCCAGCGGACCGCCCAGGATATCGCCGAGCCGCGCAACGGAGCGGGCAAGATCGCCAACCACCTCAACCTGAGGGAAGTACACCTGATCAACCTGCGCAGCCTTGTAGTTCATATGGATCACTTTGGTGCCGCCATGTTCCATTAGGAACGGTGGTTTTTCAACCACGTCATGACCCACGTTGATGATCAGATCAGCGCGTGCAATTGCGCAGTGCACGTAGTCTCCATCAGAGAGTGCAGCAGTACCAAGAAACAAGTCAGAGCGCTCATCAATAACGCCTTTACCCATCTGAGTGTTGAAAAACGGAATTTGGGTCTTTTCAGCAAAAGCACTGAGCACGGAATGAGCGTCCTTACGGTTCGCTCCAGCTCCTATCAACAGCAACGGCATTTTCGCACTGCGGATCATATCAGCTGCTTCATTCAGCACCGTATCGCCAGCCACTGCATAGTAACGGGGATGGGGGTGCAAGACAGCTTCATCCGTTTCTTCAATGGCGATATCTTCGGGCAGCTCCAACAAAACAGCACCGGGGCGCTCTTCTTCCGCCACGCGGAAAGCCTCACGGATCAGGGCAGGGATGGTGTTGCCATGGACAACCGCCTTGGACATCTTACAGATCGGCTCAAACAGACTGACAATGTCAATGATCTGAAATTGCCCTTGCTTGGACTTCTTGATCGGCTTTTGCCCGGTGATCATGATCAAAGGCATGCCGCCCAGAAAAGCGTAGGCCGCCGGGGTGGCAAAGTTGGTCGCACCAGGGCCTAGCGTCGCCATGCAGACGCCGGCTTTGCCTGTCAGGCGCCCATAAGTGGCAGCCATAAAAGCTGCACCTTGCTCGTGTCGGTTCAGCACCAGTTCAATTGAGGAGGTACGAAGGGATTCAAGAACGTCAAGATTTTCCTCACCAGGAACAGCAAAGACGTATTCAACACCTTCCGCTTCCAGTGCAGCTACAAGACGATCAGAAGCTTTCATCGGGGGGTGAGAGTCAGGCATGGGATCTCCTGTTCAGTCAACGCTTGGCTTTAGAACTTCAGGTATTCCTTTGCTCTTTTTAAAAGAGCTGAGCGAGTAATCAGAATGGTCGAAAGACGGCCTGTAAACATCATCACGAACTGATGTTTCATTGCAACTCATGCCTGACGTAGGTTTGATCAAAACTGCGTTGCAAGGCTCCAGATTACTCCAATGATCTCTAAAAGATCAGAAATAGGTAAAGACAGTATGCTCTCATTTAGAAGTTCCAAACTTGCATGACAGAGGTACCAGCTATTGCTCATGCGTCAGACTTGTATTGCTTCCTTTGGTTTCAGGACTGCTTCTAAACAAGATGAATTCTTAACTTGCGCACTATGACGGCCAAAATCGAGTTCATTTATTGGATTGGCCATTCCAGAAATAAAGCCGTAAAATCACTGTTGATCTCTGACGCGCCAATTTCAACAAAACCTTGCAGCCAGAACTTCTCTGGGCATATCCTTGGGAATTAAGGGACGGAATGAACGCTGGATAAAGTTCCGTTTGGAGACCCGAGGCGGGTTGCGAAGGAACAGGCGGCGACCTATATGAGCGGTGCCTTTGGCACAACTCTGGATTACTTATGGTTTTAACAAGAGTGTTCGAGGCTGAGGAGGAAGTCGAGTGAGGGGAAATCTCAGATGATATTCGACAGATTTGGCGAAATCGATTCCGTGCTAAACGCCCAAGTTTAGGACAATAGCCCTTTTAGGGATGCCACATTCTTCCCATAATAGAAATTTCACAATGCAGTGCTGAAAAATAGAGAGCTTTGAGGAGCATACTTCGCATGACATTTAATCGAATTCTTGCTGCGATCGGCATGACCGGAGCCTTAACAGTTGCAGCTCATGCTGAAATTGTTGTTTCTTCCAAAATTGATACTGAAGGTGGTCTCCTCGGAAACGTTATTGCACTTGCATTGGAAGATGCTGGCTTGCCAGTAGAACGCCGCCTGCAGCTTGGCGGCACTCAGGTGGTTCGCGAAGCACAGCTTGCAGAGCAAATCGACATCTATCCTGAATATACGGGCAATGCAGCCTACTTCCACAATGAGGCGGACAGCGAAGTCTGGAAAGACGCCAAAGCCGGATACGCCCGCGCAGCTGAGCTGGATGGTGAGAAAAACGGGCTGGTATGGCTTCAGCCTGCGCCAGCCAACAACACCTGGGCCATTGCTGTAACAGGCGCATTGGCCTCCCAGAACAATCTTGCCACTATGTCTGACTTCGGCGCCTGGGTTGCAAACGGAGGCAATGTCAAGCTGGCCGCCTCGACAGAATTCGTTTCCTCTCCGGCAGTTCTTCCCGCGATGCAGGAAACCTATGGCTTCAAGCTGTCTCCAGACCAGACCGTTGTTCTTTCAGGTGGCGACACCGCCGCGACGATACAAGCTGCAGCTCGTGGTACGTCTGGCGTCAATGCAGCTATGGCATACGGCACAGATGGCGGAGTAGCTGCAACAGGCCTTGTTGTTATGACCGATGATAAGGGCGTGCAGCCAGTCTACGAACCAGCTCCGGTTATTCGCGCCGCAGTATTAAAGCAGTACCCGGAAGTTGCTACAGTCTTGAACCCGATTTTTGCAGGTCTGGATCTGGCCACCTTACAGGAGCTAAACGGCCGCATCCAAGTTGGTGGCGAGCCAGCAGCTTCGGTTGCAAAAGACTACCTGACCAAGATTGGTGTTCTGAACTAACTGCGCGAGTTATGCCTAACAGGATCAAATCAGTCGTCTCCGGCCCCGGGCTTTTGTTCGCAAGTCTGGGGCTGGTTGCCTTATTCGCACCTTTCCTGACGCTTGCCGCCAATCGTATTGTAGCGGGCGAGGCTGTTCCTGTGTGGGACGTGGCCGGACCCGAAGCAATCATTCCCGGTATGGTTGGCGTGTTGATTGGGCTCGCCCTTGGCCTGCCATCCGCTTGGCAAAGTGTACGTTTTACAGGTTCAATGATTGGAATAGCGGCGTTGGTTTGGCTGCTGATGCAAGGCAGTACGTCACTTCTTGAAGGCGCTGGAACATATGCCAGAGTATCACTAGGAAGTGGCTTTTGGTGTTTGCTGGCCATCCTGTTGCTGCTAGCGGCCGATGCTCTGTCCTCTCTTTCTCCTGGTCCCAAAATGCGCGGTGCCTTGTTGTCGGTTGCGATTGTGGTGTCGGCATTGGTCTTGTGGTCAGGAGCCTTGACCGATCTGTCAATCTTCAGAGAGTACGCCAACAGACAAGATGCCTTCTTCAACGCAGCATGGCGGCATCTCGGCCTTGCTTTCGGCTCACTTGTTGTGGCCGCTACTATAGGTTTCCCTCTTGGCGTGTATTGCCACCGGAACCAAAGCTTGCGTGGTGCAGTTCTGCCAGTACTCAGCTTTCTGCAAACAATCCCGTCACTTGCGATGTTCGGCATCATGATCCCGCTTCTTGCCTGGGTCGGCAGTACGATTCCCGGTGCCAGGGAACTGGGTGTCGTCGGTATCGGCTTTCTGCCAGCATTTCTTGCGTTGGTAATCTATTCCCTGTTGCCGGTGGTGGCGAACACTGTGGCTGGCCTGGAAGCCACTCCAATCGTGACGCTGGATGCAGCGCGCGGTATGGGCATGACCCGCCATCAACGCCTCATACAGATTCAACTGCCGCTCGGGCTTCCGGTTATGTTGGCTGGATTGCGGATTGTTCTGGTGCAGAATATCGGCCTTGCGGTGATCGCCGGATTGATTGGCGGTGGTGGTTTTGGAACCTTTGTCTTTCAAGGTCTCAATCAGACCGCAACAGATTTGATCCTGCTTGGAGCTCTGCCAACAGTCATTCTTGCTCTTATCTCGGCAATTACAATGGATATTCTGGTCGAACTGGCCCGCCCTAATCAGATGAGGCATGGATGATTGAGATCGACAACATAACCAAGATTTACGACGGGCGGCCTGCTGTCGAAGCCGTATCGATGACGATTGAGAGCGCAACAATCACCGCAATCGTCGGCACATCCGGCTCTGGGAAAAGTACATTACTGCGTATGGTCAATCGGCTTGTAGAGCCCACGTCTGGCCAAGTTCGGATCAATGGTGAACCAACTGCTGGATTGCCGAAGAACGCCCTGCGTCGCCGTATTGGGTATGCAATTCAGGGCCATGGTCTTTTTCCGCATCACACAGTTGCCAGAAACATCGGCGCTGTGCCGCGGCTACTTGGTTGGCACAAGGACAAGATCCACGCGCGCGTGAACGAGCTGTTGGACCTATTCTCCATGTCGCCAGATGAGTTTCGGGATCGCTATCCTGCTGAGCTCTCAGGCGGTCAGCAACAACGGGTAGGCGTGGCACGAGCTTTGGCATCCCGGCCCGACCTGTTGCTCATGGATGAGCCCTTCGGGGCACTGGACCCCATCATTCGAACGCGCGCGCAGGCAGACTTGCACCGGATTCAACGAACGCTCGGCTCCACAATCCTTCTCGTCACGCATGATATGGAGGAAGCCATACAGCTTGGTGATCAGGTAGCGGTGATGGATCAGGGACAGCTGGTGCAGCATGGTACCCCTGCAGAGATCATCACCAACCCTGCCACAGAGTTCGTTGCAGAAATGGTCGGCGGTGTCGATCGACCGCTTCGCCTGTTATCGCTGCTTTCCGTCTCCCAGATACTTGAAGACGGAGCAGCAGAAGGGGAGCCAATCGACGAGAAAACCAGCTTGCGAGAGGCTCTTTCTGTTTGCCTCTGGAGCGGACGAAGTGCTTTGCCGGTAGAACGCAACGGCAGTCCTATTGGCCGCGTAACACTGGAAGCGATCCGTTCCAGGGCAGAGGGCACACATGAGCCGAGCTAATTTCCTGAGGGTTATTGTTGTATCGCTTTTGCTTGCTCTGGTCCTTCAGCCTGAGTGGTTTGCACCCATATTTGCACCCTTCACACCGCCCGGAGCTGCGGTGATTTATGATCGCACGTCGCTACTGTCACTTTCTTTGAGCCATCTGGGGATCGTTGCTGTAGCCTCACTTGCTGCTTCCATTGTCGCGGTATTACTGGCGATCCTCGTTACTCGGCCTCAAGGCAAGGCATTTTTACCGCTGTCACGAACCATTGCGAACATGGGGCAGACGTTTCCACCTGTGGCCGTTCTGGCTTTGGCAGTACCGATGCTGGGCTTTGGAGCCGGACCAACGCTTGTTGCGCTGTTTCTGTATGGCATCTTGCCAATCTTCGAAAACACAATGACCGGTCTCTCAACTCTGCCACCTGCAACAATGGAAGCAGCCCGAGGTATAGGTCTCAGCCGTCGGCAACGTTTGCTTCAAGTCGAACTTCCACTGGCACTTCCTTTGATCCTGACAGGTGTTCGCCTCTCTGTCGTCATTGCCATCGGCACAGCAACAATCGGCTCCACCGTCGCCGCCCACACGCTTGGCGAAGTCATCATTGCAGGCCTACTAACAAACAACACCTCCTACGTCCTACAAGGTGGCCTCATAGTCGGCCTGTTCGCAGTCCTGATCTACGACGCACTGACCCAACTTGAAGCCAGCATCCGAAAACGCCTTGGTGTGAAATAACACCGAATAAGATGACCCTTACTTCGTGGCCTTACCGAAAAAATGAATATAGGCTCAGTTTAGAAGGCGACTTTTAGGCACGGGGAGCTTTTAATCAATGCTCAAGGGCGGTTTGCAGCAGGGCCAAAGTGGATTGTACCTCTTCGCAAAGATTGTGTTTCTTCAATTCATACGTTTTCGACATCTGACCTCAATACGCGTACAAACGAAAACAGGCCCCAAAGCAGAGCTTTGGGGCCTGTTTTTATAAGCTTTTGATCAGTAATCAGCTGCAGCCGCTGGTGGAGCCGCAGGTGTCGCATTTTAGGCAGGTGCCGTTGCGGACCATGGTGAAGTTGCCGCATTCTGCGCAGCTTTCACCCTCATACCCCTTCATGCGGGCCTGAGCGACCTGACTGGCGACAGATGGCTGTGCAGCTGCAGGTGTTGCAGTGCCAACACTTGCTGTTGCCGTTGCTTCACCACCGCGCTGGAAGGCTGTTGCAATCGCATCAGACTGAGCTGTGATCGCACCGGCCAGCTGAACAGCTGGATCACCACCTGGGACCAGACGGAACTTTTCGGTCTGACCGCGAACAAGGCCGTGAGAAACAATCGCAGGGCTGCTCTCTTCATCCTGTCCTTCAGCTGAAGAACGGGAGGTCGACGTCGTGCTGTCCAATGCTTCCGGTGGCACGTGGGCCAGATCGTTGCGACCGAGATAGGACACGGCCAACTCACGGAAGATATAGTCAAGAATGGACGTTGCATTCTTGATTGCGTCATTGCCCATCACCATGCCAGCAGGTTCAAATCGGGTGAACGTGAACGCGTCAACATATTCCTCAAGCGGAACGCCGTATTGCAGACCAAGAGAGATCGCAATCGCGAAGTTGTTCATCAATGAGCGGAAGGCAGCGCCTTCTTTATGCATGTCGATGAAGATCTCGCCGATACGACCATCCTGATATTCACCGGTTGTCAGGTACACTTTGTGGCCGCCAACGGAAGCTTTCTGAGTGTAACCTTTGCGGCGGTTTGGCAGCTTTTCACGGTTGCGAACAGTACGCTCGATGATCCGTTCAACAACACGCTCTGCAACAGCTTCAGCGCGAGCTGCCTGTGGCTGGGCAAGGATGTCATCAACTGTATCTTCTGCATCATCGTCTTCATCTTCCAGCAGCTGAGCGTTCAGTGGCTGAGACAGCTTGGAGCCATCACGATAAAGAGCGTTTGCTTTCAGACCCAGCTTCCAGGAGAGCATGTAAGCTTCTTTACAGTCCTCAACACTGGCAGTGTTTGCCATGTTGATGGTCTTGGAAATCGCACCGGAGATAAACGGCTGCGCAGCGGCCATCATCTTGATGTGACTGTCAACGGACAGGAAGCGCTCACCAATGCGGCCACAAGGGTTCGCACAGTCAAATACCGGGTAATGCTCTTCTTTCAGGTGCGGTGCACCTTCCAGGGTCATTGCACCACACACATGGGTGTTCGCAGCTTCAATCTCTGCCTTGCTGAAGCCCATGTGGCTCAGAAGGTCAAAGTCTATATCTTCCAGCTGCTCAGCGGAAACGCCAAGCTTGCCGGTCAGCAGTTCATCACCAAGGGTCCAGCGGTTGAAGACAAACTTGATGTCGAACGCAGACCCAAGTGCTCCAGCCAGTTTCTCAAGCGCGGCATCATCAAAGCCTTTGGCCTTCAGGCTGGCACTGTTGATCGCAGGGGACTGAGAAATAGAACCATGACCAACCGCATAAGCTTCGATTTCGGCGATTTCAGCTTCTGAGTAACCAAGTGTACGCAGCGCTTCAGGAACAGCACGGTTGATGATCTTGAAGTAACCGCCACCTGCGAGCTTCTTGAACTTCACCAGCGCAAAGTCAGGCTCAATACCGGTCGTGTCACAATCCATAACCAGACCAATGGTGCCGGTTGGTGCAATCACAGTGGTCTGCGCGTTGCGGTAACCGTGTGCCTCTCCAAGCTCCAGAGCTTTGTCCCATGCAAGACGGGCACGCTCAACAAGCTCAGCCTGTGGGCAGTTGGAAGCATCCAGAGGAACGGGCAAGGTGCTGAGGTTCTCATAACCCTTGCTCTCGCTGTGGGCAGCACGGCGGTGGTTGCGGATCACACGCAGCATGTCCTTGGCGTTTTCCTCATAGCGAGGGAAAGAGCCAAGCTCACCAGCCATTTCAGCAGACGTAGCGTAACAAACACCGGTCATGATCGCGGTGATTGCACCACAAAGCGCACGGCCTTCGTCACTGTCATAAGCAATACCGGAGATCATCAGCAGGCCGCCAATGTTGGCATAGCCCAGACCAGTCGTACGGTATTCGTAGGACAGCTTTGCGATCTGCTTGGATGGGAACTGCGCCATCATGACGGAGATCTCAAGCACGATCTGCCAGAGGCGGGTTGCATGCTCAAACTTGTCAAAGTCGAACTGCTGGTCTTCCTTGCGGAATTGCAGCAGGTTCAAAGAAGCTAGGTTACACGCGGTATCATCCAGGAACATATATTCAGAACATGGGTTGGATGCGCGGATCTCACCGCCCTGCGGGCAGGTGTGCCATTCATTGATGGTGGTGTGGTACTGCAGGCCCGGATCAGCAGACGCCCAGGCCGCGTAACCAATCTGTTCCCAAAGCTCAGCTGCTTTGATGGTCTTCTGGGTGCCACCGTCAATACGGCCAATCAGGTCCCAGTCTCCATCTGCAGCGACAGCTTTCAGGAAGCCGTCAGTTACACGAACAGAATTGTTGGAGTTCTGGCCGGAAACAGTCAGATAAGCTTCAGAATCCCAGTCTGTGTTGTAGATCGGGAATTCAATGGTCTTGTAGCCCTGACGAGCAAACTGAACCACACGCTGAATATAGTTATCAGGAACCATTGCCTTCTTGGCAGCGCGCATTTCGCGCTTCAGGGCAGGGTTCTTTTTAGCATCAAAGCAATCGTCGCCGCTGCCTTCGCAGTTGACGCAAGCTTTCATCACAGCCTGAAGATGCTTCTGACACACTTTGGAACCAGTTACGATGGCCGCAACCTTCTGTTCTTCATGCACCTTCCAGGTCACAAATTCTTCGATATCTGGATGGTCGATATCAACTACAACCATCTTCGCTGCACGGCGTGTTGTGCCGCCGGACTTGATTGCACCAGCTGCACGGTCACCAATCTTCAGGAAGCTCATGAGGCCGGAGGACTTGCCACCGCCTGCCAGACGCTCGCCGCTTGCGCGCAGAGAGGAGAAGTTGGTGCCGGTGCCAGAGCCGTATTTGAACAGACGTGCTTCACGAACCCACAGGTCCATGATGCCGTTTTCATTCACCAGATCATCGTCAACAGACTGAATGAAGCAAGCGTGCGGCTGCGGATGCTCATAAGCAGTCGCAGAGCGGGTCAGCTCGCCAGTTTCAAAGTCTACGTAATGGTGACCCTGGCTTGGGCCATCAATGCCATACGCCCAGTGCAGGCCGGTGTTGAACCACTGCGGGGAGTTCGGAGCAACCTTCTGGGTCGCGAGCATGTACCGCAGTTCGTCATAAAACGCCTGCGCATCAGCTTCGCTGTCGAAGTATCCGCCTTTCCAGCCCCAGTACGTCCATGTACCAGCCAGACGATCAAACACCTGACGGCTGTCGATCTCAGACCCAAAGCGCTTGTCTTTCGCCATCTTGGAAAGAGCTTTGTCGTCTGGAGCTTTGCGCCACAGCCAGGATGGAACGGTGTTTTCTTCTACCGCTTTCAGCTTGGCCGGAACGCCAGCTTTGCGGAAGTATTTCTGTGCCAGAATATCAGAGGCAACCTGAGAGAATTGCTTAGGAACCTGAATGTTCTCCAAGCGAAACACAACGGAACCGTCTGGGTTACGGATCTCGCTCGTTGCGTTGCAAAACTCAATATCTGCGTAGGGGGATTGTCCTTCCGCAGTATATCGCCGCTCAATTCTCATGTTTAGCCCCTTATCGCACCCGGTGACGGTCACCGCGGTACATCTCGGTTTTAAGAGCGCCGATAGCTAAGATTTTAACCAAAAGTCCGCCGCCGGTTTTGATTAATCCGCTATCTGGCATTTATCCTAGTAAACGCAGGTAAAGTGGCACGCAATTCGATGCTATCACAATATCTAGTGTGCTGATAATATATTAACACAATATTTAGGCTGCAATTGGCAAAAAAAAGCGACCGCTGGAAGTGAATGTTAATCCAACTCCTAGCACTCGAAGCTACTTAATTGTGGTGAACTCCCGGCCGAGGCCGCACTATCCTGAACACGTCTTGATTTCGACCTCAAATTAGATTGAATCGGAAAGCATCGTCAAGCGTGATCTGTCCACTGGTTGTGTGCATAAGAGGGATCGGAACACCAAATATTGTAATCTGTGTGGATTGTGGGGAGACCCAGACCTGTTCCAAACCGGGCACAGGCAGCAGAACCCCGCCATTTCCGCAAAGCCAAGCGAAAATGCAAATTCAAGCTCATTTTTTCTGGGGGATATTTTTAGGAAAAATTATTCAGTGGATCAGAAAATTTCACGGGTAAAAAAGTCTGTATACCCCATGCAATTTTACGCAGTAGTTGTATGGAGAGATCATATATAGTTTCTCAATTACCTTCGGTATCTGGTTAGGTTAAATTAGCGAGCAGATATGCATCACACCTCCTTCGGCAAGGACATTTCTCAGTTAGATGTGGTTCTTGTGGAACAGTCAAAACCCACCCAAGCAATCCTAAGGGGTATCTTAGGCACCCTGAAACTTGGGCGCGTGCGTGTCTATGATAGTCCCAAAGATGCATTACCAATGCTGATCTCGGACCCACCAGATCTGGTGTTATCCGGTTGGGAGATGAAGCCCGTCAGCGGTTTCCAGCTCTTAAAGCTTATGCGTTCAGGCCGAATCCCCGAGCTCATCAATGTTCCGCTCGTCTTTATTACGGCCTATGGCACCCGTGCTTTGGTGACGCGCGCCTTGGAAGCAGGGGCCCATCATCTGCTGGTGACGCCGATTTCATCCTCTGTTTTGAAGAAATCGCTAGAATCAATCAGCAAGGATCGCCGTCAGTTCGTCCGCAACAACGACGGTGGTTTCATTATTGATGGAACGGCAAAGCGGCTGGAACAGAATCAGGCCAAGTTCGCGGCGCTCAACAAAGCGCGCGAATACCAGAAGGATGAGAACGCACCATCACCCGAATCTGAAATGGCACCAAGACCACGCAGATCGACGAAAAGAGATGAGAATGAGCCTCTCTCACTCAAGGATCTGGAAGTTGGAAATGTTTCACCAGCAGACAAGTTCAGTCAAAACCCGTACTTGTCGCGCCGTGCCAAGAAATAACGCATAAAATAGGCGTCAGAATTGTGAAAATAATAACTGACCCTAGGATATTTAAAGCGACTTCCGGTGAATAGTTGAAACTACGGTACTCTAAGACTGGACAGGCACCCAAACACTCGTCATATTCCGGGAAAATTTACAAAGCCACCGATCTGGAAAGGCCAGACACATGAAACACCTTCTGCTTACGTTCTTCACATGGTGGAACAGTGACACGTGGGGCACTCGCTTCTTCACATGGAGAAAGGGTGAGTTCGTCGGGACCGATGACTTTGGTAACAAGTATTATAAAGAGCGCGACGGCAAGCGTCGTTGGGTGATTTATAAAAACCTTGCTGAAGCCTCCCAGATCCCTGCCGGTTGGCACGGTTGGATGCATTACCGCACAGACACTCCGCCAACAGAGAGTGGTTATGTCGCCCGTGAGTGGGAAATCGCTCACTCTCCAAACCTGACAGGCACACCAAATGCATATCGTCCAAAAGGGTCCATCCTGACACCGGAAAAACGTCCGGAAGTGACTGGAGACTACCACGCCTGGACACCTGGCGAATAAGCCAGACACGAGTTACGAAAAAAGCCCGGTCAATCGACCGGGCTTTTTTAATGCAAAAATCATCGCTGATTAACCAGCATCTTCTCCGATCAGGCCAAGACGGCGATCGAGATAGTTAGCACAATTACCAATCAGACCATCTACATGGTTTTCAAAGAAGTGGTTTGCACCTGGCATTTCCTGATGGTCGATAATGATACCCTTTTGGGTTTTCAGCTTATCAACCAGAGCCTGAACATCCTTCTGTGGAACTACTTTGTCCTGCTCACCATGAATGATCAGGCCAGAAGACGGGCAGGGTGCCAGGAAGGAGAAGTCATGCAAGTTGGCTGGTGGGGCGATAGAGATAAAGCCCTCAACTTCAGGACGACGCATCAAGAGCTGCATGCCAATCCATGCACCAAATGAGAAGCCCGCAATCCAGCAAGCACGTGCATCCGGATGGATGGTTTGTACCCAGTCCAACGCCGCAGCAGCATCTGAAAGCTCACCTTGACCATGGTCGAACTGACCCTGGGAACGACCCACGCCGCGGAAGTTGAAACGCAAAACTGCGAAGCCGCGTTTCGCAAACATGTAATAGGTCTGATAGATAATCTGGTTGTTCATCGTGCCGCCGAACTGCGGATGCAGATGCAGGACCAATGCGATTGGAGCGTTGCGTTTTTTAGCTGGATGGAAACGGCCTTCTAGCCGCCCTGCAGGGCCATTGAAGATCACCTCAGGCATATACTGCAAAATCCTCTTGTTTTGGTCGGCAGCAAATGGCTGCCGGCTTTTTGGTATCCCGGATCATTGTCGATTAAACTTGACTGCGAGACGCAAGTTTATTAGAACCAGTTTAGAATTATTCTACGATGAACCTCAAGGGCTACACTGAAAATCGGCCTCTATTGGAGAAAGGTATATCCAACTCGGCGCATGCACGTTATAGACCTCAACGAACTCAAAGGGAACTCTTTACCCCTTATCGTAAGCACCGTGGAAAATATCAAGGTTTCCATTTCCATAGAGACCCAATTAGGGCACTAAAGAACCCCATTTTCTGTGTTAAACTATGACAATAAACCGCGAACTGACATATTTAGACTATAACGCCAGCGCTCCGCTGAGGGAAGAATCTCTTTTAGCTCTTCAGGAAGCCTATAAAGCAGCTGGTAATGCGTCCTCTATTCACAGCAGCGGTCGGCGCGCCCGATCCATCATCGAAGATGCAAGGCACAAAATTGCAGATCTGGTAGATGGCAACCCGGCGAATATCATTTTTACGAGTGGAGCGTCAGAGGCGAACGTCACAGCATTATCGCCCACTTGGCTCAAAAATGGCGAGCCCTATATTCTGACCCAGGTTTTTGTGAGCGCAATCGAACATCCATCCATTATAGCTGGTGGTCGATTTGCAGCCCAAAATGTTCAAAGCATTCCCGTTGATGAAGACGGGCGCGTGGTGGTGAGTGAACTGCGCAGACTGCTTGAGAAACTGGGAGAAGATGAAACCGCATTGGTATCTGTTATGGCTGCCAACAGTGAGACCGGTGTTTTGCAGCCCCTGCAGGAAATCGGCGTTCTCACAGAAGATTTAGGTCATCTCTACCATGTGGACGCAGTCCAGATGGCAGGGAAAGAACCGCTTTCAATGGCCATGATTGGCTGCAACTCCATGTCGATCTCCTCCCATAAAATCGGAGGTCCGCAAGGAGTTGGTGCTCTTATCCTCGGGAAAGGCGATTTTCGCCCCATTCCACTGCTGACAGGTGGCGGACAAGAATCGTGGAGAAGAGCCGGAACAGAGAATACGGCAGGCATTGCAGGATTTGCGGTTGCGGCAGCGCAATCAACTAATCCTGATGAACATGCTAGGATTTCGCGCCTGCGAGACCATATGGAAGAGAGACTGAATGAGCTCTCTTCAGATGCGATCATCTTCGGTAAAGATGCCGCGCGTCTTGGCAACACGACGTGTTTCGCAGTTGAAGGGATTTCAGCTGAAACCGCACTGATCAACTTTGACTTGTTTGGTGTCGCTGTTTCATCTGGGTCTGCTTGTTCATCCGGCAAAGTAGGCGCATCCCATGTGCTTCTTGCAATGGGAGTATCGGAATCATTGGCGCGTGGCGCAATCCGGGTCAGTCTCGGTTGGGCGACAACCCAAGAAGATGTTGAGCGTTTTTTAGGCGCTTGGACGAAAATTTATAAACGAATGAAGCCCACATAGAAGGGGTGAACGCCGTATATAAAAATAAACGAGGACAAACCCTCGTATAAATAAGGATGCACTGTGTTGCGACAGAGCATCTGTTAAGTAAGGGCAAACGGGTCCAATAATCGTACCCAATGCGGCTTTGAACCGCGTATGGAGACAAAGCATGGCGGCAGTCCAGGAAACAATTGATCAGGTCAAAGCAATTGATGTTGATCAGTATAAATATGGCTTCGTAACCGATATCGAAAGTGAGCTTGCTCCCAAAGGGCTCAATGAAGATATCGTTGCATACATTTCGGCTAAAAAAGACGAACCGGAATGGATGCTCAATTGGCGCTTGGAAGCGTTCCGCCGTTGGAAGACGATGGAAGAGCCAACATGGGCGCGAGTTGATTACCCGAAGATCGACTTCGAAGACCTTCATTATTATGCAGCACCTAAAAAACGTGAGGGACCCAAGTCTCTTGAGGAGGTGGATCCAGAGATTCTGGAAACCTACAAGAAGCTGGGCATTCCACTGTCCGAGCAGGAAATCTTGGCAGGTGTTGCACCTGAGCACCGCGTTGCAGTTGATGCTGTTTTCGATAGTGTCTCAGTAGCAACAACCTTTAAGGAAGAACTGGCCAAGGCAGGCGTTATTTTCTGCCCGATCTCCGAAGCAATTCGTGAGCATCCAGAGCTGGTTCAAAAATACCTTGGGTCTGTTGTTCCAGTCTCCGACAACTTCTATGCAACATTGAACTCAGCTGTGTTCTCTGATGGGTCGTTTGTGTACATTCCACCAGGCGTGCGTTGCCCAATGGAACTGTCCACCTACTTCCGCATCAATGAGCCGAACACAGGCCAGTTTGAGCGCACGCTGATCATCGCAGATAAAGGCTCTTATGTGTCTTATCTGGAAGGGTGTACTGCCCCTCAGCGCGATGAAAACCAGCTGCACGCTGCTGTGGTTGAGCTTGTTGCTCTGGAAGATGCCCAGATCAAGTATTCTACAGTTCAGAACTGGTACCCAGGCGATGCTGACGGCAAAGGTGGTATCTACAACTTCGTGACCAAGCGTGGCGACTGCCGCGAAAAGAACTCCAAAATCTCTTGGACACAGGTTGAAACCGGTTCTGCTATCACTTGGAAATACCCAAGCTGCATTCTGCGCGGAGATAACTCACAAGGTGAGTTCTACTCCATTGCGATCTCTAATGGTCACCAGCAGATCGACAGCGGCACCAAGATGATCCATCTGGGCAAAAATACTGCCAGCCGGATTATCTCCAAGGGTATCTCTGCAGGTGTTTCTCAAAACACCTACCGCGGGCAGGTTTCCGCGCATCGAAAGGCATCTAACGCACGTAACTTCACCCAGTGTGACTCGCTTCTCATTGGCGATAAGTGCGGTGCCCACACCGTCCCTTACATCGAAAGCAAGAACTCCTCAGCGGTGTTCGAGCACGAGGCAACAACTTCCAAGATCTCTGACGATCAGATGTTCTACTGTCAGGCCCGTGGCCTTGATGAGGAAGAAGCTGTCGCATTGATCGTGAATGGTTTTGTCCGGGACGTAATCCAGCAACTGCCGATGGAATTCGCAGTTGAGGCACAAAAACTGATTTCGATCAGCCTTGAAGGAAGTGTGGGCTAAAACGCGGACCACCGCGTTTGCCTCGTACCTATTGAAGAATTGAAAAGACGAGAACGATAGATGCTTGAGATCAAAAACCTGCACGCCGAAGTTGATGGCAACAAAATCCTTCGCGGCATTGACCTGACTGTACGCCCAGGCGAAGTCCACGCTATCATGGGACCAAACGGTTCTGGTAAGTCCACCCTGTCATATGTACTGGCAGGTAAAGACGATTACGAGATCACCGAGGGTTCCATCTCCTACAACGGAGTTGACTGGGCTGAACTTGGTGCCGATGAGCGCGCTGCTGCCGGCATGTTCCTTGCGTTCCAGTACCCGATCGAAATTCCGGGTGTTGCAACCATGACATTCCTGAAGACAGCGTTGAATGCACAGCGCAAAGCACGCGGTGAAGATGAAATCTCCACCCCTGACTTCATGAAGCTCGTACGCGAGAAATCCAAAGAGCTGAAAGTGACGCCAGACATGCTGAAGCGTCCACTCAACGTTGGTTTCTCCGGCGGTGAAAAGAAGCGCGCTGAGATTCTGCAGATGTCTCTGCTGGAACCAACTCTTTGCGTTCTGGATGAAACAGATTCAGGTCTGGACATCGATGCACTGCGCGTTGTTTCTGAAGGCGTCAACCAGCTCCGCTCCCCAGAGCGCTCCATGATCGTGATCACGCACTACCAGCGTCTGCTCGATCACATTGTACCGGATGTCGTGCACGTTCTGTCCAAAGGGAAGATCGTTAAAACCGGTGGTAAAGAGCTTGCTCTTGAACTGGAGAAAAACGGTTACGCTGATTACGTCGGCGAAGAAGCTGCTTGAGCTGGAGGGTAACCGATGAATGCTCCGGCAAATATTAAAGAGACAAAAGCAGAGCAGAGCCTGAACGCTCAGTTCGACGCAATTTTCGCGCAAACAACGCAGGAAAACGCAAATCAACGCAAACAGGCGTGGGATGCTTTCAAAGCAAAAGGTATTCCGCATCGCCGCGTTGAAGAGTGGCACTACACAGACCTGCGCACCAAAATGAACGATGCATTTGCATTGGCTTCAAAAACCGCGCCCAAAGCTGATGCTTTAAAGGGTGCTGGTGGTCTGAAGACCTACCGCATCGCCATCGTCAATGGTCGATACGCACCAGAACTCTCGTCAGATCAAGACGTTGCAGGCTTGAGTATTGCTCAGACCGGCGGCTTCCTGGCATCACAGCTCGGCACCGACGACGCCATGGCGCACCTCAATCAGGCTCTGGTTCAGGGCGGCATCAGCATCAAAATCGCTGCAGATGCAAAGATTGATCTTCCGATTGAGATCGTTCGTTACACTGATGGTTCCGAAGTCAGCTCCTATGCAGGCACCTCGGTTGAAATCGGTTCGGGCGCAAAAGCACTCATCATCGAGAGCTTTGAAGGTGATGCCGATGCTGCTTACCAGTCCAACGCCCTCATGGAGGTCAAAGTTGGCGACAAAGCAGATGTGCACTGGCTGAAATTGCAGGTGGAAAGCGCAAAAGCGCAGCATATCGAAACGCTTAGCATTGAGTTGGGTGCGGAAACCAATTTCCAGCACTTCATCTACAATGAAGGCGCATCGCTGTCTCGTGCCCAACTCTTCCTTGAGTTCAAGGGCGAGGGCACCCATGCTGGCCTGCGCGGAACATCTCTGCTCAAAGACAACCAACATGCTGATATCACACTGTTTGTGAAGCATGCCGTTCCAGGATGTGAAAGCCGCGAATACTACCGCTCTGTCGTCGACGACAAAGCCCGCGCAGTCTTCCAAGGCAAGATCATTGTGGAGCAAGCCGCGCAGAAGACAGATGGTCAGATGATGATCAAAACGCTTCTGCTGAGCGATACCGCTGAAATCAATGCCAAACCTGAGCTGGAAATCTTTGCAGACGACGTTCAGTGCGCCCACGGTTCCACCACCGGCGACATTGACGAAGACCTGCTGTTCTACCTCATGGCACGCGGTATTCCAGAAGCGCAGGCACGCAAAATCCTCGTTCTCGCATTCCTTTCTGAAGCTATTGAGGAATTTGAAGAGGAACAGTGTGTAGAATTGCTGGAAGCAATGACACGCAGTTGGCTTCATGCCGATGATATGGTGAGCGAATGACCAAGGTCGACAACACGGCTTTCACAGCTCCATACGACGTTGAGAAGGTTCGGAAAGATTTTCCGATCCTTTCAACCGAGGTCTATGGCAAGCCGTTGGTCTACCTGGATAATGGTGCGTCAGCCCAAAAGCCGACGGCGGTGATTGATGCAATCACCAAAGCCTACACCCAGGAATATGCCAATGTGCATCGTGGCTTACACTATCTGTCGAACACAGCCACCGAAAACTTTGAGGCGGCACGCGAAACCGTGCGCCGTTTCCTGAATGCTCCAAGCATTGACGAAATTGTTTTTACAAAATCGACGACTGAAGCAATCAATCTAGTGTCCTACGGATTGGAAGATGACATCCAGGAAGGTGATGAAATCATCATCTCCATCATGGAACACCATTCCAACATCGTGCCTTGGAACTTCCTGCGGGAACGCAAAGGCGCTGTCATCAAATGGGCACCCATTGCCGAAGATGGTACGTTTCTGCTGGATGAGTTTGAAAAACTCCTGACAGATCGCACCAAAATCGTCGCGATGACACATATGTCCAACGTCACCGGAACTGTAGTTCCAGTGAAAGAAGTCACGCGCCTTGCACACGAACGCGGTGCAAAAGTACTGATCGACGGTTCGCAAAGTGCGGTGCACATGCCTGTCGACGTTCAGGATATTGGCTGTGACTTCTATGCAGTCACCGGGCATAAGCTCTACGGTCCAAGCGGCATCGGCGTACTCTACGGCAAGAAAGAGATTCTCAACAAGATGCGCCCATTCCAGGGTGGCGGTGAGATGATCAAGGACGTGACTGAGTGTCTCGTCACCTATGCTGAAGCTCCGCATCGTTTTGAGGCTGGTACCCCGCCAATCGTTCAGGCTATTGGATTAGGGGCCGCCCTTGACTATATGGAGAGTCTGGGGTGCGAAAAAATCGCATTGCATGAAGCGTCCCTACGTGATTATGCAGAGCAGCGCTTAAAGGAAGTCAATTCTCTGAAGATCTTTGGCAACGCCAAGGATAAGGGATCGATCTTCTCCTTTGAGATTGAGGGGGTTCACGCCCACGATATCTCAATGGTGATTGACAGAGCGGGCGTTGCAGTTCGGGCCGGTACCCATTGCGCGCAACCTTTGCTGGCGCGTTACGGCGTGACCAGTACATGCCGTGCAAGTTTTGGCCTGTACAACACCCATGATGAAGTTGATCGCCTGGTAGAAGCCTTGCGTAAAGCGCAGATGATGTTTGGTTAGGACCTATGACAGACAACACACAAACAAGCGAGTTCTCTGACGGACCTTTGACAACTCCGGAAATCAACCAGAGCTCCGCAATTCCTGCGGAAGAGCTGGAGCGTTTGACCGGCGATATCATTGCTGCGATGAAAACCGTATTCGATCCGGAAATTCCGGTCGATATCTACGAGCTTGGCTTGATCTACAAGGTTGATATCGAGGATGACCGCACGGTTAAAATCGACATGACTTTGACCGCTCCAGGCTGCCCGGTTGCTGGCGAAATGCCAATTTGGGTAGAAAACGCAGTAAGCTCTGTACCAGGCGTTGGCACCGTGCAAGTGGATATGACCTTTGATCCTCCATGGGATCCTAGCCGCATGTCTGACGAAGCTCGCGTTGCGTTGAACTTCTTCTAAGGTTCGAATAGCGCTTACAATGTATGGCACCTCGACAGTGTTGAGGTGCCCATGGAGGGTGCAAAATGGCCTCAGGATTTCAGGTACTATCGCTGACGGACGAAGCAGCTGATTACATTCGTACTTTGCTTGAAGCAAGTGATGCCGATCCACTCGGTTTGCGTGTCGCCATAAAAACAGGTGGCTGTGCGGGCATGGAGTACGAACTGGATCTGGTAACAGAAGCAAAGTCCGGCGATGATGTTGTTGAAGATAAAGGCGTAAAAGTCTTTGTTGATCCAGCAGCTACGCTTTATCTGCTTGGAACGGAAATGGGTTTTGAAACGACGAAATTCCGCTCTGGTTTTACGTTCAAAAATCCAAATGAAGTCTCTGCATGCGGTTGCGGTGAATCCGTAGAGCTGCTGCCAGCTGATCTTTCAAAGTTTGCTCAGAAAAACTAGTAGCGCTCAAGTCTGAGCAGCTACGGCAATAGGTGGGATGCCGTGTCTCTTTCTAATTCATTAAAAAACGATAATCTCGAGACGTGGCATTCCTACACCAAACATGAATTTGTCCAGGGCCTTGGCGATGGAACTCTGCCAATTGCAGCGTTTAAGAAGTACCTCGTCCAAGACTATCTCTTCCTGATTGAGTTCGCACGCGCCTATGCGCTTGGCATGTACAAGTCCACTGACCTTGCTCAGATGCGAAAATGTCTTTCCTCCGCAAAGGGCATTCTTGAAGTAGAGATGAGCCTTCACATCCGCCTTTGCGAAAGTTGGGGGCTGTCTGAAAACGAGATTGTCGCAACTCCGGAAGAGCCAGCAAATCTTGCATACACCCGGTATGTTCTCGACACCGCAATGAAGGGCGATATGCTCGACCTGAAAGTTGCACTCGCACCTTGCGCTATTGGTTATGGTGAAATTGGTGCCGAGCTGGCAAAGCAAGATGGGGCACTAGATCCAAGCAATCCATATGCAGAATGGATCAAAGAATACTCCAGTGATGAGTATCAGGAACTCGCCGCTGACGCGGTGAAGGAAATCGATGATCTCGGCGCGCTCTACGCAACTGACGCACGCTACGCCAAATTGTCTAGAATATTTAGAGAGGCCACTAGACTTGAGGCCAATTTCTGGCAGATGGGCCTCGAGCTATAATCATTCAAAAGAACACATCACATTTCTGTGAGTGGATGAAGCAAGCAATAATCTTGTCGGTCTTCGACTGAATATTGCAAGCTTTCAATATATTTATATCTTTTGGTGATTGCTTATGTCTTTATCCTCTTTTTTTATATCTGATAAACGCCCGGTATTTCTGAAGAATATTCGCTGTCGTCCCATGTTTGGTGGCCACGGATATTACATGAATGGCAAAATGTTCGCGCTCGTTCGCGAAAAATCACTCTATCTCAAAGCGGGTTCCAGTAATGTTGCAGATTTTTTGCTAACAGGTCAGCTGCCTTACATCCATCAGTGCTTCGGAGAGTATTTCCCGACAAACTTCTATTCAGTTCCTCTGAATGTTATCGAGGATGAAGTCCAACTGACACGATGGATTGCAAAGGCAATTCGCCAGCTTGCTCAGGCGAAGGAGAGTGCCAAAGCCTCTTCTGCCTTGGACAGCCGACAAAAAAAGACGGCGACCATACGATCTGCCGTCTCGAATACATTTTTCTTTTAAAAATTAGCGCTGCTAAGCAACCTGTGTCACGCTGGGGATCTTCTTCTCTTCCTCAGCTTTCACAAGGTTGCGGCCAGCTTTCTTGGCAGCATAAAGCGCCAAATCAGCGCGAGACACCATACTCTCAGCACTGTCACCAGCCCGGAATGTCGATATACCGATTGAAATGGTGATGCGACCTAGGTTTTCACCAGTTGACCGTTTTACCAATTCTTTTGCTACAACGTTCTTACGGATCTTCTCCGCAATCACCTTTGCATCTTCAATGGTGGTTCTTGGAAGAATGATGCCAAACTCTTCACCACCATAACGACACGCAATATCGTTGTTTTTGACATTCTGCTTCACCGCCAGCGCCACAAGTCGCAGAACCTGGTCGCCGGTCTGGTGCCCATAGTTGTCATTGAACTGCTTGAAGTGGTCGATATCTGAAATCAACAAGGAGAGGGGAGCATGGCTCTCTTCAGTCTCTTTAACCGCACGCACAAGACTCTGATCGAAATGCTTGCGGTTGTTCAGTGTGGTTAGCTCATCGGTGAGCGATTCATAACGGATCGCCTCCAAACCTTCCTGCAAGACGCCAATCTGACGGCGAGAATCAACCAGTTGCTCGCGGAGCTCTTGATTACTCTCTGCGGTCTCAGTGGTCAGTTTTGCAAGATGAATGACAAGCTTGGAAAGCTGAGAACGATCACTGACATTCTCAAGAGCGCTCAACGTACGGGCCAGCTCTTCACCGTATTCGGTGGTTTTGAGTGTTCCCTTATCAAGCGCAGAAATCAGTTCCCGAACTTCCTCCGAGATCTTGTCGCCAACTTCGTCAATGCGCTCACCCAAACGGTTTGGCGACAAAAAGCGGTTATAGATCTTCTGAGTCTCTTCAGGAGAAATTTTGCCATCGCGGGCAAGAATTTTATTGATGGTCCGGTTCAGGGCCCGGTTAAACCCGGAAGCGTAAGAATACCACAGCTCATAGTTGCGTGGAAACGCTGGAAGCTTATTCGTCTTGATGTAATCGAGCGCACTGTCTGCATAAACAATCGTACGCTTGAATTCGTCTTCTTGACTCATGATTGCATCACCGCGTCACGGAAAGGGCTACCCCATAATTAATAAGCTAATTTAACATTAGCTTATTTAATGGGATATACCTAACCAGTGGTTAACCTCAGGAAAATGGGCTATCGGCTTTGAACTTTGGAACGAGTTTCCCGCAGCAGGAAGGCCGGAACATGGCTTGCATTACGGAAAATCGCATCATCTTTAGGCTGGTTAGCACGGCGACCGCCTCTTGGACGAGGTGGAGCAGCACGACGCTCAGCATGCACTGGAACCATAGGTTGTTCTTCAAGACCAGCTGGTACAGATTCGGTTTCCTGAACGACTGCTTCCTGAACTTCAGCCTTAGGCTTACGTGAGCGGCTTTTTTCTTTTGGAGTGCGGGTAGAACGGCGGCGAGACTTTTTGTCATCGGCAGGCTTGGAGAAATCAACTGGCTCTCCGACCCACTCGAGCTCTTTACCAATCATGTCGTTAATCGCTTGCAATGCTTTCTGGTCCTTGCCCGTCACAATGGAAATCGCAGTACCCTCACGGCCTGCACGCCCGGTACGTCCAATCCGGTGGACGTAGTCTTCTGCATGAATAGGAAGATCAAAGTTAAAGACGTGGCTCACGGTTGGAATGTCAAGACCACGTGCAGCAACATCACTGGCCACCAGAACCTTGATGTGACCCTTTTTAAAGTTGTCCAACATAGTCATGCGAGAGCGCTGGTCCATGTCACCGTGAAGTGCACCAACAGAAAACTCATGACGCACAAGCGAACGGAAGAGGGTAGCTACATCGCGTTTCCGGTTGCAGAATACGATCGCATTCTGCAAATCTTCAGCGCCTTCGATCAGCTCACGCAATTTTGCGCGCTTCTCATAGTCTTCCGCGTCAGCGGCAGCAATGCGCTGCGTCACAGTATCTGCAGTTGTAGAAGCTTTCGCCACTTCCACCTTTGCAGGGTTCTGCAGGAACGTGTCCGTCAAACGCTGGATCTCTGTCGGCATAGTTGCAGAGAAGAACAGGGTCTGGCGAGTGAACGGGATAAGCTTACAAATGCGCTCAATGTCTGGAATGAAGCCCATGTCCAGCATGCGGTCAGCTTCGTCGATTACAAGAATATCGACGCCCTGCAACAGCAGCTTACCGCGCTCGAAATGATCAAGCAGGCGGCCAGGCGTTGCGATTAAAACATCAGCGCCACGCTCAAGCTTGCGGTCCTGTTCAGCAAAGGAAACACCGCCAATCAGCAGTGCAACGTTCAGCTTGTGATTGACACCATATCGATTGAAGTTGTCTTCCACCTGCGCTGCAAGCTCACGGGTTGGCTCAAGAATAAGAGTTCTTGGCATCCGGGCGCGCGCACGGCCTTTTTCCAGAAGTGTAATCATCGGCAGCGTAAAGCTTGCCGTTTTCCCGGTTCCAGTTTGAGCAATCCCGAGGACATCTCTACGTTCAAGAACGTAAGGGATGGCGCCTGCCTGAATGGCAGTCGGTTCTGTATAGCCAGAGGCTTCTACAGCGGCGAGAACTTTCTCACTAAGTCCGAGAGTGGAAAACGACATATTTCATGTTCTTTACGATAATTGAGGAGAGAAGCTGGAAGCCGTATGAGTTACAGGTTTCTCCAACCAGTTTGGCGGAACACTACATTTCTAAGCAGCGTTGTCAATAAATTCTGCGGTATAACCGATATATTCCTTCAAGTTATGCCAAGGTTGCCGAGTTATAACCTACGCAAAACTCAGCAACTATTCAGAATTAAGGGTCTTTTAAATATCCAAATCAGTCGCGAACTCTGCCCGCTCCTGAATAAAGTTGAAGCGTGCCTCAGGTTTGTTACCCATCAACTGCTCAACCGCATTGCGGGTTTCGCTCACTTCATCCTCGCCAACAACTACTTTAAGCAGTGTCCGGCGCTTTGGATCCATGGTGGTTTCCTTCAGCTGAGCTGGCAACATCTCACCCAACCCCTTAAAACGGCCAATTTCAATCTTGCCATTCTTTTTAAAGCTGGTTTTCAAAAGCTGTTCACGATGCGCGTCATCTCGGGCATAAAGCGTCTTGCCACCCTGACTGATCCGGTACAGCGGAGGAACAGCAAGGTAGAGATGGCCGTTATTGACCAGATCCGGCATCTCTTTATAGAAGAATGTGATGAGAAGGGCTGCAATATGGGCCCCATCAACGTCCGCATCGGTCATGATAACAATGCGCTCATAACGCAGATCTTTATCATCATAATGAGAGCGTGTTCCACACCCAAGTGCCTGAATAAGATCAGACAGCAGCTGGTTTGCGACCAGCTTGTCCCGGCCAGCGTTCGCAACGTTCAGGATCTTGCCGCGCAGTGGTAAAACGGCCTGTGTTGCACGATTACGAGCTTGTTTCGCTGAGCCCCCCGCGGAATCACCCTCCACGATAAACAGTTCAGTGCCATCAGATTTGCTTGTTGAGCAATCCGCGAGCTTACCGGGCAGGCGAAGGCGACGAACCGCAGTCTTACGTGCGACATCCTTCTCCTGGCGACGCTTCAAACGTTCTTCAGCACGATCAACCACCCACTCAAGCAGTTTGTTTGCCTGATTAGGAGAAGCGGTCAGCCAGTGGTCAAACGCATCGCGGACGGCGTTTTCAGCAATACGGGTTGCCTCATTCGTGGCCAGCTTGTCTTTTGTCTGACCAACAAACTCAGGCTCGCGCACGAACACGGAAAGCATACCAGCTGCTGACGTTAAAACGTCGTCACCCGTAATAATGGAAGCCTTCTTGTTGCCAATCAGCTCGCCATAGGCCTTCAGGCCGCGGAGCAGGGCATAGCGCAGGCCCGTCTCATGCGTCCCACCTTCTGGCGTTGGCACAGTGTTACAGTAAGAGTTGACAAACCCGTCGCCAGCAAACCAGGCAACAGCCCATTCAACTGAGCCGTGCTTACCCGTCGCCTGTGTGCGACCTGCAAAAACTTCGTCAGTAACGCGGCGCTCTTTACCAAGAGCCTCTTCCAGATAATCCTTCAGGCCGCCAGGGAAATGGAAAGTCGCAGTCTCAGGCACTCCATTGGCTTCATCGGCAAGAGCCTTGGCACAGCGCCAACGAATCTCCACACCGCCAAACAGGTAAGCCTTGGAACGCGCCATCTTCATCAAACGGGCGGGTTTGAACTTGAGTGTCTTGCCGAATATTTCCGCATCCGGCTTAAACCGCACCATGGTGCCACGGCGGTTGTGAACATCCCCAACCAGCTCAAGGCCGCCATCAGCAAGGCCACGACGGAATGTCTGGCGATACAGCTTGCGGTTACGCGCAACCTCAACAACCAGCTCTTCGGAGAGCGCGTTGACAACGGAAATCCCCACACCATGAAGACCACCAGAGGTCTCATAGACTTTACTGTCAAACTTACCGCCGGCATGCAGGGTCGTCATAATGACTTCCAGCGCGGACTTGTCTTTATATTTAGGATGCGGATCAATCGGGATACCGCGGCCATTATCAGTAATGGTCAGATAGCCATCATCGCCCAGGGAGACATCAATCCAGCTGGCGTGGCCTGCAACGGCCTCATCCATGGAGTTGTCAATCACTTCAGCGAACAGGTGGTGCAGCGCCTTTTCATCCGTGCCGCCAATATACATTCCCGGGCGGCGACGCACAGGCTCCAGGCCTTCAAGCACTTCAATGTCAGCTGCGGTGTAATCACCCTCAGCGCCGACAGAAGCGGCCCTGCCTGCGGATGATGGCTTTGCAGGTGAGGTCGGTGCGCTTGCGGCTGGTGCTTGTTTCTTCTCAGTGCTGCCAGAAGAGGATGTCAGCTCATCCATGCTTTTGGTAACATCTGCAAACAGATCATCAGGCGTGCTCATCGTACCTCTTTGGTCTTGCGCTTAAATAGTCTCGAATCAAACGGCAGTCTTGCAGGACTGAGAGAAAAGGGCAAAGATCTGCCGGAGTTCTACTCTTGTTCCTTGTGGGTAAGCGCCAGACATACGCCTTTTCGCTTACCTGAATGTGCCGAACCCCACCAAAAGCGGGCATCTGATGCCATATGCGCCATTCGCGGCGAAAATACAAATGGCATTTGTGATTGCCCAAGGCCTGTGACCAAAACTTTACACCGGACATACACACGGCAGTTACGTCATCTGCTGCAGATTGTTGCGAGCATGCAACAGCATTTTGCGCTGACCCGAATGGTGGAAACTGACACTGGTTCATGAATGGCAAATTGGATAGTTTGCCTTGTCCATGTTTGAGAGATGGTCGAACTGTGTAGGATTTTTGTCAATCAGATAGAAAGCTAGGCATTTGTAAGATCATTTGTGACAATTTGAAGGTATGTCACCTTTGGAAACAAAATTGACATTTTTTCCTTTCATAGCCTGATCACGCAACGACGGTATGAAAAGATAAGAAGTCAGAACCACTGACAAGTAGGCAGTGGTCAAGTGAGGCACTTTGATAAAAGCTCTGTTTAAAGATGAAATGGGAACGCACCACAATGCGTTGACGCGTCTTGTAACAAGCTTGAGCTGCGCCTCGGTTCTTATCCTTCTCGCACTCAACAGTGCACATGCTCTGGATACCAACAAAAGCGCAAGTGCAATGGCTGCCGTCAATCAGATGGCAAATGTCACACCTCAGCAAGCCTTGAGGGAAGGGGCCCGCGCTTACTACTCCGGTGAAAAAGACAAGGCGCTCTCTCCACTTCGCTATGCTGCTGAAAACGGACAGGCTATGGCAGCCTGGAAGCTCGGCAGAATGTACGCGCAAGGAGACGGCGTGCCAGAAGATGATCTTCAGGCGTTCCAGTATTTTTCCCAGGTCGTGCGCGAATACTCTTCCGATGGCCCCAAAGCACGCTCAGCCCCATTTGTCGCAAGCGCACTTGTCGAACTGGGTCGCTACTTCCTGACAGGTATTGGCGATAGCCCGGTTAAACAGAACACGCACAAAGCACGTGAGGTGTTCACCTACGCTGCCTCCTACTTTGGCGATGCGGATGCGCAGTACAATCTCGGCATTATGTATCTCAACGATAAGCTGCCAGATCATGACCGCCGTCTTGCTGCTCGTTGGCTGAAACTTGCCGCTGTAAAAGGCCACGTCGGAGCCCAGGCCAAGTTTGGTGAATTACTGTACTTCACAGAAGAACTGACAACCGCACGCATGACCGGCCTGAAATGGATGACCTTGGCGCGCCGGCAAGTGGTTGGCGGCGATAATGAAGCCTGGATTGTCTCTCTCCACGAGAAGGCATTTTCCCTGGCCTCTGAAAAAGAGCGCCGCAAGTCTGCTGAATGGGCAGATGCATGGCTGGTTAAGCGTGGCCACGTGATTGCTTCAAGCAACTAATCCACTCCCTTCTGATTTTCTTTTAAAATATGACTTGACCACTCATGTTATTTCTGCGATTTAAAACATGAGTTCAATATTCAAGTTTTGTTATTGACCTCTGTTTGGCGATTGTAGACCCCGATTGCGGGTCTCTGGAATGTACTTGGGGTGAGTCTTTTAGGCTCACCCTCTTTTTTTGCCCGCACGCAGCAGAAAAGCTAAAATTTTCACAGTCTTCACGCACATTGTTTAAGCCTCTGAAATTTCAGTCTTTTCAACAGCAGGATGCAGTTTTTGAAATTTTCTCGCATGATTTGGGAAAAACTATAAAACACGCTTGCCAAGCTTTAAAACTCTGCCTATATACCTGCCTCAACAAGACGCCGCAGGGCGTCACGTTGATGAGATCGGAGCATAGCGCAGCCTGGTAGCGCATCTGGTTTGGGACCAGAGGGTCGCAGGTTCGAATCCTGCTGCTCCGACCATCTTCCCTTTTTCTTCCCCTAAATTTCGAGATTCAAGTAGACAGCATTGCTGTCTTTTATGCTTTTGTGCCCTCATATCTGCACAAAGTAGCGCTCCATTTGCATCTACTGTCGCACGACTCATTCAGCAGCATCGCTTTTTAATTGAAACGGGCAGGGAAGGTCACTGACAGCACCTCTCAACCAATCTCGGAATAGGTCACCCTAAGTGCAAGCTAGCGCTCTGCGGCCCCTTAAATGCTCTATTGGAAAGCCGCAATACTCGCCATAAAACTACAGCCAATGCGCACATAGAAAAAGCCCGAAGGCGAGGGCCTCCGGGCTTCTTAAATCGTACGACTGTGAAACCTGCTTAGAACACGAAGAGATCCAGCACGTAGAACAGAGCGGCTGACAGGATTGCGGCCAACGGAACCGTAATCACCCAAGCAGCAATGATGGTCATGAAGTGCGAGCGGCGCACCAGCATGCGGCGCTTTTCGTCTTCTTTCACAGTGTTCTGCTTAAAGCTTTCCATGCCAGTGCTTTCTTTCACGAAAGCAATGCGGCGCTTGGACTTCATTGTGTACCACTCACGGAAGAAGCCAACGCCGAAGATTGCGCCAACTGCAATGTGCGTGGAACTCACCGGAAGCCCCAGCCAGCTCGCGAAGATCACTGTGATCGCAGCAGATAGGGAGACACAGTAAGCGCGCATCGGGTTCAGCTTGGTGATCTTCTCGCCAACCATACGGATCAGCTTAGGACCAAACAGCATCAGACCGAAAGAAATACCAAACGCACCGATCAGCATAACCCAGAGAGGAATTGTCACAGCTTTCGCAATACCACCTTCCTGAACGGTGTGGACGATCGCAGCAAGAGGACCAATCGCATTCGCAACATCGTTCGCACCGTGGGCGAAGGAAAGAAGCGCTGCGGAGAAAATCAAAGGCCAACGAAACAGGATACGCAGGGACTGGTTCCGGTTTTCCATACCTTCAGACTGCTTGCGGATTAACGGACGACAAATAGCCAGTGCAGCAACAAAGGCAATTGCGCCAAGCAGTAGAGCGACCTCAATGTCGATCTTTACGATCTTCTTCAAGCCCTTCATTGCCAGATAAGTAGCAAACGCAGCGGCCATAATCGCGATCAGCAGCGGCACCCAACGACGGGCAGCAGCAATCTTGTCTTGCTGGTAGATAATGAAGGATTTGATGAAGGCCAGGAACAAGGCCGCAATAATACCACCCAGAACTGGAGAGATGACCCAGCTTGCAGCAATGCCGGACATGGTGCCCCAGCTGACAGAGCCAAAGCCAGCAGCAGCAATACCGCCGCCCATCACACCACCAACGATAGAGTGGGTGGTGGAGACGGGAGCACCGATCCATGTTGCAAGGTTCAGCCAGACAGCTGCAGAGATCAGCGCCGCGAGCATCAGCTTCACAAAGTCTGTGTAGTCTGTAATTTGCGTTGCGTCGATAATGCCCTTGGAGACCGTCTTCACGACGTCACCACCGGCAATCAAAGCGCCAGCACTCTCAAAAATGGCTGCAAGCAGCAGGGCGCCGCCAATAGTAAGAGCCTTTGAGCCAACAGATGGACCCACATTGTTTGCTACATCATTTGCACCGATATTAATCGCTAGATAAGCACCAATACCTGCAGCAGCAACAATAATAATAGCGTTTGGATGGTCAGAGACATAAAAACCAGCCATCGCCATAGCGAACATTAGAAAAACAAATGCGACCGCAGGAGCAACCAATGGACGTGCCATTGCATTGCCGGCCAGCTCTAGCCTGGAAAACTTTTCTAAGTCTTTGTCTAGAGTAGGTTTTTTTCTAAGGTTAGACATGCTGTATACTTTTTTCGCCGCGTCTTCTTCGCGTAGTTTCTCATGCACCTGGCAGCAGGCATAACACCTGACTACAATTTTGCACCCACCCTTCATCACAGGACAAAGGCAGGTGAGCGCACATCATTGAATGTGGCAGTGTTGCCCACAAATGAGCGGGCACCAGAAAAGCACTCGAGGAACTTTGTGTATTAAAGCTACCTTCAAGCGCTTTTATTTCCAGTGAACGCTCAGTTCGCGCGCAAACTAGTTTTGTCTCCGGTATATTTCAAGTTAAAATTACCTATAAACTTTGGAGAAGTAACTAGTCACAGAAATATCACGAAAGCTTCGCAATTTCTTAATTAAAAATCGCCCAACGTCAAGTCCGGTAATACTGGAAATAAAACCGCAATTATTGCACCGGCTAGCGCAATTATTGCACTTAAGGCCGCAATGAGTGCATCTATAGCTATTTACTAAGAGAAATCGGTATAGCTTGACCAAGTGCATTGACACCAATGGCATAATTGGAGAAGAAACAGGAAAACTGGTATATCGCGTTGGAGAGTGTGTTTCCGAATCCAATGCGAAAAAGAGAGGTTACATGGTAGCTCGCATTTACAATCCAGCCAAAACTGCAATGCAGTCCGGAACAGCCAAAACCAACAATTGGGTGCTGGAGTTCGATCCACAGTCCCCAAAATCCATTGATCCACTGATGGGCTATACGTCATCAGGTGATATGAAGCAGCAGGTAAAGCTGAAGTTCCCGACCAAGGAAGAAGCGGTCGCCTACGCAACACGCAACAATGTTGCATACCGCGTTGATGAAGAAAGCAAACGCAAGCACCGCCGCGCATCCTATTCAGATAATTTCCGTTTTGACAGATTATCTCCGTGGACACATTAAGTTTCAGCATTGAGATTATTCTCTAACGGCCTTATGAAACATCCCATGCAACGGGCGATCCACTCGCCCTTGCAAAAGCGGTCCCTTAGCTCAGCTGGATAGAGCACCGGCCTTCTAAGCCGACGGTCGCAGGTTCGAATCCTGCAGGGATCGCCAATTATTTCAATGAGTTAGAGCCGTACTTTTGAAAACGGACCCGACTGTTTTACAGCGTGTTTTACAGTTCTGTTCACTTTCTGGCTCGATCCATTCCCAATATTACTTGATCGCCAAGCGTCTGAGTTTTGCTCAGATAGTGCTTTTCTAAGATGGTTTCCACATCTTTGAGGCTATGCCCGGATAGGGCAGCAATCTGCGGAACTGTTGCTCCTGCTTCAGCCCACCTTGTAACCGCAGTGCCTCGCAAATCATGGAAAGTTCTTCCCGACACTTCAGCTGCTTTCATGGCTTTCGACCACGAAGTCTTAAAGCCATCACTTGTCCAAGGTTTCCCGCGTGAGTTGGTCAGCACGAAAGTAGATAGTTGCTCGCTGCCTTTCTGTCTTCTCTTCAGCTGTCAATGAGCGTTCAAAATTGATCCGGCATCATCA